>JASLKB010000044.1 GCA_030747775.1 Acidimicrobiales bacterium | reverse complement strand
GGATCTGCTCCCGGCCATTCATTTCATCTTCAGCCGCGCTGGTTGCGACGAAGCCCGGGACACCATCATTCGAGACGGTCTAGTCCTGAACGACGAGCGCCAGGCTGCGAGAGTGGACCTCCACCTGGCCGACCGCCTGAAGTCGGTGGGGCCTGAGGATCAGATGACGCTCGGCGTTGAGCAATGGTCGGAAGGACTGCGGCGGGGTATCGCTTCCCATCATGCCGGTCTTGTGCCGCTATTCAAGGAGATCACTGAGGAGCTATTTACTGCCGGTCTGGTCAAATTGGTCTACGCCACGGAGACGTTGGCTCTAGGGGTCAACCTCCCCGCGCGATCTGTGGTAATCGATCGTCTCACGAAGTTCACCGGGCAGACCCATGAGGTTCTGACGCCGGGACAGTTCACCCAGTTGACAGGTCGGGCCGGCCGTCGAGGGCTCGACGTCGAGGGTCACGCACTGGTCTGTTGGTCGCCATTCGTTCCCTTTGACCGGGTTGCCGGATTGGCCTGCAGTCGGGACTTCGTTCTTCGCTCAGCATTTCGACCCACCTACAACATGGTGGCCAACATGGTTAATGGCCGAACACGAGATGAGGCGGTGGACTTGTTGGCCCGATCGTTCGCGCAGTTCCAGATGGACCGTCAAACGGCGAACCGGCTCCGAGAGATTGGCGATAAGCGAAATGAGGCGGAGCGGATCCGACGACGCCTTGAGTCAGACGACCAGACTTCCAAAGTACTTCCATACGGCCGACGGGTATCCGCGGCCGTCCTCCGGCCGAGCGACGTGGTGATTCTTGATGACGGGCGTATCCGCGTCATCATCTCAGTAGCTAATCGAGGCGGCGGGCGGATCCGTGTTCGAGCGATGGACCGGGAAGGGCGGATCATTCTCCTCGATGATGGCTACGGCGATGGAAGTGACCTCGTCGGTGCTCCAGAATTGGTCGGAGAGGTTGAACTCCCGACTCCGTTCGTTCCCGATGACGCCGGATTCCAACAGGTACTGCGGGATCGTCTTGCCGAGTTTGCTGCCAACTCGGTAACGCGACCCCGGTTACCAGCATCTGGCGATGGCCGTAGTGGTGACCGGCGCAAACTGGAGCGACTTGAGCGTGACCTGGAGCGAGAGGCAGCTCGCCCCTCTGACATGGAAGGCGATCTGACTGCCAGATTTGACGCTGCCTTCGACGTCCTGGAGGCGCGCGGCATGGTCGACGGCTGGGCGTTAACTACACGGGGGATGGCTCTTACTCAGATTCACAACGAGTCCGACCTGCTGGTCGCTGAAGTCCTTGGTGCCGGGATCCTCCGTGGCCTGAGCGCGCCGATGACCGCTGCTGCGATGTCCTGCCTTACCTACAGGAAGCGCGGCCCAGGTGAGCCCTCGTCGGTGCGCTTGGCTGGGGAGTTCCCTGACCTATTTGATCAGTTGATTCTCCTGGCGGAGGAGGTTGCAAACGTCGAGCATGAGGTTGGTTTAACTCCAGCTGGCCCACCTGACCCCGGCTTTGCACACCTGATTTACGCCTGGGTTGGTGGGGCCGATCTGGCAGACGTTCTCGACGAAGATTTGCCGCCCGGAGAGTTCGTCCGAAACGTGCGCCTGGTGGCAGACCTGCTCCGGCAGGTGGCGGCCACGGCCGAACCGGAGATTGCCATCATTGCCCTCGAGGCGGAAGCTGGGCTGGACCGTGGTGTCGTTGCACTATCGGCCGGACGTCTAGGCGTCAACGATGAGTCTGACTTGGAGGCATGGTGGGGGTAAACCGGAGCGAGGACTGGGGGGCACTTGGATTAGTTCCCGCGGACGCGCGGACTGCGGCCTCGAATGCCGAATTGCTGGAACTTCTGGGGGACTTGGACTCCGATTCGGTGGTCGCCCTGACCGGAGGGGACTTATGTCGCACGCTTGGAGGGCGGGGTCGAGCCTGCCCTGGTGGTGAGGCAACTCTGGTTGATGTCGATTTGGGCGAGGCACTCGTGGATGGCCTACTGCACCGATTCGTGGCACACCTTGTAATCCGGCCATCACGGCATCCTGGACGCTGGTGGTTGGCCGCCAATGCTGCCCACAGGGGTCCTTGGAACATTGCGCCACGTGCCCACCCGGGAGACGGTCTAATTGACGTGCTGGAGGCGTCATTTTCACTTGGTGACGTGCCGGCAGCCTGGCGGCGTCTCAGATTGGGTGTGCACGTTCCCCACCCCAGCGTCCGACAGGAGAGAACTGCGGCTACCCAGGTGAGTTTTGGTGGGTCTGCGCGTGCCTGGGTGGATGGTAGGCCCATTGGTCGTGTTGACAAGCTCTCGTTGCGCGTGCAGCCCGGTGCGCTTCGGGTCGCCATCTGAGACGGGTCCCCGGGTTTAGTGGATGGGTTGCCTGCCCGATCGGGACTAGTTATGAGAGGGGTGGTTACGCTCAGCACATGGACGCCTTTGACCGTCAGATTCCCACCGAAGACGTTGTTGCCGAGGCCCGGCAGAGAGTCTGCGATCGTGTCGACGAGTTGGCCGATGTGCTTGTGGCCACCTCTCACGCTATTCACGCCGCACCGGAACTGAATTTCGAGGAACATGTGGCCCATGCCTTACTAACCGACGTTCTAGCCGACCAGGGCTTGCCGGTTGTGCGTGGCGCCTACGGTCTTGAAACCGCATTTGAGGCTGACGTTGGGACGGAGGGGCCCCGGTTGGCGGTGTTGTGTGAGTACGACGCATTGCCTGGCATAGGACATGCCTGCGGGCACAACGTGATCGCTACAGCTGGCCTGGGTGCTGGCCTCGCGGCGGCAGCGGTGGCTGATGCCATGGGGGGCCGAATCCGTATTCTTGGTACGCCTGCCGAGGAGGGTGGCGGCGGCAAGGTCATCATGGCCGACCGCGGCGCCTTTGAGGATGTGGAGGCGGCGATGATGGTTCACCCCGCCGATGCCGACCTGGAGAACATTACAAGTTTGGCAATCCAGCAGGCCCAGGTGGTCTACGAGGGCAGGGCTGCCCACGCCGCGGCGGCGCCCGAACAGGGGTTGAATGCCTTGGATGCCATGGTCCTGGGCTACGTGAACGTGGCCGCCTTACGGCAACACATTGGCCCTGCCGAACGGATCCATGGAATCTTCAATGAGTGCGGTGACAAGGCGAACATTGTCCCTCGGCGGACGACTGCCACCTGGTACGTCCGATCGCCGAACCGAGCGGGGGTTAGGGCCCTCAAGGAGCGTCTGACGGCCTGTCTAGAGTCGGGTGCGGCGGCGGCTGGGTGCACGGTTGAAGTCGAGTGGAATCCTGTGAGCTACGACGAGGTTGTCGACAATCGAGCTCTTTTAGATCGCTACGTTGCTAACGCCGCCTTGTTCGGTCGGGACGTCCAGCCCACAATCACGCATCAAGTGGTGGGTAGTACCGACATGGGAAATGTGAGTTATCTGGTCCCGGGTATCCACCCCATGATCAAAGTGGCGCCCCGAGGGACGGCTATTCACACTGAGGATTTTGCCCGTTACGCGGCTCTCGAGGAGGCGGATCGGGCGGTCGTCGAGGGCGCCAAAGCAATGGCGTTGACCGTGGTTGATTGCTGGGCCGACCCGGCGGTCCTGGAGGCGGCCCGTATGGAGTTCATCGCCATAGAGGCCTGATGAGAAGTTCGGGTGTCCGCGCTGGCGGGCGGCTCGCGACATAGTTTCGGCCCTCGTGACGACGTATCCCTCAGAGGAGTTCAGTACCGCTGAGGCTGACGTCCTCCGTCGGTATTTTACGAACCTGGACGAGCCGGTCTTCGCCCTAGTCAATCTGCCCGAGGTGGTAAAGGGCGCTCTGTTTGCCCGGTATTCCCGGTCCGATAAGAGTCTTCGGCGGCTGTTCCTAGAGGAGTTCGTCGGGGAGCTGGATGTCTCTGGAGACGAGAGCATCGACGCCACCGTCGGGCTCCGTCGGGCCGAAGAACTCTACGACAGGGTCTTTTTCGAGTATGGCGACGACAGCGTGGCGCAGTTGGGAGGAGTGCACCTCGCCTGCGAACAGGCTTCCAACGTGCTAACCAAGGTTCTTGAGTGGGGCCGCTTGATGGCTTACCTGGAGCAGTCCACGCGGTATATAGCTTACGACTCGCGATTGGGTGGGCGTTACCGCTATTACCGGGATCCGGAGATCATGGCTTCCTCTCTGGGCGCCCGCTATATCTCAGACATGGATCGTCTGTTTGACGTGTATGCCGACATGGTTCGGGAGATGAATGACTATTTCCGGATCCGAATTCCGAAGTCTCCGGCCGATTCGGACTTCGTGTACAGGCAGGCGGTGGCGGCCAAGGCCTTTGATGCCGCCCGAGGGCTGCTTCCGGCCGCGTCGCTGTCCAACGTCGGCATCTACGGCACGGGTCAGGCCTACGAGGCGCTGTTGGTGCGGATGCGGGCCCATCCGCTCCCCGAGGCTCGGGAATACTCGGCAATGATGCTGGCTGAGTTGCGGAAGGTGATTCCATCGTTTCTAAAGAGGGTTGACCTACCCGACCGTGGCGACGAGGCCGGGGCGTACGCAGCTGATATCCGTGAGCGTTTAGAGGATCTGGCAGAGGATTGGTTTCCGCCCGATGAGGCAGTTGCCGGTGCTCCCATGGTGGACCTGACCGATTTTGACCCCGATGCTGAGGTGAAGCTGGTTGCTTCAGCTTTGTATCCCGTTACGAACCGGTCCGATCGGGAAGTGGAGTCCCGGGTCCGGTCCATGACCATTGATGAACGCCTGACCGTTTTACGGGCCATGGTGGGAGAGCGAGGAAACCGCCGTCATCGGCCCGGTCGGGCTCTAGAGCGGCCTGCGTACCGGTTCGACGTTTTGTCGGACTACGGCGCGTTTCGGGATCTCCAACGCCACCGGATGATGACAATCGACTGGCAGCGACTCAGCCCAGACCATGGATACGTCCGGCCACCGGAGGTCGACGAGGCCGGGGTGGGGGGTCAGTTCGATTCGGCGATGGAGCGGTCGAGGGCTCTCCACGACGAACTTCTGGAGCCTTTCCCGGATCAGGCGCCCTACGCAGTTTCGTTGGCCTACCGGGTGCGGTACCTGATGCACATGAACGCCCGGGAGGCCATGCACGTGTTGGAGTTGCGTTCCACGCCACAGGGACACCCGTCGTACCGGGAGGTGGTCCAGCGAATGCACCGGCTGATCGGTGACGTGGCTGGGCACCACGCAATCGCCGAGATGATGCTCTTTGTGGACCACTCGTCAGAGCCTGAGTTGGAGCGCCTGGATGCAGAGCGACGGGCCGAGGAGAAGCGTACGGCGAGAGATTCTGGGGCCTGAGCAGCCGGTTGATTCCTCTAGGCCATCTACGCCTTGAGGCTGTCCGGATTGATCGATCCGGATATGACATTGGTCATTTAGGTCTCCAATTTGGCTGAGTTTTGGTGATTTTCGGCTTCTGAAGTACCTGACGGTGAGTAAGGGTGGGCCGCATGGGTCGGGAACGTGTCTATGATCCCGCCGCGACCCCACGAAACCCCTTCTGAGGCCCTGATGAGCGATACCGACAACGACGAGCCCACTGACGATGATCTCGGTGCTGATTCCCCGAACGACGAGGAGATCGGTGAGGACGAACTCAACGACGAGTTCGGTGACGATGGTGAGGCTGCCGATGATGACCTCGAGTCCGCAGACGACGAAGACGAAGACGAAGAAGGCGCTCGCCCTGCCGGCGACGAGGCATCCGAGGACGAGGACGACGACGACGATGACGAAGTCGAGGCTGATCTGGATGCCATTCTGCGTGACCGCATCGCGGCTGATGACGATGAGGAAGACGAGGACGAAGACGAGGCAACCGCCAAGGCTGTGGTTCCCGCGCCGGCTACTGATGGAGTGGTTGAACGACAAGATGATGAACTCCACTGCCCGCACTGTTTCCTGCTTGTCCAGGCTCTGGCCGTCGCCGATTCGGGAGAGTGTGGGCACTGTGGAGGTCCCATCTCCTGAGGATCACTTGATTCGGGGGTTCGTCTGATGGAGGAGTCAGTCCGGGTCGCGGGATTGGCGGACCACGAAGTTCTGAGATCTTTGGCCGCCGAGGCACGCGCCGAGCTTTCCGGCAAGAGGGGCGGTGACGTCGTCGATCGTCTGGATCCCCATCGGGCCGACTCCAGAGCCGGGATCGTGGACGCCGTTGACGATCCTGACGCCACCCTGCTGTTGGGTGACATCGATGGAACACCGGTTGGTTATGGACTGATGACGCTACGTACTGTGGTTGATGGCAGTTCTCACGCGACCGTCGAGGAGATATTCGTTCTTCCAGAGGCCCGTTCAGTTGGCGTAGGCGAAGCGATCATCGAGGCGCTTTTGGATGATGCCAGAGAGCGGGGAGCAGTCGCAGTCCAGTCGACGGCGCTGCCGGGAGACCGTGCGACCAAGAACTTCTTCGAGTCGCAGGGGATGGTGGCCCGCTCCATCCTCGTTCACCGCTGGCTTGACGGCCGGTGACAGGTTCTACGCTGGGCCGTCCCGAACTCTGCGTGGGCGCGGTGGTAGTAGATGACGATCGCCTGCTACTGGTCCGTCGAAGTACTGATCCCGAATGTGGCCGATGGTCGGTACCGGGGGGGCGTGTGGAGGCTGGTGAAGCGATGGTCGCGGCCGTGCTACGCGAGCTTCGCGAGGAGACGGGCCTGGAGGGGATCTGTGGGCCGTTGGTGGGATGGGTGGAGCGGATGGGGATCGATCACCATTACGTGATCGCAGATTTCCGTGTGGACGTGCTGGTCGACGAGCCACTAGTTGCGGGGACTGATGCCGACCTTGTGGCGTGGGTGCCATTCGACCGCTTGGGAGTTACCGACTTGGTGGACGGCCTAGCGATGTTTCTGGAGGACAATGGGGTGGTGCCCCCGGGCCTTTTCGTCCTCTAGCGACCCTGCCACCTGGGTGGCCGCTTCTCGATGAAAGCCAGCGGGCCCTCTTTGAAATCCTCAGATCGGAAGACCTCGCGGGCTGCCTCTGCGCTGAGGGCGAATGCCTCATCGTCGCCCAGAAGTGCCCCATTGACGATGACCCGACGGGAAGCCCGGACGGCCAGGGGTGCGTTGGCAGTGATTTCTGAGGCCAGATGCAGGGCACCGTCCAGAGCACCGCCGGCTCTCACGAGTCGATTTACCACACCGTGTCGATGAGCTGTCTCGGCGTCAATCGCTTCGCCGCTTAGGGCCATCTCCATGGCGAGGTTTCGGGGTAGGACACGGGGGAGACGGATCAGGCCACCGGCGTTGGCAATGAGTGACCGCTTGACTTCGGGGATTCCGAATCGTGCATCGGCTCCAGCCACCACGAGATCACAAGAGAGAACGATTTCGAATCCGCCTGCCAGAGCTGGCCCCTCTACAGCAGCGATAATCGGCTTGGACCGTTCGCGGCGCACGATGCCGGCGAATCCACCTCGCTCGGTTGCCAGGTCGGCCCGTCCGGAAGCCACCGCCTTTAGGTCCGCTCCGGCACAGAATGCCGGTCCGGCTCCCTGGAGGATGGCCATCCAGAGCTTGTCGTCTACTTCGAAACGATCGATGGCTGCTTCGAGGTCGGCTGCCAACTGCTGGTCCACAGCGTTGCGGGCTTCGGGGCGGTCGAGCGTCATCACCGCGACGTTGTTCCGGACCTCGAAGTGGACAGCCATGGATTGAATCTACCGATGGTGGATTTGCAAGATAACCCGGCCCAATTTTGAGAGTGTTGAGCTCTCAGGTACGGGAGCGACCCCGTCGGGCCCGCGGCGGTGGGGTGGGGTCGATTCCGAAGGCCTTGGCGATATCAGGAATGCTCATGGAGTGTCGTTTGACCACTGCTAGTAGTTCCTCGCCAGCCTCAGTGGGTAGACCCTCGGGCACCACGCGGGCGTGGACTGGCGACAGAGATACAGCGTCCAGCACGGTAGCCCACCGATCCTGGCTTGTCTCAGCCGTTAGACCTGCTGCCGCCAGGCTCGTCAGCCTTTCCATCACCGGTGCGGGCAGTGGTGCGCCGGCTTTGGGTGGGCGGGAACTAAGGCGTAATGCCCGGACCACCCGGTCCTCGTCGAGGGCGCTATTCACATCAGTCAGCCACGCCTGGTGCTCGCGATCAACACGCTCAGTTAGCCCGGTCCGGATCTGTTCGGCGAGGGCCTTGTCCTCGTCAGTTCGTGCAGCCTGCTCGGCGGCGACCACCACCGATCGGAGGTCGCGTAGGTCAATGTCATCGATGCCTATGAGTGCGGCTTCGGCTCGGTCCCTCCAGTCAGCGACACGCAGTGACGGGTGGATCCGTTCGGCCAACTTCAGGAGCAGGGGAGCGGGGATGGGTGGTTCGCCGGCTGACTCGGAGGCCTTGTTCTGTGCGTCTATAGCCGTCCGCACACCGGGGACGCCGTCCCGGAGGAGGATCCGGGCCAACAACTGCTGGTCATCGGGCAGGACAGCCAGGGCGGCCTTGCGGTGAGTTCGTCGCGGTCGCAGGCGCTTGGCCCGCGGTTTCTGGGTATCGGTGGCCGAGAGGTCCTTGGGATGCTGTTGCGAGCGCTTCCTGCTCTTTTTGCGGTCACCCTTCCCACTAGGTCGGTCATCGCTACGGCTACGGGGGCGTTGGCCCTTTCCTTCGCTTGGCGTGCCATTTTGCCGACCGCGGCGATCCCCGTCTCGTCGGCCTCCACCTCGACCATCCCGGCGGTCTCGTCCACGGCTGGGTCCGTCGTCGTCCCGTCGTCGGTTCCGCTTCCCGGCTAGTCGGGTAGTCACGAGGGGCTCGTCACCACCAGACCCCAGCACCTCGAGAAGCTCGGGAGCTTGACGCTCGCCCTTCTCGGGCAGTACGGATGTCACCTCGATGCCGTCCATGAACTGCTCGAATTCGACTCGGAGGACGTCTCCCACCGCTGAGCCATTCGGCACAAGGCCGGCCTGGATTGAACCCTTTGGTTGCCGCGCACCGGCGGCCCGCCACGTCCACTCACCGTCCTCACGGGTGCTGGTGAGTTCGATCTCCATCCGGGGCATGGTCAGGAACGCTAGCCGTCCGAGTCGCTGATCTGACCGGACTGTGGTGGATGGGATGGGATGGGATGGGGAATCGCCCTTAACAACGGCAGATCGATTCGGAGTCCACCTGACGACCCGTCAGATAGTGCTGTAAGGTCCGTAGCGGCCGATAGAAGTGTCGCCTGATGGCGATTTGAGGGGGGATAGAGCAATGAAGTCACGACTTCGTTTGATGGTGGTACTTGGGGTGTTCGGGCTCTTGGCGGGCGCCTGTGGGGGAGGGGACGATACGTCAGCCCCAGACAACGGTGGGTCGGCGGCTGCTACTACTACAGCGGCTCCGGTCGGCAGTGGTAGTGATGCCGATAGCGGTAGTGACGAGTCAACGAGCACCGAGGCGCCGGCCACTACGGCGGCGCCTGCTGTTGAAGAGAGCGAGTCACCTACGGATGATCCGGTCGAGGATGAGGTATCTCCGGCGACCCATCTAGGTGACGGCTCGTTGGGCTACGTGCGCGTCGAGCCCGGTGAAGACATCCAGATACGGTCGCTGAACGCCATCTCCGGCGACGTGGCTTTCCTGGGTATCCCAAACGAGCGCGCCGTACGAACGGTCACCGGACTGTCGGGCACGAAAAATGGTGGGGAGTTCGGAAAGATTAAGGGGTTCCTCGTGAATCTCGGTACAGGACTCGATGACCTCTGCTCGGCTGACGGTGGTGCCGCTGCCGCGCAGATGATCGTGGCCGACGAAGATGTTGTCGGCGTGATCGGGACCAGTTGCTCGGGTGCGGCTGCGGCTGCTTCTCCGCTGATCAGTGAGGCCGGCATGGTCATGATCTCGCCGTCCAACACCAGCCCCTCGCTGACCAGCGACCTAGCCGGAACGGCAGGCGAGAATTACTACCCCGGCTACTACCGAACTGCCCACAACGACCTGTACCAGGGAGCGGCTGCAGCCGGATTTGCCCTCGACGTACTCGGCGTCACCACGGCGGCGGCCATCCACGACGGTGACCCGTACACCCAGGGCCTGGCCCGGGCGTTCGCCGATGCCTTCGAGGCCGGTGGAGGGACGATGACAGCGTTCACGGCTGTCAACAAGGGTGACTCTGACATGGTGCCGGTCCTGACCGAAGTGGCTGCGGGCTCACCCGAGATGTTGTTCTTCCCGATATTCCAACCAGAGGGCGACTTCATCGTCCAACAGGTTGGAGACGTGGCCGGCATGGAGGGCGTGACGCTGATGGCTGCTGACGGCTTGATGGTCAGCAACTTCATGGAGTTGCCCGAGTCCGAGGGCCTTTACTTCTCCGGACCTGACCTGCGCTACGGAACGAACCGGAACCAGAGCGTCATCGTGGGAACCCCCGATAGCTTCATCTCGGGCTACGTCATGAGCTGGGGCGAGAAGCCGTCTGCGGCGTTCTGGGCGCATGCCTATGACGCCACAACACTCCTGTTGGAAGCGATTGATGCGGCGAGTTACCTCGACGAAGACGGGGCGTTGGTCATCGACCGGGCCGGGGTGCGTGAGTGGCTAAACGGCGTGACCGATTACGAGGGGATGATCGGAACCTTGTCGTGTGATGAGTTTGGTGACTGTGGATCACAAAAGATCACGGTGATAGGTCACGCCGATTCCGGCGACACGGAAGCATCGTTGGCCAACGTGATCTATGAGTATTCACCGGCTGGCGCCTTCCAAGTCAGCCCGATGCTTCCTGTCGAGGTACCGCTGACGGCTTCGTGGCGGGGCGTCACCGAGGATTCGATCCACATTGCGGCGACCACCATCGACTTCGACTGGCTGGTCGACAACGGCTTCTCGCCCAATGGCTGGGGTGACCAGACGCTGGTGTGGGAGTCCGTGGTAGCCGATTTGAATGACCGGGGTGGCATTAATGGCCGCCAGGTCGTGCTCGACGCGGTGCGCCCGTACAGCGCCATCCCCGGTCTCGGTATCAGCGCCGACGCCGTGTGCCTGGAGGTGGCGGGCGACTTTGAGACCTTCGCCGTCCTCGGCGGCTTTGTGGGTCCTGCTGAGATCTCCAACATCTGCATTCCCGGACAGCAGGAGACCATTCTCATCGGAGGACGCGTGAACACCGAGCGTCTCGGACAAGTCACCGCACCATGGCTGGAGAACGGCACGGCCAAGGAGCGTCGCATGTCGATGTACCTGACGCTGCTCGACCAGAATGGCTACCTCGATGGCAAGAAGGTCGCCATCGTCGGAGCCACGGCAAGTCAGGGTGCCTACGACACCGGCGTGGCAACCCTGAGTGCCCTGGGCGTCGACGTGGTCCTGGAGGCCATCAGCGAGGTCACGGTGGGGGACACAGAGGCAGAAGATGCCTGGTGGGAGGTCGTAGCCGAGCGTGTCCGCACATCGGGAGCCGACGCGGTCGTATTCGCTGGAGGCGATCGGGCCGGTTTCCGTGGCCTGTTCTGGGCCGGCGTTGACGTGGAGTACTTCCCGTACAACAACGAATCCGTGACATCGCTCAGCAACGTCACTCCTGAGATGGTGGACGGTGCGGTAACGCTCACCGGCCTGACCGAACAGGAGCAGCTGGAGCAGGAGGAGATTCAGGAGCTGTGCATCAAACCGTTCCAGGCCCGTCATCCCGAGATCGAGGTCGGGTCGCCCGACACGCACGAGGATGGGATCGAGAAGTGGTGGCGGTCGATCATGAGCCACTGCAACGAACTACGAATGTTCGAGCTGATTGCCAGCAAGGCGGGCGCGAACCTGACCAATGATTCGTTCCGGGAGGCGGCGGCTTCAATGCCACAGTTCAAACTGCCATTGCAGCCCTTCGCCTCCCTGGGGCCGAGCAAGTTCGATGCAGGTGATTCGTTCCGGCTCTCGGCCTTCGTCGATAACGGCACGGACGCTGGCGACATAGTGCCCCTGAGCGACATCATGGACGGCACCCCGTAAGAGGCTCTTTCGTCGTGTAATGCAGTGGAGCCCCGGTGACCGGGTTGACAGTCCGGTCACCGGGGCTCCCTCACGTACGGGAGCATCAGTTGTAAGGGCGGCTCCTATTACCCCCGGTCAGGGGTGGCTCCCTACTAGTCATTGGGGGGGGATCCACGCGTCCCGATTTCGGATCTGTCAAGATAATGGAGATTATCATTCATTCGCTGAAGGAAGGACTAGCTCATTGGGCTACCGGAAGTTGCCTTCCAACGAAGAGATGCCGCCTATTTTCCACGAATGGCTGGCATGGTTGCCGCTGTACGAGGACAAACCGGCTCACACGGTCCGTGCATATGGACAAGGCGTGCGCCGAGTGGTCTCGTTTGCCGACATCTCCCCGGCGAAGTTGCGTGCCGACAGCCTGGATCAGGCGACCCTGACCGACACCGTGCGAGCTATGCGGGCCGCACCAGATGTCTCTAAGTCGACCATCAACCAGACGCTCGCAGCCCTCAAATCATTCTTTGACTACTGCATCGCCGATCGACTGGTGGCCGAGGTGCCTGATATCGCCCGCATCCGCAAGGTCGCCAAACTCGACGTGCCCCAGGTCGACCCCGAGTACTATCGGCCAGCTGAAATTCGAGAGCTCTATGAAGAGGCCCAGAACCCGCCGGTTTCCCAAGATAACGGTTCCCCGCGCGGGGTCCGAGTCCGTTGGCCGGTCCGCGACCTGGCGATGTGCTCATTCCTGGCCGTCCTCGGACTCCGGTCCGCGGAGATTGTGGAGGCCAACGTGGACTGGATCAGCAGGGAGCGCTTAATCGATGCCGATGACCAAGCCACCTGGATGCTCCATGTGGTTGGTAAGGGCCGACGGATACGACGACTTCCACTATCGGAAGAGCTGGTGGCGGTGAATGATCGGTGGCAGGCTGAGCGGGCTGAACGGTTCGGACCGACAGCGGCCGCAACTCCCCTCTTTGTAACCAACGACGGTAAGCGCTTTACCTACCAACGACTGCGGTACTGGTTGCGCCTCCTCAACCGAGAGGCGGGGCTCCGCGATAGGTCATTGCATTCTCTGCGCCATACAGCCGGAGTGCAACTGGCGTCTGACGGGGTACCCATGAACGTGATCCAGAGTCTTCTTGGCCACGCAACGATCACCACAACGGGCATCTACACCGAACTGGCCGGTGGACAGTTGGTGGGTGTCCTGGATCAGTCCGGCGCCAACTTGCTGTTAGCGGAGGCCCTTACGGCAACCCATTCCGGCACCGGAGCAGGCCGATGAGCGGTACCACTCCCCCAACGGATTTCATTAAGGCGAAGCTTCTGGTAGCAGTTCCTGGGCTGCTTGATCCAAATTTCAAGCAAACGGTCGTTCTTATGCTTGAACACAATGACGACGGTGCCCTAGGCCTAATTCTGAATAGACCACGCCTGGTGGGTGGTGCCGAGGCAGTCCCTCACTGGGCCGATCGACTTGCTTGGCCATCTCGTCTACACAAGGGAGGTCCAGTGTCGACTGACTCGATCATCGGCCTGGGCATCGGTTCAGATGAATCGGGTGAGGGCGTTAGCCCATTGCTGGGTCGCCTGGGTGTGGTCGATTTGCATCGGGACCCCGTGGACCTCCCGGGTGTTGAGGAGGTCCGCCTCTTCGCTGGTTATGCCGGGTGGACCGCGGGGCAATTGGAAACCGAATTGGCTGCCGGTGGCTGGATCGTGGTTGATGCCTGTGAGGAGGATGTCCGATCGGCGGACCCTGAGGCTTTATGGCGAGTTGTTTTGGCTCGACAGGCCGGAATGGTGGCGCTACTTGGCGACTATCCCGACCGGCCCGACCTGAACTGAGGGTTGCGGATTACGCAGTGATAACCGGCCTATGCAGAAGTCGGCCACTTGGCCCTGGAGTCCACATTGGAGGGTTGAAGACAGGACACGGTGCTGGCTTCGCACCACGTTCGAGGAGAGCAAGGAGCACGCCAGCCAGTGCTCGAGTGTCGGCAAGGGCCTGGTGGGCGTCACCCAGCGAGACACCGAGTGCTGGCGCCAATTTGCCTAGTTTCCCAGGAAGCCCAAGTTCCCGTGCCATGGGAAGGGTGTCGACAGCTTGGAGATCCAACTCTCCGAATCCAGCGCGACTCCACTCTTCAGAGATGAATCCCACGTCGAAGTTCTTGTTGTGGGCCACCGGGATGTGTCCCGACAACTGCTCGGCAAGGTCGCCGGCAATCTCGGCGAAACTAGGGGCAGCGGGTAGCCATTCGGCTCGGATGCCGTGGATATCGGTCCGGCCGACATCGACAGTCCCAGCATTGACCAGGGTTACCCACTCCTCCCCTGCGGGTGATCCATCGTCTTTTATCGGGACTACTGCGATCTCGATCACGTGGCCGACCTTGGGATCTAGACGAGTCGTCTCGACGTCGAAGCAGGCGTATGTAGGCACCCGGCGACGGTACTCGCCGGGTGCGACCTCACCCGATTCATACGTCCTACGCTCCCTTGATGCGTGAGCCCAAGGTCTCGGAGGCGGCCTCTTCTGAGGACGAGTTGGCCCGATTTGGAGCCACCCCAGTAGACCGCGTAGGTGTCCAGCGTCGGACCTTGCGAACCCTGATGGGCGGCATTGTCCCCGGCGGGGCAGCTATGAGCAGCGCCTATAGCTCGGCGGCCATCCTCGGTGAAGAATTGACAAGCAATCAACTACTCGGGGGGATCGCTGCCTCCGGTCTGACGACAGGCGCGGCGATTACGGCCATCCCACTTGCACGACTAATGGCAAGACGAGGGCGACGGGTCGGCATTGCGGGCGGATACGGCATTGCCGGCATAGGGGCCCTCACTTGTCTGCTGGCTGCTCAGGTGGGGTGGTACCCACTACTCGTGCTCGGAATGCTCTCGGTTGGTATGGGCTATGCAGCGAACATGGCAGCCCGGTTCGCCTCAGCCGATCTTGCTGAGGAGCCGGGATCAGCCATTGGAATGTTGATC
>JASLKB010000043.1 GCA_030747775.1 Acidimicrobiales bacterium | reverse complement strand
CACTCCCAGCAGGTACGGCCAGTGGTCGAACGGAGCGTTGCCCCGGACCACGCTGACCAATGCCCAACCGGCGGTGAACAGCCCGGCGTACAGGGTGCCACAGGTCAGGCGTCCAGACCACGGGGCGTCGTCGGCCGACAGGAAGGCCGGGAGCCGACGGTGCCACGGAGCCTCACCGGGCTGGGCCACGCCGTAGATCATCAGGCACGAGATGCCAGCCACCATTAGGAAGCCGCCGTGCTCGAACATCCAGGCATCGCGTTCGGAGATCTCGAAGATGGCCCACGCGAAGAAGAACGTGGCCCCGTAGGCGCTAGCCACCCATGCCAACTGGCCGGCTCGGCTTCGCACCGGCCCGTACATCCGGACGGCCACGGCCAGGATGATCCCGGCGAACAGCGAGTGGGCCCGGGTGTCTGTGCCGTAGTACACCCGCGACGGGTCGCCGTGACCCGGGTAGAGGTGGCCCATCCACCAGGCCGAGGCAGCGGTGCCCACGATCATGGTGACCAGTAGCGCCATGTTGGCTCTCCGCTTGAAGATCAGGAGCACGGCGATCAGGTACAGCGGGGCGAAGATGTAGAACTGCTCCTCGATGGAGAACGACCACACGTGGCGCAACGGCGAGTGGTGGAAGTCCTCGAAGTACGAGACGTCGGAGAAGATCTCGTACCAGTTGGCGCTGTAGGTCAGCGTGGAGAAGATCGCTCCGGTCCAGCGGGCGAACTCTCCGGGCGGTACGACCAGCACCAGGTAGAGGGTGAGTAGGCCGAGGGCCACGAACAGGGCGGGGAGCAGGCGGCGAGCTCGCCGGCCCGCATAAGCCTTGAGGTCAATGCGTCCCGTCTTCTCGAACTCGTTCAGGGCGATCGAGATGATCAGGTAACTCGACAGCGTGAAGAAAAGGTCGATGCCCAGGATGCCGCCGGTGACCGTGTCTGTGGCCGCGTGGTACAGCAACGGGCCGATGACGACCCAGATGCCCCGGATGCCGTCAAGGCCAGGGATATAGGAAAAGCGGGGGCGTGCCCCGTCGTCGGCCATGCGTCGTCGACGCTACCGGTCACCTGGGTCCGCGCACGGCGTGAGGACCCGCCAGGTGGAGGTACCGCCGACGTCGCAGAAACGGTTAGCCACTACTGCGGCCGGCACCGGGTCGCCCGGTTCGGTCGAGGCGTTGGGTTCGGACCAGCCGTCGAACCTGTCGGTGAGGATCAGCACATCGGCGGTCGCCAGGTCAGCGGCCAGGCCGCTGCCCGAACGGTTGGCCAGGCCGGGGTTCATCTCCACGTGTCGGCTGGCCGGGACCAGGTCGGGCAGTAGGAAGTAGAGGAACGTGTCGGAATAGTTGGTCCGGGTCAGGTCAGTCGGCCCGACGAACACGCGGTCACCGGGGCGGGTCAGGGCGTCGACGAAGTCCACCACACGATCGATCTCGTCGGCCACCGCATCGGCGCTGGCTCCCCGGCCCACTGGCAGGGTCCGACCGTCGTGGACCACAGTGGCCGTGGCGCCGTCCATCGGGGCGTCGGTGAAGGCGTCGACGGTGAAGCGGCCGATGTGGTGGGGGGCCACCACGGCCAATCCACCCAATACGGCGATCAGGGCCAACGGTGGTCCCAGGTGACCTAGCCGGCGGCCCGTTCCGCGGCTCGATGGGCGACCGGTGAGGGCACCTAGGGGAGCGGCGATGGCGACCACGCACACGGCCACCGTCCACGCTCCGACGAACTTGAGGTGGTTGGGGCTGGGCCGCTGCAACACCATTGGTACGAGTGCCGCACCGACCAGGGCCATGGTGGCCAGACGGGACCGGCCCGACCCCCGCCACCGCCACGCCACCACCAGCAGGATCAGGGTGGCGGCCAGTAGCAACCAGAAGAGGGCGGCGATCTGGGCGGGGCGGTCGAGGCCCGGTAGACGGTCGGGGCCGCGCACCAGGTCGTCCAGACGGGCGAAGAAGTCACCGCTGTCGTCGGGGTCCGGGGGGAGGGGAAGGCGTCGGCCAGCCCGGAGCCGTACCACCGGGTCCACGACCATGCCCTCGACCATGGCGCGTGGCCCGACCAGCACCATGTGGAGCAGGAATGGGAAGAGGCCGGCCACCAACCCGGTGCCGAGGCGGGTCCGTCGTTCGTCGGTGGCGGTGGCAAAGGCGGGGACCACCACCAGCAGTGCGGCGGGGGCCAGCACGATCTGGTGGAACACGGCCAGACCGCATAGGCCGGCACCCACCGCGGCGGTTCGGCGGTCCTCGCCGTCTAGGACCAGAGCGGTCCCGGCGGCCAGCAGGCCTAGGCCGGTTATCCACGGATAGGCGATGAGTCCGAAGGGGGCCAGTACGGCCCATGTGGCCAAGGTGGCACAGGCCGCGGTTGACAGCCCCCACCGACGAGCCAGTCGGTGGACGCCCCACAGCAGCAGCAGTCGGTAGGCCAGCCCGACCAGGCGTTCGGTGACCACCGAGGCGCCGAACACCGAAAAGGCGCCGGCCACCGTCCATACGCTGCCCGGGGCATAGAGGTAGGAAACGTCGGCATGGGGCAGTCGGCCGTCGAGGATCCCGGAGGCCACCACGAGGACGTTGCCCTCCTCCATGGAGGTGGCTGCCGTGCCCAGCATGCGGGCCAGCGGGAACAGCACGGCAACCAGCGGTACGAGCAGCGATGCCACCTCGCCCCATTGGACATTCTTCAACCGGGAGCCGGCACCGACGAGGGTGGTGAGGTGTCGGCTAGATCCTGCCCGACTGGATGTCGGCTGACCGCGGGAGTCCATGGCCGCCGATCCTACGGAATCGAACTCTGCCGCCGATTCCTACGGAACCGGACTCTGCCGCTCGGCTGTACCGACCGGACCCACTGTGTGGGGCTACGCCTGGGCGACTCGGCCGCGTCTGAGGGGTTCTGTCTCGAGTAGGCCGGGCACTAGCCATCGCCGTCGTGCAGGGCTACGGTTTCGGCCCACGTCGGACGGAGCCGGCGGCGAGGGCGACCGACCCGCTGGCGGAGGAGGTGTGCCGTGAAGGCCTTCGAGCCGGATCGCATCCGCAACGTGGTCCTCGTGGGGCCGCCAGGATCGGGGAAGACGTCGCTGGCCGAGGCGATGCTCTACCGGGCTGGAGCGGTGTCCCGTGTGGGACGGGTCGAGGACGGGTCGACGGTGTGCGACCACGAGCCCGAGGAAAAAGAGGTCGGCCATTCGTTGACTACCGCCCTGGCCACCCTCGAATGGCACGACCACAAGATCAACCTGCTTGACACGCCGGGCACCTTTGACTTCGCCGGTGAGGCTGTGGGGGCCATGGCAGCCGCTGACCTCGCCGTGTTCGTGGTCGACGCATCCAGCGGGCTGGACCACGCCACGGTGGACCTCTGGCGACAGGCAGCCGACCGGGGACTGCCCCGTCTGGTGTTCGTGAACAAGCTGGACCGCGAGCACACCGACTTCGAAACGGTGCTGGGCGAACTGCAGGCGAACTTCGGGGCCGGGGTGGCCCCCCTGGAGATTCCCATCGGCGTGGCCGACGAGTTTCACGGCATTGCCGACTTGCTGACCGACACGGCGTGGATTTACGACAGCGGCAGTGCCGAACTCGGTGAGATCCCCACCGAGATGGAGGACCGCGAGCATCAGATCCACGACTCCCTGGTGGAGAACATCGTGGTGGCAGACGATGCTCTATTGGAGCGGTTCCTGGACGGGGAGGTGCCGTCTTTGGAGGAGTTGGAGAAGGTGCTGGGTCGTGGCGTGGCCGGCGGCACGGTGTTCCCGGTGGTCTGTGGCTCTGCGACAATCCCCATCGCCGTGGACCGGTTGTGCAACTACATCGTGGAAGTGGGCCCGGCACCGGTGGATCGGCCGCCCGTGCCAGTCGCCGTCGGTACATCCACCATTGACGTGGCGCCCGATCCGTCGGCCGACGCCCTGGTCCACGTGTTCAAGACAGCCGTCGATCCCTACCTGGGACATGTGTCGTACTTCCGGGTACTTGCGGGCACAGTTCAACGGGATCTTCACCTGTCCAACGGCCGGACCGGTGACGACGAACGGTTCCGCAACGTGATGAGCCTCCAGGGCGGGGAGTCCGTCGACGTCGACTCGTTGCCTGCCGGGGACATCGGTGCGGTGGCCAAACTGTCGGGTACGCGCACCGGTGACACCCTGTCGGCGACCGGACGGGCGGCCGCTCCGGCTATCGGGTTCCCGACGCCGGTCTTGTCGGTGGCCGTCACGGCACGGAGTCGCAACGACGAGGACAAGCTGGCCAACGCCCTGCACCGCCTGGTAGACGAGGACCCGGTATTGACCGTCACCCGGGACGACGAGACCCACCAGACTCTGCTCGGGGGGCTGGGAGAGACCCACCTGCGCCATGTGGTGGCCCGCTTGGAGCGCAAGTTCCACGTGGAGGTCGACACGGCCGACGTGCGGGTGCCCTACCGGGAGACCATCACGTCGACGTCGATGGCCGAGGGGAAGTACAAGAAGCAGAGCGGGGGGCACGGCCAGTTCGGCATCGCGTCGATCCGCATCGAACCCCTGCCGGCCGGATCGGGCTACGAGTTCTCCGATGAGGTGACTGGCGGGGTCATTCCGCGGCAGTTCATCCCGGCCGTGGAGGCCGGCATCGCCGAGGCGATGGCCCACGGTGGGTCATCCGGCTATCCGGTGGTCGATGTGCGGGCCGCGGTCTACGACGGTCGCCACCACGCGGTGGATTCGTCGGAGATGAGCTTCAAGATGGCTGGGCGCCTGGCCTTCCAGGAGGCCCTCGGGGGTGCCAGGCCGGTGGTACTAGAGCCGGTGTCGGCCGTCGAGGTGACCGTGCCGTCGGACTGTCTGGGCGACGTGATGGGCGACCTGTCGTCGCGGCGGGCCATCGTGCAGGGTTCGGAGTTGGACCGCTGGGGGGATCAGGTCATCAGCGCCCAGGTTCCGTCGGCCGAGATTCTGCGGTATTCGATCGACCTGCGGTCCATAACCGGCGGCCGGGGTCGGTTCACGGCCATCCATGACCACTACGCCAAGGTTCCGGCCGGCGTGGCCGTTCCGGCCCCGCCCGGGGACTGAGCCAGTTACGCGTCAGCGGGGATCGACACCGTCTCGGTATCGGTACCCGAGCGCAGCACGCTGCCGGGTAGTGAGCCGACGGGTTGACCGTCGACGATGGTGCACGTGCCGTTGACGTAGACCCGGTCGATGCCGAATGCATCGGCGTACAGCCGGGGACTGTCACCGGGTAGGTCGTGCTTCAGGAGGAATTCGCCGGCGCCTACCGTCTCGGGGTTGAAGACGACGAGGTCGGCGTGCCAGCCCTCGGTGATCCGGCCGCGCTCCACGAGGCCGAAGAACCGGGCCGGCACGTCGGTCATGTGGGCAATGGCACCCTCTACGGTGGCCAGCTTCTGGCCGCGCAGGCAGTCGGCCAGCCACTGGGTGGTGTAGCTGGCGCCGGCCATCCGGTCGAGGTGGGCGCCGGCGTCCGAACCGCCGATCATCACGTGGTCGTGGTCCCAGGCCGTCTGGCGCATGATCCAGCTGGCCGGGTCGTCGTCGGTGGGGCCCGGCCACAGCACGGTGCGTAGGTCGTCGGCCAACACGATGTCCAGCAGCGTGTAGAAGTCTCGCTGGCCCCTTTCGCGGGCGATGTCTCCCACCAGGCGACCCTTCAGCCCCTCGTTGGCCTTGGAGTAGGTGTCGCCGATCCGGTACAGCCTCCAGCCGGTGAGTCGCGAGAACACGCCGGCGTCCGGTGAGGCGGCTCGGGTTTCGAGGTGGCGTCGGGTCTCCGGGTCGGAGAGGGCGGTCACCTTCTCGTCGTGGGGGAGGTTCATGACCTCGCCCCAGTCGGGCAACGAGTAGAGGGCGCAGAACGTGTGGAAGTGCATGTTCATGCCTACGAGGATCGGCATGGTGAGGGCCATGGCCTTGCCACCGGCCTCGGCCACCTGGTCGCATGCCTCGAGCTGGCTGCGGTAGTCCTCGGGGCGGGCGGCGTCGATGGTCAGCACGTTCCAGTTGACGGGACGACGGCCGGCCAGGGACATGCGGGTCATCAGGTCGACCTCGTCGTCCCGGAAGCCGTTGAGACAGCCGTCGGCTACCCATTCCAGGGTGGTGCCGGGGTGGTCGGCCACCACCGCGCAAAGGGCCTCGACCTCGTCGGCGGCAGCGGTGCGCGACGGGACGGGATCGCCGTCGCCGTCGCTGTGCGTGAACGACCGACTGGTCGAGAATCCGAGGCCGCCGGCGTCCAGCGACTCGGCCAGGAGGGCCTTCATGGCCTCCAACTCGTCGGGGGTGGCCTCGCGGCTGGTGGCGTCGTCCTTCATCACGGTCCGCCGAATGGCGCTGTGGCCGACCATGCCGGCCACGTTGACCCCGAGGTTGCCCTCGAAGCGGTCCAGGAAGTCACCGAATGTCCGCCAGTTCCAGTCCAGGCCGAGCGACAGCGCGGTCGGGGACATGCCCTCCACCTTGACGAGCATGGCGGCCAGGTAGTCGGCGTCGGTCTGGTCGCCGATAGGGGCGATGGTGAAGCCGCAGTTGCCCATGACCATGCTGGTGATGCCGTGCTGGCTGGATGGGGTGGCGTGCGGGTCCCAGAACAGTTGGGCGTCGTAGTGGGTGTGGGGGTCGACGAAGCCGGGACAGACGACCCTGTCGCTGGCATCGAGGGTCTCGGCGGCCTCGGCTCCGGCAAGTTCGCCTACGGCGGCGATTCGCCCGTCGGTCACGCCAACGTCGGCACGCACGCCGGGCGTTCCCGTTCCGTCGATCACCGTGCCGCCCGTGATCAGCAGGTCAAACATGACGGCGAGGCTACTCGTCGTCCCCATCGAAACCTGACGGAGCGTCAGGTTGACCGGATGTCTGTCGAGCCCCCCCTATGGGGGAGGATCGACGGATGGGAGGACCGTCGACATCACGCATCGACGCCCTCCTGGCGGACCTCACCCTCGAGGAGAAGGCCGCGCTGATGACCGGCCGCGGCCTCTGGGACGCCAATCCCGTAGAACGTCTCGGAATCCCTGCCCTCAAGGTCACCGACGGTCCCAACGGCGCCCGTGGTACCGGTCTGTTGGGTACTGGTACTCCGGCGCTCTGCATCCCGTGCGGCTCGGCGCTGGGAGCCACCTGGGATCGGGAACTGGTCGAGGAACTCGGCGCAGTTCTGGCCGCCGAGACCCGTGCCCGCGCCTGCCACGTGCTTCTCGCCCCGACCGTCAACATCCACCGGACGCCCCTCGGTGGCCGCAACTTCGAGTGCTATTCGGAGGATCCGGTGCTCACAGGTCGAATAGCGGCTGCGTTCATCCGCGGCGTCCAGGGCGGCGGCGTCGGCACCACCATCAAGCACTTCGTCGCCAACGACTCGGAGTTTGAACGCAACAGCATCGACTCGGTCGTGCCCGACCGGGCCCTGCGCGAGGTCTACCTGCGGCCCTTCGAGATCGCCGTGTCCGAAGCCCAACCGTGGGGGCTCATGGGCTCCTACAACCGGGTGAACGGCACGTTCGCCTGCGAGAACCGTTGGTTGCTCACCGAGGTACTTCGTGAGGAATGGGGTTTCGACGGCATCGTCGTCACCGACTGGTTCGCCGCCAAGTCCACGACCACCATGGCCGGGTCCGGACTCGACCTCGAGATGCCCGGTGTCGGCCGCTTCTACGGTCCGTCGCTGGTGGCGGCGGTCGAGGCCGGCGAGGTCGACGAGACCTTGCTGGACGCAGCGGCTCGCCGGCTGCTCACCCTGCTTGAACGGACCGGGGCCTTTGACGACCCACTGGATCGCCCCGAGCTCGAACTCGACGAACCGGCGCACCGTGCCCTCGCCCGGCGGGCCTCAGCGGGATCAATGGTCCTGTACCGGAATGAGGGCGTGCTGCCGTTCGACGCGGGATCGATCACAACGCTGGCGGTGATCGGACCCAACGCCGCCGACGCCATGCTCATGGGAGGCGGCTCGGCGGCGCTTGTGCCACAGCACACGACTTCTCCGCTCGAGGCGATCACCGACCGGCTCGGCGGGGACTGCGAGGTGCGCTACGAGCCGGGTGCGTTCACTGAGCGCACCACCCGTCCGGTCCGGCTCCGGCAGTTGACGGGGGCGGACGGATCGCCGGGCTTCACCGTCGAGTACTTCGACGGCCCGGCCTGGGAGGGCGCACCCCTGCGGGTCGCCAAAGGTCGCGACGGACGCCTGCTCGAGAGTGGTGGAGAGTCGTGCTCGTTCCGGGCCGTCGCCCGGCTCACTCCGGAGGAGACCGGCGAGCACGTGCTCACGCTGGTGCAGGTCGGACGGGCCCGGGTCCTGGTCGATGGTGTGGTGCTGCTGGACGGGTTCACTGAACCGCCCCCGCCGGGGGAGGCGTTCTTCGGGATGGGAAGCATCGAGGTCGAGGCCCGCGTGGCGCTGGTTGCCGGAGAGACGGTTGAGGTCGTGGTCGAGTACTCGGGCAGCGAAGATGCCTTCCTCAGTGGCGCCCAGGTCGGCCTCCGCCCACCCGAGGTCGGCGACCTCGTGGACCGAGCCGTCGAGCTGGCCGCCGAGGCCGATGCGGTCGTCCTCGTCGTCGGCACCAACGACGACTGGGAGACCGAAGGCCGCGATCGCGAATCCATGGAACTACCGGGAGACCAGTCGGAGTTGATCCGCAGGGTGTGCGCCGCCAACACCCGGACCGCCGTGGTCGTGAACGCCGGGTCGGTGGTCACCATGGACTGGGCCGATTCTGCGCCGGCCGTGCTGCAGTCGTGGTTCGGTGGCCAGGAGATGGGCGACGCCCTCGTCGACGTCCTGTTCGGCGACGCCGAGCCCGGCGGTCGCCTACCGACGACGGTTCCACACCGCCTGTTGGACACGCCGGCATTCACCAACTACCCGGGTGAGGCGGGTCAGGTGCACTACGGAGAGGGCGTCTTCGTCGGGTATCGCTGGTACGAGGCCCGTGACGTCGACGTGGCCTACCCGTTCGGCCACGGCCTCGGCTACTCGACGTTCGAGTGGGGAGCTGCCCGGCTGGGTGACGCCCCCAGCACCACGGCATTGCTCGCCGGGGAGACCGTCGTCGCCACCGTCGTCGTCACCAACACCGGCGACCGGCCGGGTAGCGAGGTGGTGCAGTGCTACGTGGCCCACCTCGACCCTGCGGTTGCCCGACCACCCCAGGAACTCCGAGGCTTCGCCAAGGTGCACCTCGAGCCCGGCGGATCCGCCGAGGTGGTGATAGAGCTCGACCACCGGGCCTTCGCCTACTGGGACCCGGCCGATCCCGGCTATGCCGACCGCAACCACCGCGTTCCCGTCGCCGCTGGCGGTGGCCACGTCGGGCACCGTCTCGAGCCGGGCTGGTACGCGGACCCGGGGGACTACGAGGTGCGGCTGGGCGCCTCGTCCGCAGACATCCGGGCGGTGCTCGCACTTACGCTCGAGGGCTAGCCTCCGTTTCGACAACCGACCGGGGAGCTCGGACCTGATTCCGGGCTGAGAGGACAGCGGCGGTCGCCAGTGCGACCGGAGGTGCTGTCGACCCGAAACGACCTGAACCGGGTAATGCCGGCGGAGGGAGCTTCGATGTGCAGGACCCTGACCAGAGCGCTGCCGCTCTTGGTGGCCATGTATGCCTTGGCCGCCTGCGGCGCAGACGGAATGGAGAGCGGCGGCCTCTCGGGGAGTGCCCCCACTGGTGGGTCGGAACCCGTTGCGGGCCAGACGATCACGCTGGTCACCCACGACTCGTTCTCGATCTCGGAGAACACCCTTGAGGCCTTCACCGCCGAGACCGACGTGACCGTCGTGGTCCAGAGCGCCGGGGACACCGGCCAGATGGTCTCGTCGGCCATCCTCACCGCCGGTGATCCACTGGGCGACGTGATGTTCGGGGTGGACAACACCTTCCTGCAGCGGGCGCTGGACGCGGGGCTGTTCGAGGCCTACGAGTCGCCGGCCCTGTCCGGCGTGCCCGAAGAGCTGAGGCTCGACCCGCAGCACCGGGTCACCCCGATCGACTTCGGTGACGTGTGCGTCAACTACTGGATCGATCGCTTCGCCGACGGCGTGGCCGCCCCCACCACGCTGGCCGACCTGGCCGACCCGGCGTACGCCGACCTGCTGGTTGTGCAGAACCCCGAGACCTCGTCGCCAGGCCTGGCATTCCTGCTGGCCACCATTGCCGAGTACGGCGACGGCTGGGAGGACTACTGGGCCGCCCTGCGTGACAACGGAGTGTTGGTCACCTCTGGCTGGGAGGACGCCTACTGGGGCGAGTTCGTGTCAGGCGGCGGTGACCGACCCATCGTGGTCAGCTACGCATCCAGCCCGCCAGCCGAGGTCGTCTACGCCGATCCCCCAATCAGCACGCCGCCCACCGGCGTGGTCACCGACACCTGCTTCCGTCAGGTCGAGTTCGCCGGGATCCTGGCCGGGACGGAACACCGGGGGGCTGCCGAACTGCTGGTCGACTTCCTGCTGTCGCCGACCTTCCAGGAGGACATCCCGCTGAACATGTTCGTGTTCCCGGCGCTTGCCGATGCCGAGATCCCCCCGGTCTTCGTGGACTTCGTGGAGCTGGCCGGGGACCCGCACAGCCTGGACCCGGCCGAAATCGAGGCCCACCGCAACGAGTGGACGGACCGCTGGACGGAGATCGTGCTTCGGTGACACGCGTCGGACGGCAGTTGACCGCTGCGAGCTGCGTGGCCGTCCCGGCGGTCTTCCTCGCGGTCTTCTTCCTGTACCCGGTCGGGTCGATCCTGGCCCGGGGGCTGGGCGCTGACGGCCTGTCCCGCCTGGTTGACCTCCCGGGTAGGTCGTCCTTCCGGTCGGTGGCCTGGTTCACCGTGTGGCAGGCCGTGGTCTCCACTGTGCTGACGGTCGTCGTCGCCTTGCCCGGCGCCCACCTTCTGGCCCGGCGCCGGTTTCGAGGCCGGTCGCTACTACGGGCCGCAGCCACCGTGCCCTTCGTGCTACCCACCGTGGTGGTCGGCGGGGCGTTCCTGGCCCTGTTCGAACGCCTCGGACTTGCCGATGGACCCCTACGCCTGACCCGCACCGCCGGGGCGATCCTGGCCGCCCACGTGTTCTTCAACGTGGCCGTCGTGCTGCGCACCGTGGGCACCTTCTGGGAGGGCCTCGATCCCCGGGCCACCGAGGCGGCCCGGGTGTTGGGGGCCTCGCCCGTCCAGGCCTTCCGGTGGGTCACCTGGCCCCGGCTGTGGCCGGCGGTGGCCGCCGCATCCTCGATCGTGTTCCTGTTCTGCTTCACCTCGTTCGGCGTGGTGCTGGTGCTGGGCGGGCCGGCCCGGGCCACGTTGGAGACCGAGGTCTGGCGCCACGCCGTGTTCCGGGGCGACCTGGCGTCGGCGACCGCTCTGGCCATCGTGCAGATGGCCGCCGTGGTGGCCATGGTGGTCGTGACCAACCGGCTGCAGCGACGGCGGGCCGTGGGTCAGCGGGTGGTACGGCGGGCCATGGTGCCCCGGGCGTCCGGCGGCCTGCTGGCCGGCAACCTCGCCCTGCTGGTCGTGGTGCTGGGCCTCCCGATCGCCGTGCTGGTCGAACGGTCGCTGACGCGGGGGCGGGCCGGCGGGCGGTGGGGTGGCCTCACCCTGGACCACTACGCCGCCCTGGCCGACCGGGTGACCCTGCTGCCCGTTTCGGCGTTGGAGGCGTTGGGCAACTCGCTGGTGTTCGCCGTGGTCGCCGCCGGGCTGGCCGTGCTTGTCGGCGGGTTGGCCTCTGTGGTCGTGGTGCACGGCCGGAGCGCCGTGTCTCGAGCCTTCGACCTGGGGATGATGCTGCCACTGGGCGCCTCGGCGGTGACCGTCGGCTTCGGCATGCTCATCGCCCTGGACGAGCCGCCGTTGGACCTCCGGTCGTCGCGGTGGTTGGTGCCGGTGGCCCACGCCCTGGTCGGCGTGCCTTTCGTGATGCGGATCGTGGTGCCCACCCTGCGGGGCATCGACGTCCGGCTCCGGGAGGCAGCAGCCGTGCTGGGGGCGGCCCCGGCCAGGGTCCGCCGGGAGATTGACCTGCCGATCGCGGCGCGAGCCCTGGCCGTGGGAGCCGGGTTCTCGTTCGCAGTGTCGCTGGGCGAATTCGGGGCCACCTCGTTCCTTCCCCGGCATCCCGACCGGCTCACCGCACCGTTGGCCCTCTTTCGGTTGCTGTCCCAGCCCGGTGATGCTCTACGTGGTCAGGCCATGGCCCTGGCCGTGTTGCTGATGGTGGCCACCGCGCTCTCGGTGCTGGCCATCGAGGGATGGGGCCGACGCGGGTCCGTACGGGGGGACCTGTGAACCGACCCGTGGACGGAGGCACGGCTCCTGTCGGCCTGGAGGTCCACGGCCTGTCGGTGTCCTTTGACGGGGTGCCGGTGCTCGCCGGCGTTGACCTGACCGTGGCCCCCGGCGAGCTGGTGGTGCTGCTCGGCCCGTCCGGTTGTGGCAAGAGCACCCTGCTGCGGACCGTGGCCGGTTTGGAACAGCCCGTGGCCGGTGGGGTTTGGTGGGACGGTGTCGACCTGGCGAGGGTGCCCACCCACGAGCGGGGGTTCGGGTTGGTGTTCCAGGATCACGCCCTGTTCGGCCACCGGGACGTAGCCGGCAACGTGGACTTCGGCCTCCGGGTTGCAGGCATGCCGTCTGACCAGCGGGCCCAGCGGGTGGCTCGGGCGTTGGCCCTGGTCGGCCTGGATGGCTTCGGGGGTCGGAGGGTCGACACCCTGTCGGGTGGGGAGGCCCAGCGGGTGGCCCTGGCCCGGTCGTTGGCCGCCGCGCCCCGACTGTTGATGCTGGACGAGCCGTTGGGGTCGCTGGACCGGTCGCTGCGGGAGCGCCTCACTGCTGAACTGGGCACGTTGTTGCGGCGCCTGGGGCTGGCTGCATTGCACGTCACCCACGACCACGACGAGGCATTCGCGCTGGCCGACCGAATCGCCGTGATGGGTGGCGGCCGCATCGATCGGATCGGTACCCCCGACGAGGTGTGGGCCGACCCCGGCACCGTGCATGCCGCCCGCTGCCTCGGTCACGAGAACCTGGTGGTGCTCGATGCCGACGGGGGGTGTGCCCTGGGGCGTCTGGGGTCGGGGTCGGGCACCGTGCTGGTGCGGGCCGACTGCCTGTCGGTGGCTCCGGTCTCCGGGGGCGTGGATGCCATCGTGGCCTCGGTGTCCCGTCGGGCTGGTCGCTTGGTGGCCACCGTCGTGGTCGGAGACCTCTCGGTGCGGTTCCCGCTCGCAGACGGGCACGACGCCGGCGTCGGCTCGACGCTGCGACCCGGTGACCGGGTGGACCTGGTGGTGGCCGCTGGTGCGGTTGTGCGACTGGTTGACTAGTCGACGTCGAAGGCCGGTGCCAGGTCGCCCTTGACCACCTTGCCCATGGCGTTGCGGGGCAGGACGTCGAGTACCAGCATTCGGTCGGGCACCTTGTGGCGGGCCAGGCGTTCCCGGCAGAACGAACGGACATCCTCGACGAGTAGATCCGGGTCGCCGCTGGCCCAGGGGCCGGCCTCGGCCACCAGGCCGGCGGCTACCACTTCGCCGAGTCGCTCATCGGGTAGGCCGAGGACGGCCACTTCGCGTACTCCCGGGTGGTCGACCATCACCCGTTCGACCTCCGCCGGGTAGACGTTGGCCCCGCCCCGCAGGATCATCTCGGTCTGTCGGCCCCGTATGACCAGTTGTCCGTGCTCGTCGACGAAGCCCAGGTCGCCAGTGTGGAGGACCCCGCCTCGCAGGGCTTCGGCGGTGGCCTCCGGTCGGCCGAGGTAGCCGAGCATGGGCGTCCACACCCCGGCCCACGGACCGTCGGTGGCCGGGGCGAGGCACACCTCGCCGGTGTCGCCGTCAGGCACTGGATGGTCGTCCTCGTCGACGATCACCACCCGGACTGGTTCGAGCGGATAGCCGGCACCGTCGGGTCGCATCGGCCGGTCTACGTGTTCGCGGGTCACCCCGGTCGGGGCCTCGGTGAGGCCGTACCCGACGATGGCCCGGGTGCCGAACTTCTCGGCCCAGGCGTCCCGCAGGGTGGCCGGCGAGTGGCCGGCTCCGATGATGGTCTGGGTCA
Organism: Acidimicrobiales bacterium; assembly: GCA_030747775.1. Classification (GTDB taxonomy): domain Bacteria; phylum Actinomycetota; class Acidimicrobiia; order Acidimicrobiales; family MedAcidi-G1; genus UBA9410. Next base: position 1,325 of record JASLKB010000043.1, on the reverse strand, counting down.
AGGTGGCCAGGTCGTCGCGGGTGACATCGGGGTGGGCCACCAGGTCGTGGGCCATGGCCGGCACGAGGGTAAGCCGGTTGATATGTCGGGCGCGGACCTCGGAGGCCATGCCGGCGGCGTCGGTGTAGTCCATGAGGTAGGCGGAGGTGCCCCGGAGGAATGCCCACAGGGGGCCCAGCACCAACATGTTGAGGATGGTCAGCGCTAGGGCCGTGCCGTGGCGCTCGCCGGGGACGGCTGGGTAGGACCGCCGGCTGGAGATGCCCGGCCACAGCAGGTTGTGCTGGGAGTGCACGGCGCCCTTGGGGCGACCGGTGGTACCCGAGGTGTAGGCGATGGCCGCCGGAGCATGCGGATCTATGGAGGCCTTCGGCGCCGGGTGGTCGGCGTCGACCAGGTCGGACCAGGAGCCGGACCCGTTGGATGGGTCGACCATCAGGGTGGGTCGACCGCCGGGAGGCTGCGGGAGGCCCGCGGCGCGCTCGAGGGTGGTCACCAGCAGGGTGGCCCGGGCGTCGTCGAGCTGCCAGGCCATCTCGTCGTCAGCCAGGTTTGCGTTCACGCCCAGCCAGACGGCGCCCAGTCGTTGGGTGGCCAGGAAGGCCTCGACGAGGGCGATCCGGTTGGGAAGTGAGCAGGCCACCACGTCGCCGGGGCCCAGGCCGCTGGTTGCGAGGCCGCCAGCCGCAGCGTTCACCCGGGCGTCCAGTTCGGCGTAGGTGAGCCAGGTGTCGCCGTGGCCGAGTGCCGGGTGGCCGGGATGGTCGCGGACGCCAGCCGCCAGGGCCTCGGCCGTGGTGGACGGTCCCTCGGGGAGCGCGACCGGCGGGTCGCGGACCACCAGGCCGTCCTGGTCCACGATCGGCTGGTCGCCCGGTTGTCGGTCAGTCAGGTGCGGGCCGGTCACCTGGTCGAGGCTAGGAGGGCGCTCCGGTTGGGGCGCGATCGGCGTAGCACCCTTCGTGGTGGATGACCTATACCAAGAGGAAACTCGACGGACCGGGTTTTTTGGACACTTGGCTAGATATCGGTGGGAGGGCTGGCCTACGGTCTGCTTCCTTGGTCATTGGTGACGCTCGTCACCGTGGACCGGGACGCGATATCCACATCTGGAGGGGATTGGTTCATGAAGACTCGAGTACGTTGGTTGTTGGCGCTGGTGGCGGTGTTCACGCTGCTGGCCGGTGCCTGTGGATCTGATGGCGCGGACAGCAGTTCGTCTGGCGGTGAGTCGGCGGCTGCTACTACGGCAGCCCCGGCAGCTTCGGATTCTTCGGATGATTCGGATGCGCCGGCTACCACGGCTGCGCCGGCTACGACGGCTG
>JASLKB010000042.1 GCA_030747775.1 Acidimicrobiales bacterium | reverse complement strand
GAAAGGCGCGGCCATCGTCGGTTGTGAAGTTGAGGCTCTAGAGATCAACGTCGAGACCTTCATGGACATGCGCGGCGAACACCTGGTGGACGAAATTCCGACCCATCCACAGTGGTTTCTGGTGGTCGCTCAGGTGGACTCTCCATCTTCGGTCGAGTGTGTGGAGGCGATGGTTCTAGAGGCCAATCGCCGGTGTCCCGTATATGGCCTCCTAAGCCAGGCAGTTCCGATATACAGCCGACTGGTGCATAACGGAGTGGTCCTCAATGATCAGAAACCGCCCGGCCCACCAGATCCGACCAGGGAGAACGAGTAGTTATGAGGGAAACGAAGGTTTCGTTTTACAGCGAGGGCGCCGAACTGGCCGGAATCTTGCGTCAGCCCGATGATCTAGTAGTTCCCGCTCCGGGAATTGTCCAGGGGCCCGGATGGTTGGGCCTGAAAGATGCACAGTTGTACCTCCCGTATCATCAAGCGCTTACAACTGCTGGCTACTCGGTGTTGATTTTTGATTATCGAGGCTTTGGCGAGAGCGACGGAGACCGCGGGCTTCTACTGCCGCAGCTGCAACTCGATGACCTGATTAACGCCGTGACCTATATGACCACTCGAGATGATGTAGACGCGGACAACCTTGGTGTCTTCGGAAGCGGAGGAACTGGAGGAGGGAATGCCGTCCTTCTAGCGGCAGTCGACAAGAGGATCCGAGTCGCCGTATCACAGGTTCCAGTTGCCGATGGCGAGGATTGGCTCCACCGGATGAGACGGGAGTACGAGTGGCAGGAGTTCCTTGCGCGCCTAGAGGAAGATCGCCGCAACCGGGTGGTCAGCGGTAGCGGCGAAATGGTCCATCCTCGAGAGGACATCATGGTGCCGACGCCGGAGCGGCGCTCAACAAAGGTCAAGGCCGACGTCGACGACAAGATTCCATCATCGATTCCACTCCGCTGCGCGGAGGCAATCATGCGATACCGCCCGATCGACGTCGTTGATCAGATCGCCCCGAGCGGCCTGATGGTTATCGGTGTTGAAAACGATGCGACTACGCCGACCGATCACGCGATTGCGCTCTACGAAAAAGCCAGGGCACCCAAAAAACTGGTGATGCAGGGTCATACCACCCACTACGCGGCGTACAAGCAGTACGGCGATGACGTCATCCCCCTGATCGTTGATTGGTACGCCAGCCACTTCGACGGTGGGGCCGTGAGAGAGAGATCGGTTGTTCCGCTCGAGCGAGATGCACTAGTCACCAAGGAGGCCAAAGTTGGCGAGTGATACCGCCCGGATCGACCGGGTCATTGAGAACGGTGAGGTGGTCTCTGGCGCCGGCTTGCTCCAAGCCGACCTGCTAATCGCCGGTGAAAAGATTGCTGCAATAGCCGCACCAGGATCGGTTCCGCTCCATGAGAGTGTTGAACGAATCGACGCAACCGGCAAGTGGGTACTTCCAGGGATGATTGACGTCCATGTCCATCTCCGCGAGCCGGGCTACGTCCACAAGGAGGACATCAGCACGTGCACGCAGGCTGCTGCGGCTGGCGGGGTCACGACCGTTTTTGGAATGCCCAATCTGAATCCAGTCACGAAGAGCCGCGAGATCCTTGACGAACTATTTGATCTCTACGACGCCAAGAGCCTTGTGGATTGGAATCACAATCCGGTCCCGAGCGAACTGGCTGAGGTCGAGTCCATGGCCGAGGCTGGAGTGGCTGCCTACAAGATTTACATGGTTGTCGACACGGGTCGGGACTACCCGCACCCCAGTGGAACTGGCATTCATGACCACGGTCACCTATTGAGGATGTTTGAAGCGATTCGTCCGACTGGTCGCCCATTCATGGTCCATCCTCACGACCAGGCGATCATGGACACGATTGAACAGTCCCACTGGGAGCGGGGTGATCGCAGTCCCGCCGCCTACGCGCAGACGTTGGCAACCCACAACGGCCTTATCTGGGATTCGGCAATTGCCGTTCTGCTTCAGATGGCGGAGGCGACAGACACGAAACTCCACATCGTCCACATGCAGACCGAAGGTTCGATCGAGCTTGTTCGTCGAGCTCGAGAACGAGGCGTCAAGGTTAGCTGCGAGGTCAATCACTGGGCGCTCTTCCTCTCCCGGTGGTCGGATATTGAGAAGCTTGGTCCTTACGCCCTTTCGTATTGGGTCCCTGACCATCACCGAGAAGCCGTATGGGAAGCCCTGAATGACGGCACGATCAACATGCTTTCTTCGGACCACGCGCCACATACCCGGAAGGAGAAGGAGGTCGGCTGGGAGGATTGCTGGGCCTGCCATACAGGGACTCCTGGCATCCAAGAGCAGTATCCGCTGCTTCTGGACGAATCGATGAACGGGAGGATCCCACTAACGAGAGTTGCTGAAGTGGTCGCGGAGGAGCCAGCGACCGAGTTCGGACTGTCTGAGAAGGGCTTCCTGAAGCCGGGTTACGACGCGGACATCATGATCTTCGATCCAAAGGACCAAACAAGGCACTCTGCCGATGGCGTTCTGTCGAAGTGTGGTTGGACTTGTTATGACGGTCGAGTCACCCGTGGTCGGATCCACCGAACCATGGTCCGAGGAAGAGACGTTTATGTGGACCGAGAAGTAGTCGGCGAACCGGGGTGGGGGCAACTAGCTAGGCCTGCGATCTAAAACACTAAAGAGGAGAGTGACGCTCATGGGGATGAGATTTGGACTACTAGTGCCACACTTTGGAGAGCATGCCAACCGGCGCGCGTTGTTGGACGGAGCGGTTCTCGCAGAAAGTTTTGACTTTGATTCCCTCTGGGTTAGGGACCACCTCGTATTTGAACCTCACGCTGAGATGGAGGCAGCGAACATTGTATTTTTCGAGGCGCTTACGACCTTGAGCGCTATAGGTGCTGTAACTGAAAAGATCTCGCTGGGCACGGGTTCCCTGGTCCCTTTCCGACATCCTGTGCACCTGGCAATCAGCATTGCCACACTGACCAAATTGGTGGGTGACCGGATCATCCTTGGATTTGGTGCGGGAACCTTCGACCACGAGTTCGAACTGGTGGACATGGGGGATTTGGACAGGGTGGAGCTCGTTCGCTCGAACGCTGAGATCCTGCGTCGGCTCTTCACCGAGGACGAAGTTACCTACAACGACGGCGTCTACTCGTTTGAGAACATCTCGATTGAGCCCAAGCCGGGGGAGTCCATTCCCTTCTGGTACTGCGGTGCCACCCCGCGGTCTGCTCGTCTTGCTGCCGAGTATGCAGACGGGTGGATGCCCGGGCGAACGACGCTGTTGACAATCGAGAAGCGAGTCGAGACCATGCGCGAACTAACTGCAGCGAATGGGCGTGCCATGCCGACGGTCGCGGTTATCCCACCGACCTCGATTGGCGAAAGCCATGACATCGCATTTGACGGTCTAAACGTCGATGGCCTTCTCGCTTGGGCTAACAAGCGTGGTAAGTGGTGGGTAAAGCCACCGTCAGGAGAGTTTGCGACAGTTGAGGACATAGAGGGATCTCTCATTGCTGGTGATCCCGAAGAGGTCATCGAGCAGGTGAAGCGGTTCCAAGAAGCCGGCGTGGAACACCTTGTTTTCGATCTTCGCCTCACATACGAGCGGTGGTTCTCGTCGATCGAACTTCTTGGCAGGCACGTCCTACCTGCATTTACCTAATAGCGGTCAGGGTATGAATGGTCGACAGGAGGGCCGACCTCTCAGCCTGGTGAGTGTTCTAAAGAGCCGACGGTTTGGGCCGTACGTGCTGGGTGCCAGCATTTCAAACATCGGCACCTGGTTTCAGAACATCGCCCAGTCGGTGCTGGTCTATCGGCTCACTGGGTCGACTTTCTTGGTCGGGGTGGTGAACTTTTCGATGTTCATCAGCCTTTTGGTACTCCTTCCGTGGGCCGGTCCGATGGCCGACCGGCATGATCGACGTCGACTTCTCCTGGCGACACAGTTCGCAGCGTTCTGTGTTGCTTCGGCCCTCTGGTTCGTGGTGGCAGTCGGTGCGGAAAACACTGGGTTCGTCGTCTGTGCAGCCCTGCTCATGGGGGTTGCGACTGCATTCTCGGTACCCGCATTGCAGTCCCTTGTTCCTGCGCTGGTTCCTGTCAGTCACCTTTCGAGGGCGCTTTCACTGAATGCAGTCAGTTTCAACCTGGCCCGTGCAGTAGGTCCGGTACTGGGTGCAGCCGTTGTTGTTGGCCTCGGCTTCGCGTGGGCCTTCTTCCTTAATGCAGTCTCCTTCTTGGCCTTCGTCATGGCACTTCTGGTCATCCAACCACAAGGGTCTGTCGGCATAGCCGTCGAACCACGAAGGCTTCGAGACACGGCCTTAATGCTCCGAGAGGAAGGTCGACTTCTGGGCTTCTTGGTGGTCGTTGCCTTGGCGTCGCTAACAGCTGACCCAATCAACACAATCGGGCCTGAGTTCGCTATCCGCGTATATGGATATCAGGACACCTTTAGCGGTTGGATGATCGGAGCCTTTGGTCTTGGCGCAGTGGCTGGCGCCCTCGTTGTTTCGACTGTGGAGATTCCTCGAGGCGGCCTAGTCGCCTCGATGCTCTTCGTTGAGGGTTTCGGAATGGCCGTCTTCAGCCTCTCCGGCGGCCCGGCACCAGGGCTGGTAGGCCTTGGTGTCGCTGGTTTCGGGTGGCTAGCAACTGTGATGCTGGCCACTACGGCGATTCAGGTTCTAGTAGCTGACGAGCACCGCGGTCGGGTCATGGCACTTTGGAGTGTCGCCTTCATGGGGGTACGCCCTATTTCAAGCCTGGCCTCGGGGCTGCTTGCTAGCGCCGGAGGCCCACAACTTGCCGGGCTCTTGTTCACCCTTCCAGCAGTTCTTGGCTGCGTATACCTAGCCTCTGGCCGATCCAGTATCAGTTCTGAGGTCTGACGTCGGACAAGGGGAGTGATAGAACCCTCGGCTCCAATTGCCCACCAAGATGGCGGGTACTGGAGCCACCGTTGTGTGGCTGGTCTTAAGTGGATCTAGATTCGTGCCGCTCAGCGGTCACCTGGCGTGAGGTAGAACCACATTGGCTGTGGTGCGTCCTGATCTTGCATTGCTTGGCGGGCGGCCAGCATCACCTTGCCGGTTTCGGTCTGGTCGAGAAACCAGCGGGTACTAGCCCAGGCAGGAGGGGCGTGGTCGACCATAGCGAGGGCAGCGGTTTCGTAGTAGCTGCGGATGTCGTGGCTGACCCGCATCGGTAGGCCCGGGATGCCGGCCTCAGCCCAAGGGGTGCCTTCGGAGACACGGACAAAGGCCTCGATGGCGGCGGGGATGTCATCGGCCATAACGATGCGGCCTGCACCAAATCGGCCGTCGCTCATCTTGACGCCTCTGAGGTAGGCGGGTAGCAGGCCATGAGCCTCATCGATGGCCGGATGGGCGTCGGGGTCGTTGCGCGGGGGGAGCGGGCAGGTGAGGACCGTGTCGCCACCATCGGGGATTGATTCATCGAACTCGACGAGGATGGGTTCGGTGGCATCGAGAAGGGAGAACGCAACGTCGAGCACGCGGTGCTGGAACTCAGGATCGCCCGGCTTGCCGAGCGGTCGCCCGAGTGGGAAGTCGCACCACAGACCTCGGGGCGGAGCCGAACTTTCCATCTGCTTGCGGATCGATCCGAGGGCGACAGTGGCAATTCCCTCGGCTTCGAAGACGTGGGCGAGCGTACTCACGGTACGCGTGCACAGCGGTCAAACCGGAGTGAGGAGCACGAGGTCGACGCCCTGATCGCGCAGGAACTTGGCGCCGGCCGGTCCGGAGTCCACGCGGATGGCCGACAGGGAGAACTGGTTGCCGGCATAGGCAAGATGTTGGTCGGCCACGCGGCCGATCACACCACGATCGGCTAACTCATCTAACCGGTCCACCGGAAACACGGTGTTCATGTCATAGGCGAACCCCGACCCGTCGAAGTTGGGGCTCCAGTGGCCGGTCACGTAGTCGCGTCGACTGTCGTCGAGGACGCGGTAACCCGTGTCCATGACCTCGAAGTCGTCCTGCTCGGGATGATGCAGCGACGCCGTCGTCACGACCGCGACTGTCGCATCAGCGAGGGGTGGCGGTGTCGTGAACGCTGTTACTTCGAAACTCTCGCCTGGGAGCGCTTCAGTCAGCGTCTTGATGTCGGCGTCAGCCATGAGATCGAACGTATCAATCACTGATCAGTGGGCTCCCACCCGACCTCGAACTTTTGGAATGGGTCGTGTCCATTTAGTGGCGCCGTCCCGGGATGGACAGTCGCTGGGAGGATTGGATCGCGATGTCTTGACGGATTTGTGTTCCCCGGCTGCTGACTCCGATCCATTTAGGATCAAGATGTGCCCATGGATATGAGTGGCCTGGACATTGCCGGATCGGTACTCGAGCTCATCGGGAAGACTCCAATGGTGCGACTTCCGCGCGTCGACGGCGGGTTGTCCTGCCCGATCGTCGCCAAACTGGAGACCACCAACCCGGGCGGCAGCGTCAAGGACCGGCCAGCGGTCACCATGATCGAGGCCGCTGAGGCCGAGGGCCTCCTCAAGCCCGGCGGGACGATTGTTGAGCCGACTTCAGGGAACACGGGCGTCGGCCTGGCGATCGTGGCTTCGCAGCGTGGTTACGACTGCATCTTCGTCATGACCGACAAGGTCAGTGAGGAAAAGGTGGCGTTATTGAGGGCCTACGGTTCTCAGGTGGTGGTGTGCCCGGTGGCGGTACCGCCCGACGACCCGCAGTCCTATTACTCGACTGCTGAACGGATCATGCGAGAGACCCCGGGGGCCTTCCGGCCGAACCAGTACCACAACCCTCACAACCCGCGGGCGCACTATGAGACAACTGGCCCCGAGATTTGGGAACAGACAAAGGGTCGCATCACCCACTTCGTGGCGGGGGCTGGAACCGGCGGCACCATTACCGGCGTCGGCCGCTATCTGAAGGAACAGAATCCCGACGTCCAAATCGTTGTTGCCGACCCTGAAGGATCCGTCTATTCCGGAGGTTCCGGCCGCCCATACCTGGTGGAAGGTGTGGGCGAGGATTTCTGGCCTGGTACCTACGCCCCCGAAGTCGTAGACATGACGATCCCGATTAGCGACGCGGACTCGTTCAACATGGCCCGTCGTGTAACTCGCGAGGAAGGGATTCTCATCGGAGGCTCGGGTGGTACTGCGGTTGCTGCGGCTTACGAGTTGGCCTCCGGGCTGGATTCCGACAGCCTGGTGGTCGTCCTTGTACCCGACACAGGTCGGGGATACCTCTCAAAGGTCTTCGACGAGCGCTGGATGGCCACGATGGGGTTTACCCGCAGCGACGGTCTCGTTGTCGCCGACCTTCTCGAAGCGGCGGCCGGAGACCTTCCTGACCTCATCTATCTTGAACCTACTGACAGCGTGCGTGAGGCCGTCCTAACCATGCGAAAGTTCGGCGTCTCGCAGCTACCGGTCGCTAAGGGTGAGATGCCAGTAGCTGCAGCGGAAGTAGTTGGTGCCGTCTCTGAACTTTGGCTGATGAACCAGGCCTACGAGCACGAGGATCTCTTAGACATGCAGATCGAGGACGTTATGCAGTCACCCCTGCCCACCATCGGTATTGGCGAACCAGTCGACCGGGCGGTTGGGATGCTTGAGAGCGCGCCAGCGCTACTTGTGATTGACGGTGGTCGACCGCGGACCGTCATTTCCAGAACGGATGTGCTCGAGTACCTGTCGCCGGAGGCTCTCTAACATGGCTGGCGGGGAGCCCCTCCTCTCTGGCTTCGAGGATCCCGCAGAGTACGGATTTGAGACTCGGGCAATCCGTGCCGGGCAACCCCACGATCCGCGTACTGGAGGCGTTGTGACCGCCATTGCGCTCTCAACGACCTTCGCCCAAGACGGCATCGGTGAACCCCGCTTTGGTTACGAGTATGCGCGTACTGGGAATCCCACCAGACATGCCTACGAACAGTGCATCGCTAGCCTCGAAGGAGCGAACCACGGTTTCGCTTTCGCCAGTGGCTTGGCTGCCGAAGACGCCATACTGCGCTACCTCGAACCCGGCGACCACCTCCTGCTCGGTGACGACGCATACGGCGGTACCTTCCGACTAATCGACAAGGTCCATGGCCGTGGTGGCTTACATAGCAGTGCCGTTGACCTGACAAGTCCTGAGTCGATTCGCAACGCATGGACTCCGTCGACTCGGCTGGTGTGGTTTGAAACACCTACGAACCCGTTGTTGACGATTATCGACATCGAAAAGATTTGTGCCGTGGTCCACGAGCTAGGTGGCCTGGTAGTCGTAGACAACACCTTCGCGACTCCCTATCTACAGCAGCCGGTCAGCCTTGGCGCTGACGCTGTAGTGCACTCAGCGACCAAGTATCTGGGTGGTCACAGCGACGTTGTCGGTGGGGTAGTGGCCACGAGTCACGTGGACTTAGCCGAACATGTCGGTTTCGTGCAGAACGCTGTCGGTGCTGTCGCCGGACCGTTCGATTCGTACCTCGTGCTTCGCGGCATGAAGACACTTGCTGTTCGCATGGACCGTCACTGCGCGAACGCTACGGCTGTTGTTGATCTGCTCAGCGGGCATCCCCGGGTGTCAAAGGTGCTCTACCCGGGCCTCGAAGACCATCCTGGCCATGATGTGGCCGTGATCCAGATGTCAGGCTTTGGGGGAATGGTTTCGTTTCGCCTGATGGGGGGCCGAGAGGCGGCCGAAAAGCTTGCGATGTCGACACGGGTCTTCACCCTCGCTGAATCACTGGGTGCAGTTGAGTCGCTGATCGAACACCCTGGGGTCATGACCCACGCCTCGGCTGCTGGATCCGCCCTGGAAGTTCCAGACGACCTGATCCGGGTCTCGGTAGGCATTGAATCTGTCGATGATCTCGTCGCTGACTTGGAACGCGCTCTGGCCACCGTGTGAGAGTTCGCCAGGAACTGGAATAGAGGGGACACGCGGGCATGACCTACGCAGGTAACCGACGGATCATCGACGTCGACAGCCACCTCTTCGAACTCGACGACTTTCTTCATGCGGTGGCGACCGACGAAGAAGCAGCCTTCATCCGGCCGATGGAGGCACAGACCGAGCTGCCGGTCTCCCTCGAGGCCATAGAGCGGGGTCGTGAGCACCTTGATCGTCGGAACGCCGCCCCCGATTTGATGGCGAAGTTCGAAGCGGCCATGTTCGACATCACTCGTAGCCCCTGGTCTCGTCTTGGTGCGTTCGATCCGGTTGAGCGGTCTCATGTGCTTGATGTTCTCGGCTTCGAGCGTCAGATCGTGCTCGGAACCTTCTCGTTTCATCAGATCGCTCATCAAGACGACGCGAAGGCGCTCGAAGTTGGTTCCCGGGTCTACAACCGCGCGATGGGGCGCTTCTGTGCTCATGACGAGCGGCTGCTTGCCGGCGGGTACGTTCCGCTTTCACTGGGTCCGGAAATTGCCGACGCACTTCTTGACGAAGCGTTTGCGGACGGTTGCTACACGGTCATGTTGGACACGAACGAGGCTGACCCCCAAGCGCGCTCGTTCACCCATCCTGACTTCGATCTGGTCTGGGCTCGCTTCGCTGAACGGGACGTACCGTTCCTGGTGCACATCGCAGTGAATGGCCACTACGACCCCGTTTCGCCGAGTTTCAAGAACAACGGGCGTGGCCCCAGCGCGGTTGGCGGTGATGCGCCGGACTCGAACCTAGGTCTCGTCGCGATGAACAACTCGGCCGAACTGTTTCTGTCGGCCATGGTCCTAGACGAGGTCTTCGAGCGTCACGAGGGCCTCCGATGCATCTCGCTCGAACACGGGGCGTCGTGGGTGCCGGGATGGCTCCACAAGCTCGACTTCGTGGAACGTTCGAGCCGCTCTGTCGCTCCTCGGAACCGTAGAGCTTCTGAGGTCGCCCGCGAGCGCGTCCGCTTTGCACCGTTCGCCGGCGAACCGATTGGTTGGCTCATCGAGCAACTCGGTCCCGACATGCTCTGCTTCGCTTCCGACTACCCCCATCCCGAAGGTTCAAGCGATCCGATCCGAAGGTTCGAGGCCACCATGGGCGGGGTCGATCCGGTCGCGGCGGAGGCGTTCTACGCCGGCAACGTGGAGCGCTTCCTCGATGCCGGGCACCCTCCAGCTTGATCGAGCGGACTACCCAGTGGCCACAGTGCTGCTGTAGGCCTCATTCTCCCCTCCGACCCTTCTCCCGGAACTGGCTGTTTCGCTAGGTCACAGAATTGCCCGAACTCCTCCTATCCAACGACTGGCACACTGAAGTCCTTGAAGCAAACAAGAGTTGTGCACAATCAGGTTGACGAATACGACGTCTATATCGGACGAGCTGTCGTCGAGTATGGGATTGGAAATAGTAAATGGGGGAACCCATTCGTCATGGCTGACGACAGCGATGCTGAACGCAATCGGGCGATTAACGCCTATCGGGAATGGGTGGTAGCCCAACCTGAGTTGATGCAGTCACTTGAGGAGCTCCGGGGTAAGAGGTTGGGTTGCTGGTGTGCACCAAAGGCCTGCCACGGCGACGTGTTGATCCAGCTCCTAGACGGGGCCTAGCCGTCCATCAGGACGGGTAACGAAATGCCCAACAGCAGGGGTAGTCGGACGTTTGTCGAGGGGGTCATCTCGTCGGTGGCATTCGCCAGCGGAGACCGGTTCGTCATTGGTTGCTGGCTGCAATCACCGATCGGCCCTTTCAACGACATCATGTGGATTGATGGGAGCGGTCTCAGGACCTTGATTGCTTGCTCCCAAGACGCAGCCGACCTCATATCGAACATCTACCACTTCGACCACGTCAGGGTCACGCCGCTCAATGTACGAAGCGAGGGTTCGATCACGATTGTCAAAAGCTCGGACCTTGAGATACGGATCCACGGAGGTCGGATGCGTTCTTTCTTGCCTCCCCGCCCACTCGCCGTGACGCGCTACGTGGAAGCCCCACTGGCCAGGTGGCTGATGGGAGTCGAAACCTATGGTTCGACCGCGACCGGTGTAACTGAGTGGTATCAGGCTCGCGGTTGGAGGCGAGTTAGCTCCGCTACTGCCCGATGGGGGTCACGAGACCTTGGAGAACTGGTTGAGGACCCCAGACCCATCGCTGTCGGATTCTCCAATCCACCGAAACTGGCCTCGATAGTTCCAATCAAGGTCACGATTGAATACCCCGTGGAGCCTCTAACGGTGTGACATGACTATCCACAGTCGCTTTGTCGAATCTGGTCGTCAGTAGTTCGACATAGGCACGATGGACCCGTTCGACGCACCCACGCAGTCGGACCAACTGGCCGTGGGGCACGGATACCCGTCGCCGGTGTCGCCCATGCCGAGAGCGGCTCTAACGCCCCGCGAAGGTCCCACCTCTCCTTCACGCGCGTAGGAGTCCCGACGGATCGCCTCGAATCCCCGAATGTGGGAGTGTGCCGCAATCGATACAGCGGTCAAAAGGGAGGTTCTCCATGGCCAGCCCACCCGTGAACGAACACGGTGCCGAGGTCACCTTGAGGCGGATATTCGCTTGGAATGAACTCGATGGGGTCCGCTGGGACGACGAGGGCGTTGACGCACAGATCATCACCGGCGAGAACATGCATCTCATTCGGGCCGTCTACCCGCCAGGGGTCGTCTACGAGATACACAGTCATCCCCACGAGCAGTTCAGCTTGCTCTTGGAGGGTCGGCTCCGCCTAACGGTAGGCAAAGAGACACGCGACATCGGTCCTGGCGATGGTTGGTATGCGCCGAGCGGCGTCCCTCATGGTGGGGTGGTCTTAGGCGACAAGGCCGCGGTATTCATCGACGTCTACTCGCCGGCCACCACCTGGATCATGGACCAGTTCGCCTCCGCCCGAAAGGTTCCCGCTGTCGTCGACGGTTAGGTAGGGAGGCCGAGCAGGGCTCGGAGGCGGGTCCGTCCGGCAGTGAATGCATCAAGATGTCGTTCGACGTAGGAGACTCCGATGAGAGCGGCACTGGCCATCGTCAGAGCACCGAACACGTCCAGTGGCCAGTGGTTCAGATCGCTGATCCGGGTCCATGCAGTGATCGCGGACGAAGTAACTGCCAGAACGGCCAGCCATCTAGCCACGCTTGGTGACGAGTAATGGCGGGCCAGCAGCGCCACCGTGCCTAGCACGAGCACCGTAAACACGACGTGCCCGCTCGGGTAGCCGCCGTTGCCAAAGTGGTGATCCGTCCAAGCTCCGCTTGCCGTGGGTCGCGGCCGCTCGACGATGTCGCCGATCCGAGTCAAGGCGGTGAAGGCACCGGCTAGCCCGAGGACGATGGCAGGGTGGCGCCCCCAGCGCCACCAGACGGCCAGCAAGATGACTGCAAACACCATGGGGGCTGTCAGGTCAGTCACCAACGGGTCGACCGCGGCGCCCATCCAGTCGACCGGTGTCGGCGAGTTGCGATGCATCCAAAGGGTTAGACGGCGCTCCCCGGAGAATGGTCCCTCTCCGCGGGCGGCCAATGTGAGAATCACCGAGGCGACGACGAGAAACGCGGCGGCCGGCCAGATGAACCGTGCCTCTGGTTCCACGGGAATCTCCTCGTTCATCGCCCGCTCGACATCCCTTCTGATCGCCCCGTAGCCCACAGCGGCCATTCGACCTAGCCGAGCGTAGGCCCGCTAACTGTTGATCATCTGGACCTAGTGTCCGTCGAATGAAGCCCACATCTGGCTATCCCACTCCACCCGATGCCTCGACACGGTCTGACGCGCCGGTCGTAATTTGCTACCCACCGGAGACCATTCCGCCACTGGACGCCACGGTCGTCACTGCAGCTCGGGGCTCGATGATCAAGGTGGACGAGGTTGTCGTATCGCCCCGGGAAGCCGCCACCTTCGAAGTTCCGGGAGGCGGAATCTTTCGTATCCGCAGTGTGGAGGGTCCCCAGGTAGGTGACCTGAACCTGTTTCACGCGCACGACTTGACTGAACGCTTTTGGTCCGGCAAGACCCGGGCTATGCACGGTACCCATGTCTCAACTGGCGATCGGGTGTGGAGCACCGTGCCTCATCTGCGACCCCTGGCCACTATCACCGACGACACCCTGGACTGGTACGGCTACGACACGGACGGGGCAGGGGTTCATGACGTCATCGGTACACGGTGCGATCCGTACACCCAGCACCTGCTGACTGGCACCGACTACCACCACTGCTGTCACTCCAATCTCACTAGAGCCGTGGCCCGGCACACCGGCCGTCTTGAACGGGAGGTGGAACCGCTAATCCACGACGTGATGAACGTATTCATGTGCACCGGGTTCACGCGCGACACCCACCAGTATTTTATGAAGGCCAGCCCGGTCCGGCCCGGGGACCACCTCGAATTCCTGGCAGAAGTCGACCTGCTGGGGGCCTTGTCGGCGTGTCCGGGCGGCGATTGTGGGGACGAACACTCCTCAGACGTCGCGGCCTGCCACCCATTGATCGTGGAGATCTACGAGACATCGCAGGTCCACGAGTGGGAGCCGGCGGCGACCTCTGGGTATCGCTGGCCGACCGGACCGCTCAGTGCGGTGGACGGCTAGAGGTACTTGGATCGCGGTGACGGTGTTACTTCTTCCAAGGCGTCGTGTAAGGGACCCGGATTGCCGGTCCCACCGGTAGAGCGTTCGACTCGAGGATTTTGCCGGGGACTTGTTTCAGGCGCGCACAAAGGCTCCGACCGTTTCCACGTGTGACGTGCCGGGGAACAGGTCGACTACCACGAGGCGAACCAACTCCAGGCCGGCGGCAGCCAGTAGGGCTGCATCGCGGGCGAACGCAGAGTGGTCACAGCCCACCAGCACGAACAGGTCTGGCTCGCAGCTAAGTAGGGTCCGGGCAGCGTCACGGCCGAGACCGGATCGGGCCGGATCGGCGATCACGACGGCAGCCGGAGCAGCGCGCCATCGCTCTACGGTCGAAGAGACGATCTGGGCGGTTCCAGCCTTCACTCGGTCCTGCAGATTGACCTTGGAGTCGGCCAGAGAATCTCTGCTCCGTTCCACTGCAGTGACCGTGCAGTTTCGGCCCACCGTTGCGGCAAAGATCCCCACGCCGGCGTACGCGTCAACCATCGGCTGGCTAATCCCACGTTCCGGCGCCAGGTCGGCCACCATGCCGTCGACCACCTCCACCAGGGCGTCAACGCCGGCGGGCCGGTTCTGGAAGAAAGATCGGGCCGAGATCCGCCACCGACGGCCTGCCGCCTCCTCGTAGATCCACGCCCGAAGTCCGGCATCTAGTTCTTCGATCGACACAACGAGGACGTCGTCGGGGACGTCGACATCCTCGGGATTACCGCCGTCCAGAACTACCAGGCGGTCGCCGGTTCGGGCGCCCACCCGGATTGCCACCTCAGTGGCGTCGCCGAACCGTCCATCCAGAAGAATTTCCTCAGCGGCTGGATCGATAGCGGTACACGACAGGGGAACCACCACCTCGTGGGAACCACCAGCCCGGTAGCCAGCCCGGCCACCCCGTACGGCGGCCCTGACCGTGGTGCGTCCAGCGTCGTTGACGAGGGTGCGGACGGTGCTTTCTGGGAACGCGACCTCGGCACGTCGGAGTTGGTCCGCAACCATGCCGCTCTTCATGGCCGTCCGATGATCGCGATTGACGTGCAGTAGGTCGCAGCCACCACAGCCCTCGAGTCTGTGGCGACAGGACACCTCGACGCGGTGGGGGGACGCCTGGACAATCCGCTGGAGGCGGGCTCGCGACCAGCGCCTTTCCTCACGAGAGACAGCCACCTCGACGACTTCTCCCGGGAGTGCGCCCTCCACAAACACAACCCGGCCGTCCTTGGCCCGGGCGATGCCGGCACCGTCACGGGCCGTGTCCGTCACCTCTAGTTCCACGCTGGGAACGGTAACCGCGGATGCATTCCCGGCTGTCCAGATCGAGAGGACTACGGTCGGTTGCAGTCGGATCGACCGGTTCGACAGAATCGAACACGAAGGTATGAGACATGCAGGATTCGACGTGGGTGGCCATACAGGCGAGCAGGAGTCGCGAGGGAACTGGGTTGGTCCTGCCGTTCGTCATCCTCCACAGCGTGTCGCTGGCCATAATCGCCTTCGCCGGGGAGGCGTTGGCTGACTCCAGCACCCAGCTCGCGCTCACCGCAGCCCTGGTGATAGGGACGATCTGGATAGTGATGAACTTTGATGGGGTCATTTCGGATATGGGTGCACTGATCAAAGACATGAGTGGGGATCTCGCCGAGTCGAATCTCGCCGGCAATTGGAGGAAGCTCCCGATAGGGATGATGCGAGGGGTCAATGTGGTCTTTCCGGCCCTCCTGCTCATCGCCCAGGTGGCGGCCATCTACTAGGAGCCTCCGAACCTGCGATCGAACGACCTTCCATTGGCGGGATCCGACCGGGACGGTCCGGTGGACTGGCGGGCTGCGCTCTCCGCCGTCCCCGTCGGCTCCACGCCTCTGGTTCGGCTCACTCGGGTGGTTCCTGAGGGGGTCGGCGAAGTGTGGTTGAAGTTGGAGTCGGTTAACCCGACCGGCAGCTACAAGGACCGGGTGGCATTGGCCATCATCCGGGGAGCATTGGAGCGAGGTGACGTCGTACCGGGCGACCGCCTGGTCGAATACACGGGGGGAAGTACCGGCACCGCCCTGGCGTACGCTGCTGCCCGAGTTGGCCTCCGGTTCACGGCGGTTAGTTCCGATGCCTTCGCCGCGGTCAAGCTGCGATCCATGGCCGCCTACGGGGCCGAAGTGTTGGTTGAGCCGAGTGAGGATGGGGCGATCACCCCGGATCTGATCGCGCGGATGCGTGACCGGGCGTACGTTCTGGC
>JASLKB010000041.1 GCA_030747775.1 Acidimicrobiales bacterium | reverse complement strand
CTCCCGCCGTCGTGGTCGGAGCCGCAGTGGTCGGAGCAGCCGTGGTCGCTGGCGGCGTCGTGGTGGTGGTCGTCGTGGTGGTGGTCGTGGTTGGAGGTGCCGTCGTGGTGGTGGTCGTCGTGGTTGGAGGTGCCGTCGTGGTGGTCGTCGTCGTGGTTGGAGGTGCCGTCGTAGTTGGAGGTGCCGTCGTCGTAGTCGTGGTGGTGGTCGCTGGCGACGGCAGCAAGATCACCGGGCAGTCAGCAATGGTCACGTCTCCGACGTTGGAGGCCTTCGAGGTTCCGTTGTCGTAGACAGCGAGGACCTGGAAGCTGTGCAGGCCGTTGGCCAAACTGCCGATTGCGAACGACCGTGAGGCTGGAAGGTGTGTGCTGTGGGTGATCCAGCCGCCCCCAGGGGCCTTGGATGCCAGCGAGAATGACTGCAAGTCCGACGTGGTGCCGACACCCCAGTGCAGCGTCACCGTCGAACACGACGGGATGGCCGAGATGCTGACGGTCCCCAACGGCGGAGCGGTCGTCGTCGGGGCCGGCGCGAGTGTCGTAGTGGTTGCCGGGACGTCGTCGTCGTCGGTCAACACCGACACCGAACTGTCGCTGACCACGTCGTAGTCGTCGTCAGAAGCGGCGTCGTCGATCGACAGGGTGACCGTCGAAGCCTGGCTGCCGTCGTCGTCGGGATCGTCGATGCCGGTGACGGTGACGCTCTGGGCGGTGTCCCAGTTCGAACTCGTGAACGTCAGGGTCCTGGCCGACGTGCCGTTGACCTGGGCTTCGCCGGTGTCGGCTGACGTGACGGTCGCCACCACGTCGTTGCTCGGAGCGGGCTGCATGTCGAGAACCACGGTGAACGTGTCGGTATTGCCCGACGAGGCCTCGTTGACCGCCGTCGACCCTCCGGTCTGGGTGACCGTCAGGCCCGGTGCGGCGTCGATGTCGGTGGTGGTCACCGACACGGTCTGGTCGGCCAGCGAGTCGAAGTCGTCGTCCGAGCTGCCGTCGTTGACCGAGATGGTGATCGTGGAGGTCTGGTCGCCGTCGTCGGAGTAGTCCGGGATGCCGGTGACGGTGATCGTCTGCGGGGTGTCCCAGTTGCTGGACGTGAACGTCAGCGACGAGGCCGACACGGTCGCTTCGCCGGTGTCGCTGCTCGACACGTCGATGACCACGTCTGATGACGGCTGCCCGGTCGACACGACGGTGAACGTCTGGGTGGACCCGGTCTCGGACACCGTCCGTGACGATTCGGACACGGTGAAGCCCGGCGTTCCCACCTGGGTCGACGACACGAACTGGGCGAGGGCCCAGTCCGTGTCACTGCCCGACTTCGTGGAGCCGACCAGCAGGACGTTGCCGTTGGCGGCGATCCCCATGGCCCGGGCCTTGTCCGTGCCGCCGAAATTGTGGGTCGTTACGCCGTCGCCACCCCCGAAACTGGTGTCGAGAACGCCGGCCGACGTGTAGCGGACCAGCGCGAAGTCGTAGCTCCCGGAGGCGTTGGTGTATCCGCCGAGCAGGATCTTGCCGTCGGACGCGACGATCACCTCGGACGCCTCTTCGACGCCGCCGAACTCGGTGGTGGTGATGCCGTCGCCGCCACCGAACGAGGTGTCCATGGCCCCTGCGGTCGTCAGGCGGGCTATCGCCCAGGCAGTGCCGGAGTAGCCGCCGACGACGACCTTCCCGTCGGACTGCAGGTCCATGCCGTGCAGGTAGTCGACACCCCCCATGTCGAAGATGTGGATGCCGTCGCCGCTGAAGCTCGTGTCCAGTGCGCCGGCCGACGTGTAGCGGGCGACGAAGAAGTCGTTGGTCCCGGCAGAGTTCGTCGTGCCGGCCACGAGGATCTTGCCGTCGTCCTGGACGTCGATGGCGGTGATGAGTTCGCCGCCGCCGCCGGCGTTGTGGATCACCTTGCCGCCCGACCCGAAGCTCGTGTCCAACGAGCCGTCCGACGAGTTCACCCTGGCCAGCGCCAGGTCCCAGCCGTTCGCACCCGACGTGTACACCCAGCCGCCGACGAGGATCTTGTCGTCGGACTGGAGCGCACCCGCGTAGCACTTCTCGTTGTTTGCGGCGCTGAACTGGATGAACTTCTTCCCGTTTCCGGCGAAGGAGTTGTCCCGGAACGCGTTGGTTCCGCGCACCATCACGACGCAGTCGTAGTCTCCGCCGCTGCCGGTGGTCTTCGTCCCGGCATAGCCGACGAAGGCGTAGCGGCCGTCGGAGAGCAGCAGAACCTCCTCGGCCGAGTCGGTCAAGGGGCTCCAGAACTCACGATCAGTCTGGGGGTCGTGACCACTGGAGAACGGACCGTCACCACCACCGGCGGCTGTGAACGCGATGGTCACCATTCGCAACGCGGCGGCCGACGAATGGTTGTTGTCGTCCCAGCCGGCGACCACCACCGAACCGTCGGACCGGAAGGCCAGGCTCCGGGCCTCGTCGTTTTTCGCCGTCCGGTTCTGGGTTCTGTACCCGTCGTCGGAGAAGCTCGTATCCAGGTCGCCGTCGGCTGCCCAAGCGGGGGCGGCGAACGACAGGACCGCCACCAGGGCCGCCACCAGCGCGGCCCCTCCCCTGGCGGTCCACCGAAGGTGCCGGGCCAACAGCATCACGAAGACGGGCCTTCTGTTGGCTTCTCGACTGATTCGCCGAGATCGCTGCTGGTCAGTGCCACTTCTTCGGACGGTCTGCTGATCCCATGACGGTTCGTTGCGGTAACCCGCCATTGGGTCACGGTGGGGTGGGCGCTCCGGGGGTGCCGGGCATGGGTGATGGTGCTCATGTGTTCATGCACCAGCAGCCACCGTTCGCCGTCGAAGCCTTCGATGCTGTACCGATCGAGCTTCTTGGGTCGCCTGGGTTGGGTCCAGGTGAACTGGATGTCGTCGGCAAGGTTCTCGGCCCGGACGTGGAGGGGTGGGCTAGGGCGCTTGCGTCGTCGCCAGAAGGCGATCAGGAACAGGCCGAGGGCGGTGCCGGCCAGGAACCGGCCGAGGGATGCGAGCCATCCGAAGTAGGCGGCGGTAGCGAGAGCGGCGAGGCCAGCGAGGACCAGAGCAGATCTGCCGACGGGTAGCCCGTCTTCTTTCTTGGTGAGAGGCGCCGTCACCGTGACGGAGTCTTCTGTGGTGGTGGTCGGGGCAACGGTGCTGGTCGTGCTCGAACCCGAACCGGTTCCCCCGTCAAGCGTCGTGGTCGGGACGGCCGTCGTGGGAACTGCCGTTGTCGGTGCTGCCGTCGTGGGAACCGCCGTCGTGGGAACCGCCGTCGTGGGAACCGCCGTCGTGGGAACCGCCGTCGTGGGAACCGCCGTTGTCGGTGCTGCCGTCGTCGGTGGGATGGGGGCTGTCGTGGTCGGTGGTGGTGTCGTCGCCGGTGCAGCCGTCGTCGGTGGTGGTGTCGTCGCCGGTGCAGCCGTCGTCGGTGGGATGGGGGCTGTCGTGGTCGGAGAAGTCGTCGTTGTCGTGGTGGTGGGAGCCGGCGGGATGGTTGTCGTTGTCGTGACGGGTGTCGGTGGCGGGAGGATCACGACCGGACAACCCGAGATGGTGACGTCTCCGAGGTTTGAGTCCGCCGAGGTTCCGTTGGCGTATTCAGCGCGGATCTCGAAGCTGTGCAGTCCGTCGGCCAGGCTTCCGATGGCGAACGAACGGGTCGTTGACAGGTGCGTGCTGTGGGTGAACCAACCCTTGCCGTCCGGGGCCTTGGCAGCCAGTGAGAACGACTGCAGGCCCGACGTGGTTCCCGGAGCCCAATGGATGGTCACCGACGAGCATCCAGGAACGGCCGACAGGCTGACCGTCCCCAGCGGCGGGGCCGTGGTCGATGGCGGCGGTGCGGTCGTCGTGGTCACGACCGGGTCGTCGTCGTCGGTAGTCGTCACCGAGACGGTGCGGTCGGAGACGGAGTCGTAGTCGTCATCGGAGCTTGCGTCGTTGACCGAAAGGGTGACCGTCGACGTTTGGTTTCCGTCGTCGTTGACGTCGTTGACGCCGGTGACCGTCACCGTCTGGGCGTTGTCCCAATTGCTCGGCGTGAACGTGAGCGCCGTCGTCGATGCCGTCGCTTCGCCGGAATCCGATGTTGCGACGTTGATGACGACGTTGGAGCTGGGCTTGGTGTTGAGACGGAGGGTAAACGTCGATGCGGACCCGGCTTCGGTGACCGTCAGCGAACTCGTAGAGATCGTCAGCCCGGGCGAGTCGTCGTCGGTGGTCGTGGCACTCAGGGTCAGGTTGGCGACGCTGTCGTACGCGTCGTCGGACGATCCGTCGACGACGAACACGGTGATCGTCGTGGTCTGGTCGCCGTCGTTGGAGTCGTCGTCGACGCCGGTGACCGTCACCGTCTGCGGGGTGTCCCAGTTCGAGGAGGTGAACGTGAGTGCCGTCGGGGCCACGTTGGCCTCGCCGGTGTCACCGGACGACGCATTGATGACGACGTCGCTGGACGGTTGGGTGTTCAGCACCACGGTGAACGTGTCGGTCGACCCCGCTTCGGAGACGGTGGTGGCCCCACCTGACGCCGAGATGGTGACGCCGGCGGAGTCGTCGTCGGCGGTGGTGACGGCGACGGCCAGGTCGCTGAGCGCGTCGTAGGCGCTGTCAGCGGTCGACGAGTCGTTGACGGCCACGGTGACGTTGGTGGTCTGGTTGCCGTCCGAAGCCGAGTCGTCGATCCCGGTGACCGTCACCGTCTGGGCGGTGTCCCAGTTAGTCGAGGTGAAGGTGAGCGCCGCTGGCGAGACGGTGGTCTCCCCGGTGTCGGCTGACGAGAGGCCGAATACGACGTTGCCGGTCGGTTTGGAGTCCAGGACGACGGTGAACGTCGCCGTCGACCCGTTCTCGGACACCGACGCGGTCGTCCCCGACAGGGTGAAGCCGGCGGTGTCGTCGTCGACGACGGCCACCGAGACGGTTACGTCCGATACCGAGTCGTAGGGGTCGTAGCTCGACGAGTCGACCACGGCCAGGGTCAACGTCGCCGTCTGGTCGCCGTCGTCGAGGTCGTCGTTGATCCCGGTGACGGTCACGGTCTGCGGAGTGTCCCAGTTCGAGTTGGTGAACGTGAGGGTCCTGGCCGACGTTCCGTTGACCTGGGCTTCAGTGGTGTCAGACGACGTGACGGTCACCACCACGTTGTTGCCCGGCGCCGGTTGCATGTCGAGTACGACGGTGAACGTGTCGGTGTTGCCCGAAGAGGCCTCGTTGACCGACGTCGAACCGTCCGAGGCGGCGATGGTCAGGCCGGCGGCCGCGTCGACGTCGGTGGTGGTGACGCTGACCGTCTGGTTGGCGACCGAGTCGAAGTCGTCGTCGGAGCTACCGTCGTTGACCGACAGAGTGACCGTGGAGGTCTGATTGCCGTCGTCGAGGTAGTCAGGGACGCCGGTCACGGTGATCGTCTGAGCGGTGTCCCAGTTACTGGCCGTGAACGTCAGCGATGCAGCCGACACGGTCGCCTCTCCGGTGTCGTTGCTCGCCACGTCGATGACCACGTCCGAGGACGGGTCGCCGGTCAACACCACGGTGAACGTCTGCGTGGAGCCGGATTCGGACACCGTCCGCGACGATTCGGACACGCTGAAGCCCGGCGTCCCGCAACTCGAACCCGAGATCGACTCCATGTCGGCGAAGCTCCGGGACTCGTAGTTCTTGTTGGCGATCGCCAGGTAGACGCTGTAGCCCGACGGGACGACCCCGGCTCCTGCACCCTTGTCGACGGTCCCAGCCCGTGCCGTGCCGTTGACTTCCCACTGCAGGACGTTGCTGGCGTCGGTGTAGTACGAGACCGCAGAAGTCGCGTTGGCGCCTTCAGCCCAACCGAGGATCTTGAAGGTCTGGCCCAGCATCGAGGTGTTGCCGTCGTGGTCGTTCGCGTTGCCCCGCCAGAGCTGGTTGTAGTCCGGGACCGTCGCCGTATACGTCGAATAGTTCGCCCAGATGTAGTCGCCGATCCCGAGGCCCGACGACGCCAGTGCGGAGTCCTGGACCACGTAGAGGCGATGGCCGACGTCCTGGATGTGGTCGAACTCCCACTTACCGCCCGAACACAGTGGCGACGTCCTGACCACCTCGGACAGCCAACCCTGAAGGTTGGTGCCGTCAACGGGACCATGGACGACGTCCCAACCCGACGGGGCGTTCTCCACCCAGGCCGAGTTGCCGTCTCCGAGGTCTCCCGAAGAGTCCAGCTTCACCACGAACGCGTCCTGGAGGGCCTTGTGTGTGAGGGCCACCCACCAGGCCTCGCCGCTACCGGGGTCGAAGTCCATGTGTCCGAAGTAGCTGCCGGCGATGTAAACGTTGCCAGAACCGTCCACAGCGACGCCGTGGCCCTCGCCCTGGTAGGTGCCCTCGGTCTCGAACTGGCGGGCCCACACCAGGTCCCCCGACGAGTTGAGCTTCACGCCGAAGACGTCGACACTGTTGTCGGCGGTGAACGCCGTGGTTCCCGACCCCGGGTCGAAGTCGACAGTGTCGTTGGCGTCGACCCAGCCGGTCACATGCACGTTGCCCGACCCGTCAACGGCGACGGCGCCGCCCTGTCGGTTGCCGTTGCTGTTGTCCGACGTCGTTTCGAACGCCTTGGCCCACACACCGTTGCCGTCCGACCCGACCTTGATCACATACGCGTCGTAGGCACTGGAACTCTTCGGCAGGGTGATGCTCGACCCGGAGCCGGGGTCGAAGTCCATGGTGCCGGTAGGCCATGCATGGTAGAAGCCGGTGGCGTAGATGTTTCCTGAGCTGTCGGTGGTGACACCGCGCATGCGGTCGGTGAAGACGCTGCCGACAAAGCCCGCCCAGTCCAGGCTGCCGTCGGAACCGATCTTGGAGATGAACCCGTCGAAGCCGCCGTGGGCGGCGACGAGCGTCTCCCCGCACGACGACGTACACCCACCGGCGATCGGGTGGTAGTTCACGTCGCCCACCCCGTTGTTGTGTTCACCGACGGCGACCACGTTGCCCGACGGGTCGACGTCGAGGTCATAGAGGTAGTCGTAGGCGTCCCCGCCCCAGTGTCGGGTCCACACCGTATTACCCGACGAATCCAACTTGACCAGATAGGCGTCGTACTTGGCCTGGTTGCTGCCCGTCACGGTCACAGCCGTGGTCGTACTACTCGGGTCGATGTCGATCGTGCCCGAGAAGTAGCCGCCGAAGTAGACGTTTCCCGACCCGTCCACGTCCACGCCGTTGCCGTAGACGGTGTCGATCTGGCTCGACACGTCGGTGGTGTTGCCGACGACCTTCCACCACACCACGGCCCCCGACGAGTTGAGCTTGGCGACGTACGCGTCATAGCCGCCATTGGCGTCGTCCAGTGCCGTGACCTCGGCGGAGCCGTCGTCGTCGAAGTCCATCGAGCCCTTGAACTTGCCCGTCACGTACACGTTGCCCGACGAGTCCAGGGCGCAGTCGTCGATCCAGTCGTCGGCCGAGGCGTCCAACAGCGACGACCACACCAGGTCACCCGACGAGTCGAGCTTCACCACCAGCGATGACTGCTTGCCGGCGGCGGCCTCGTTGACCGTCGTCGAGTCGTAGCGGTTGGGGTCGACGTCGCCGCTGCCGCGCATGTAGCCGCAGAGGTAGATGTTCCCCGAGGAGTCGACTTGGACATCGCGGGCCTCCCCGTTGTGGTTGGTTTGAATCGTTGAATACGACCCGTCCGAAGACGACCACGCACCCGCCGGCGCCGAGGCGAGCAGAACGGCCATTACGGCAGCCAGAAGCGCTGCTGCCAGAAGGGTTGCCGGCCGGTGCATCACCGCTCCTCTCCCCCGCCGGACTCCTCTGACCAGAGGCGGCGCTGGGCCACCACCACGCCGGCGACGTCGTGCAGGCTCCTGCGAAGCTCCTCGTCTGAGAGTTGCTCGGCCGCCCAGGTGAACAGGACTCCGCGGAACAGCGTCAGAGTCAACCACGAGGCCTTATCGGCCGCCACCGGGTTCCGGCGCTGAAGGGCCGGGATGATCTGCTGGTTCGTTTCCGCCGTAGCGGCCGCCATGCCCCGGCCCTGCGAAGCCGAGACCAGCAGGACCTGGCGGTTCGGCACCGGATCGGCAAGCGCCACGTCGGCGACCCTCTCCGCATAGAGGTAGGGCCACCGGGGATCGTCTACATCCAGGTCGGCCCCGGCTGTCTGGAAGGCAACGGTCAAGTCGTCGGCGAGAGCGAAGATCAACTCATGCATTGACGGGAAGTAGTTGTGGACTGTCTGCCGGGTCGTTTCGGCCGAACTGGCTACGGTTGCAGCGCTCAGTTCGAACACCGAGTGTTCTCCCAATAGCGCTCGGGCTGCAACGGTGATCCGCTCAATTGCAGCTGCCCGTTCGCCCTCCGCACGCTCTCGGCGGACTCGACCACGCTGATCTGCGATCACAGTCTTTGGGATCTCCTCGACGACTCTCAAAAAGTTCCGAAGACGGGACACTACGGACGTAACGTTACGGATGTCAAGGCTCAATTAGTGGGCCCAGTTGCAGCATCACGCAGGTCCCCTGTCCCCGGGGCATGAGAAATGCATATCGGGCTCCAGGTCGAGCCTGATGGGCACGACCCGCCTGTTCAGGGTTGGCCCACAAGGTTCCAGGAATCCTCCTCAGTGCCACATGGCCAAGCCATGGAGGAGATCTCAGCTGGACCCAACCCTCTAGCGGTATTTTTTAGCGTAAAGGGTTGACGTTTATTAATTACCGTAATACATTGTCGCTATGAGCAACCGCAAACAATCTCAAAAGCGAGTTTCCAGAACACAAATCATCAAAGCGTTCACTCGAACGGCTGTCGTCGGGCTGGGCTGTACGGCCCTCGCCCTCGGCCTGTATCCAGTGCTTGCTTTGGGTGACACCGAAGCCGCTGGTCCCGTCGACCAGGTACTAACCGACTCGAACCTCTTTCGGCCTACACATTCCGACCTCGGATGGTCTGCCGGGCTAACCAACGACGTGCGGAGTTTCCTGACCCTCACCGGAGCAGGAACAACTCGGCAAGCCAACCAAATCGACAACAACCCGGAACACGCTCTCAACGAGGCAGGAATGCGTCCTCTCGTAAGCAACGATGCCGGTGTGGCCCTCTGGTCGAACTGCTCGCCCATCACAGTCTCCATCCATCTCAGCGAGCTGCTCAACGACACGTCGGCAGCCAAAAAGGTGACACTCGATGCTGTTTCCCAACTCGCCATACTCACCGGTCTGGACATCCGCGTCGAAACCGAGAGCATCCAAACAGTCAAGGCCAACGACCTTGACTCCCTACCTCCTGCTGGATCACGCGAGATTCAACTGATCTGGGTAACAGAGGGCTCCGAAAGCCTCGAAGACCATCACCTCGGCGAAACCGAACTTCACTTCTCCGAGGCACAGTTGGAGTTGCGAAGCGCCACCGTGATTCTCTCGGACGAGATCATCAACCAAGCCGCAGATCACCAGCACCGGACTAGCGACAGCGCGATGCTCTCTGTACTTCACGAACTTGGCCACTCGGTCGGGCTTGGGCACAGTCTTGACCCGCACTCGGTGATGGCCCCCAGCCTCGCAGACGAGGCCGACGTAACTCTTGCTGATCGGTCGGCCCTGGCCTACGCCGGGACCCGCCAATGCTGAATGACGAGCCCTGCGAACAGAACTGAAGCGCGGTCCTGACTCTCGGCTACCAACCCACCGGACTTAACCAGAATCCAAGCCTCCGTCGGGCAGGGCCCGTTCACCGACATCCTGATCGAAGAATAGGGAGCGGTTCAGAAATCTGGTCCGAGCATCGTCAGGTCGAGTAATCCAAGATCTAGTTCTCACCCAGGCCCAAACATGCAAATCTTGGCTCTATGGAGAACCCGAACGAGCCAACAGAAAACCTTCCCCCAGAGGATCCTCGCGACGAGAAACCGTTCCCCCTGACTACGGAATGGTTCGAGCTCCAACGCCAGGAAGCTGTGGAAAATGCCAGGAAGAAGAAGGCGGAGCGCGAACAAGGCCGGGCGAACAAGGGTAGAACGAGAAGTCGAGAGTCTGGATTCCTACGACGTTGGAGATCTAGACCGCCCCCACCCTCGTAGAGGGTGACGCGAAACTCCCACACCCCTGCAACGAATGGGTTCTCAGGGACGCTTCGGTGTGGCTCGGAACGCGATTAGGGCGAATCGGGAACACGATTACTGCGACAACCTGCGCCGCGACCTGATCCGTTCAGACGTCGACCCGCACCCCACCGCGGCCGTACTTCCAGTAACCCCGGACAACAGCGTGGGAGCGGGAAAGACCCCGCTCGTCAAAGAGATGACGGCGAATGCGCTGGGCGGCAGCCGCCTCGCCAGCAGCCCATACCCGCGTGTCAGGAGCTATCTGTGCGCTGGTGACAGCGGCGAAGAGAAAATCGCCGGGAGTTGAGCCAGCCTCAAGTTGACACCACTGAATGGTCGCACCTGGGTGAGCGGGCAACTCGAGGCGTGCGTCAGGATGCCGGATCTCAATGGCTACCTCCACCTCAGCCTCCGGAGGGAGCGCTCGCAGAAGCATGGAGATGGCAGGAAGTGCCGACTCGTCACCTGCGAGTAGGAACGAGCGAACTGCCGGATCAATCTTGTATCCGCGCCCTGTGCCAGAGACGGCAACACGATCCCCTGCCTTGGCCGTATCTACCCACGCGGAAAGAATCCCGTTTCCGTGTCGGACAACCTCGATATCGAGTTCGAAAGGACCGGATCTGAACGAGAGCGGGGTGAGTGTTCGGATAGTCGGCCGGCTGCCGTCCGCGAACAGGAACTCATTCCCGGCCCATGTGGGCAGAACAACCTCGGTTGGATCTCCGGGAAGCAGGACACGCACACTGGCGGCCGGTAGCCCGGGGTCGAGCCCTTGGAGCATCGGCCCGGCAAGAGTGATCCGAACCATGTGAGGGTTACGTGGCTCAATCCGAGCCACCTCGACTATGCGAAACGGTGGGGGTTCCCTACGAGCGCGCATCGCTCTCACAACCACACAGCATTGCCGTATTCGGTGCAGAACCCGCCCTGGTCGGCCACGCAGCGAGTCCTACACCCAGCCGCCTCAACTGGTCTGGCCAAACCTGTTGAGGACGTGCTCCTAGTCGTTGCCCCAGCCACTGATCTCCCGCAATAACTCGAAGGTGTAGATACCCGTGCTGTGATCGTCGTTCCAAATGAGGTTCAATCCCCATGCGCCATGGAGCGCCGCATCCTTAATCTGTAGTCGGGTTGGGCTGCCATGAAGAGGCCAGGCTGCCTCTCCACGTTCCCACAGTGAACGACAGGCCGCACATGGGCAAGACAGGCGAAGTTGCATTAAATCGAGTTCCGCAACGTGCCCGTCAGCGAAGGTGACAGTCAGCCCACGACTTCGTTCAACGACAACATCAACGACGTCGTGACAGTCCTCCACCTGGCCATCATGCCTCGGCACCGAACCCGACTTGTTGGGCCACCACCGAGAGAGGCACGAAACCCCCACACCTTCCCAAAGGGCCAAACCGGGCCCACCGGTAACCTTGACCACGAGGAAGACCGTTATCGGCAGTAACGCGCCACATAACGCGCCGCCCTCGCCCTCGTAGAGGGTGGCGCGAAACCTCCAAACCCCTGCAACGAAGGGGTTCTCGGAGATGCTCCGGTGGCCCTGGGAACGCGTTTCGGGCGAATCAGGAACGCGCCTATTCGGAAAGGTCGATGGCGATACGGCAGTGGTCGCTGGGGCCCCATTCGTCTCGTCCGTTCAACGCCCGAACCGTCAGTGAGTCGGCTATCGATTCTGAGGCGAATACGAAGTCCAATTGCCGTCGCCCCGTCGAGGGGTCGTCTCGGCGAGTCCGGTAGGTGGGGACGTCAAGACTGTCCGCTGGCAGTTCGTGGTCGGGTTCTTCTGGGGGTTGGCCGTTCGGCTGTTGCGGCCCGATGAACCTGAGGCCGAGGGCCTCCATGCGATCGAACACCGTCTGGTACCGGCGTCCCCAGTAGCGGCTGCCTTGTTCGCCGTATCCGTGGAGGATGTTCCAGTCGCCGGAGACGATGATTCGGTGGCCTTCCTGTCGGCCGATGAGTGCAGCTATGTCGGAGATGATTCGATGGGCCGAGGCGTCGGCGTAGATCCAGCCGGTGTCCTCGACTGCAGCAGGCCTCTCCCATGCCGCATAGGCCGAAACGACGGTGACCGGTTCTCTCAGTGTCTCGCCGGTCACCGTGGCCACGGCCAGTGACCCCGGGCGGCTCACCGCCAGGTCGCTCTCCGAGGCGGCGTCGAGCGCTTCCGGGGTTGGTTCAGCTGCGACTTCGACGCGCGACGAGCACCGGACCACCGCTGTAGAGAACTTCCGGTCCTGCCAGCCCGCGAGCCGCCACTCGCCCCCGGCGACGACGTCGAGCCTCAATCCGGCCGGGGGGGCGGTCGCTTCCTGGAGCAGGGCGACATCGATCCGTTCATCGGTTGCGAGAAGATGCCACGGTTCTTCTTGGCGGGCGATGTTCCATGAGATCAGTTGCATCTGCGTGTCAACTCCAGGCCATCAGGGAAGCCGGACTGGTCCCCGGGTCAGGTTCATGAGTCGTCATGGTCCGACCGTCAGCCCTGCCAGAACAAGTGCGTGATCGGTACCCGCCTCGATGGCTTCGTCGTACACGTACTCGACCGACCCCACTGTGAATTGCGAAGTCACCCAGATCGCGTCATAGCGATACCTCCGTTTGCCTGCTCCCCCGGTGCGGTACGAGGTCATCAGCGGGCCGTCGGGTCGTTCGACTCGGATCATGGCGAGTTCGTCGGAATGGTCGGCAAGGTGGAGACGCAGTACGTCTCTGAGCCCGTGGACCGGTTCAGGACCGACCAGCAGGTCGTCACCGGGTAGGCCTTTCAACTTGTCGTCGCCCGAGTGCCAGTGGGTTCGAATGCCTCCCCGGTCGGGCGGGTCGACCTTCGGGGTGTTGAAGTCCCCTCCGAGGACCACCGGACCCTGCACCGACGCCAACCATCGGGCCAGTTGCACTGCCTGGGCTGGCTTCTTCAACTTGTGCTGCACCCCGGTCGGGGCGTGGTACGTCACCACCGTCGTATCCACACCGTCGAGTTTCACTGTGGCCGCCATCACCTTCTCCGGCAGAGGCGCATCCGGAAAGACTTCCGGGTTGCGTGCAGGCTCGCCCCGGCCGGCTAGCGCCACTGATCGAGGGCGACCTCGGCCACCTTTCTTGCCGGATCGGCCTCGTTCACTCAGCATCTCCGACGCGACATCTCTGATGTGCAGCGACCAGTCAAGCCCTGCGGCTTCGATGAACTTCTCCATCCCCCGGGGTGACGCCTCCTGCAGCAGCACCAGATCGGCCCCGCCTCGGTCACGGAGAAGCGACCCGAGGGAAGCGGCAGCACGACCAGATCGGCCCATCAGGTTCCAAGACGCCACACGCATGCTGTCACTCTAGGAATCGGCTGGTTGGGCTGCCTGAACTAAGGGGGCGTGCCCGGGCCGAAGAACCCCGAAGCCGCTCGCGCAGACCACAAGATCTCTCTTCTAGTCTGACCCTGTGAACCAGCCCAGCGGTCACTTCTTCGTCACAAGGGGTGATCTAAGAAAACTCCATTGCGACGCTCTTCTAATACCTACAGATGCCGAGCCGTGGGTTACCGATCTCTGGTCAGATCTGGTTGGTCGAGATCCAAATGATGGGGGTCCGCCGCGTGACTTCACTAGGCCACCTGGCTGGGGCGACAGTGTGCACACCTGCCTCTATCCGAATCCAGAGGGCAAGACCCCCGCTGTTTGGCTTACCAACATCGGGCACCGACCTATAACGGACCTACTTGACAACGTCGAAGCGTTCCTCGATGAGGCCTCAAGGCACTCTTCAAATTCAGTGCCTCGCCTAGCCTTGCCAGCTGTAGGAACTGCCGCCGGCGGCTACGTGGAAGACAAGGGCATGGTCTTCGACTCTCTGGTGCCATTTCTGATCCAATATGCCGCGACTCATCCTGTTGACATCGTTCTCGTCACCTTCCAGCACAAGCACTATGCCGCTGCCCAGCGGGCCCGCAAGCGAATCGATAACTCGGCGGATACGACAGGAACGCCATTGTGGAACTTCGGCCCTAGGAGCGAAGACCTGTCTCACTTGTCCTCGGAGTTGGCCAAAGCCTGTGCATCGGACCAACTGGTTCCGTTCATAGGCGCTGGAATCAGCGCAGCAGCAGGAGTTCCTAGCTGGCAAGCACTACTTGACGAGCTATTCATCCAGGCTCAAGTCGGAAACGAGGCTGATCTGCTGGCCTTTCGCAAACTTGACGTCAGGGATCAGGCCTCCCTGATTAGACAGTCCATCGGGAACGAGGACGATTACTACCGTGCGATCAGTTCCCAAATCGGACGAGAGCGGCACTCTCTCTCCCACGGCTTGCTGGCGAGCTTGGGAACGACAGAAAACGTCACGACCAACTATGACGAGTTATTTGAACTTGCCTGCAAGGGTCCCGATTCCGAACTTGCGGTTCTGCCCTACGAACCCGTAGAACGCGACCGCGACCACCGCTGGCTGCTCAAACTTCATGGGAGCCTTCGCCAACCAGCAGACATGGTCTTCACCCGGGATGACTACCTGGGTCTGCCAAATCGCGCTGGAGCTCTGTTCGGCTTGGTGCAGGCAATGTTGCTAACGCGCCACATGTTCTTCGTCGGTTACTCGTTGTCCGATGAAAGCTTCCACAAAGTTCTCCACGAAGTTCGCGCGGCGCGGCGCGGGACCAGCCGCAAGGTCGCCCGAAACAAGCAACAGGCGCAACTCGGAACAGCCCTGGTCCTCTATCCGGACCCATTTTTCCACAAACTCTTCGAACAAGACCTCAACATCGTGCCCGTTGCCGAACCAGACGAAGACACCAGCATTGCCGAGCGTAGATTTGAAATCTTCCTAGACCACTTGGCATATCAGGCAGTTGACGTTTCGCCCTTCCTCTTGGACCCGACCTACGCAGCCATGCTCGATCCTGCAGAACAAAAAGCATCTGAACTTTTGTCAGAGCTTCACGAAAATCTCGATCCAGGGCCGATGGGGATAGCCCTGCGCTCAGTTCTAAGACGCTTTGGTTCTCCCGACCGCCCTTGACCCACGGTCTCCGACGGTTCGATTCCAATTGGATAGAAGTTGCTGGTGATCGACTAGGTAAGGCTGGCCTGTGACAGTCGGCTGCTCCCGCAGCAATGCGTTCTTAAATGCCGCGTAGGGCCTCATCAGGGCCGATTTGCTTCATCAGCGCCTACAGGCGGTGGTCGGGCCAATGGTTGAACAACATCCAAGCGTCGTGTAGCAACTCGAGCCGCTCGTGAGCGAAGTCCCGGTCCTCCTCCACCCACCGGTCTGCGCAATGGCTCTTGAAGTTCCCGTATCCAAGATCAAGTGTTTTGGCGACGAGATAGTCCGCCCAAACCTCCCGGGGGGTGTGGACTCGCCACGAATAGTCACGATCAGGAGTGTGAACGATCTCGGCGTCCCAGGCGTCTTGGCTGGTGGCCCGCCGGGCAACGACTACGAAGGCTTCAATGTCGGTTTCTGATCGGCCGCGCACATAGACCCAGTCGGAGTCCTTGTAATCCTGGACTGTGCTGAAGAACCCGTCATCATTAATCAGCCACATGGCGTCGCCTCTGCTCTAGCCGTAGAAATCACTTGGCCAACAGTAGGACAGACCTGCGATAACACTCTGGAGAGAGACCTCAGACGGTCTAAGCGGGTGGTCAGTCGGACGCTTGGAAGATCACTCCAGCGGCTACCGGATCGAACCCCTCCGGCCAGATGGTGTCCTCGTCAGCTATCGCCCCGGCGAGGTCCGCGTCTCTGAGGTCCGTCCATCTCACGTCTGCCCCCCTGAGGTACACCTCTCTGAGGTCCGCCCCTTTGAGGTCCGCGT
>JASLKB010000040.1:385-16389 GCA_030747775.1 Acidimicrobiales bacterium | reverse complement strand
GACGGAGCCAGTGTGGTATCCGGGCGATCAGACTTCAGTCTGCGGGTGATGTCTTCCGAGGAGTATCCAAAGTTCGAAGAACCGAACGGCGAGTCAGTCACCCTGGATGCCAGTACGGTCGCTGATGCTCTTGACCAGGTCATTAAAGCGGCCAGTATTGATGATGCCCGGCAAATTCTCACGGGTGTTCTTATGGCCGCCGAAGAAGATGGTCTTCGCTTCGTGGCAACCGATTCGTATCGACTAGCGGTCCGGGATCTTCCTGGTACGGCGGTGCTAGGTCGGGATCAGACGGTCCTCGTGCCATCACGTGCGTTGGAAATGGTTGGAAAGATCTTGGGAGACGCTGAAAACCTCACGATTTGTTTGGGTGAAAGAGATGCGGCTTTCGAGATCGATGACGTTCAGGTCATGACTCGCCTTATTGAGGGAGAGTTCCCCAATTACAGGGGATTGATTCCCGATGACCATCCGAACGTGTTGATAGTCGATCGGATAGCCCTTCAAGAAGCTGTTCGACGGGTAAGGATTTTGGCCCAGGAATCCACGCCTGTCCGCCTCTCCATGTCATCCGATGGATTGGAGTTAGTGGCTATTACCCAGGACGTCGGACAAGCTCGTGAGTCTCTCGATGCCACCTATGAGGGAACTGATTTGACCGTGGCTTTCAACCCCCAATTCCTTCTCGATGGGCTCGAAGTAAGTCCAGGTGATGAAGTGAGATTGGAGACCAGTGAAGCCAGCAAGCCGGCCGTGCTCCGGTCGACTGGGGATGAGCAGTTCTTGTATCTACTGATGCCCGTCCGGGTGACCTGACTAGGCCTGGGTTAGTGGTCACCGGGACCGTATGGTCCCGGTTCTTGGAACCGACACCATGACCGTCAAGCATCTTTGGTTGACCGATTTTCGGAATCACCGTGAGGTCGACTTGTCGTTGGATTCCGGGGTGACCGTAGTAGTCGGTATGAATGGACAGGGTAAGACCAACCTCATTGAAGCTCTGGCCTGGCTGGCCAGGGGAACATCCTTCCGGGGAGCACCTACTGAAGCGATGGTGCGAAACGGCGCGGATCGGGCGATTGTCCGCGCCGAAGTCGATACCAAAGGGCGGACGGTTCTCTTGGAAGCTGAGTTAGCAATGTCAGGTAAGAACCGGATTCAGGTCAATCGACAACGTGTGAACCGTCTCCGAGATCTTTTGGGTCATTTCCGGACCACAGTTTTCGGGCCGGACGACCTCCGGTTGATCAAGGGCGGCCCCCGAAACCGACGAGGATGGATCGACGATCTTCTGGTTGATCTACATCCGGGTAATCACGCTCTGAGGGGAGACTTGGATCGCATCCTCAGGCAACGAAACACGCTGCTCAAACAGTCGAGAGGACGGGCTACTCCAGATGTGGAGACGACGCTTGACGTGTGGGACGCTCAATTGATCGAGGTGGGGGAGCGGTTGGCGTCGGCACGGCGAGAGGTTTTGGCCGTTCTTGTACCGGAAGTTGAGGTTCTGATGGGTGCCCTCACCGGCGGACGTAGCCGAATGAACATGGAGGTGGTGGACCAGTGGTCGTCGAAGGGTTTGGAGGCAGCGTTGGAAACCGCTCGGCCCGATGACTTGAAGAGGGGGGTAACGACTGTAGGCCCCCATAGAGACGAGATTCTGTTCTCGTTGGATGACATGCCGGCGCGAACCCATGCCTCACAGGGAGAACAACGATCTATCGTTTTGGCCCTTCGGTTAGCCGGACATCGACTGGTGGCGGATCGGACTGGATCTGAACCAGTCGTTCTGCTCGATGATGTCTTCTCCGAACTCGACGCTGGTCGATGTGGGGCCCTTGTCGGCTTATTGCCTTCTACGCAGGCGGTGATGACCTCGGCCGGAGTAGTTCCAGAGGGGGTGGATGCTGGTGTGGTTCTTCACCTGGACGACCTGGCCTCGGCATCGGTGGATCATCGACCGTGACGACCGATCGGGGGCCCGTGCCGCTACGGCAAAGCCTGGAGCGGCTTCTGGAGGGTATGGGGGCACCTCGTATTGACGACACAAAGATGATTGTCGATCAGTGGTCTGAGATTGTCGGACCTCGACTAGCAGAGCGCATTGAAGCCGTGGCGGTGCGGGGATCAGAGCTGCTAGTGGCTGTTAATGATCCGGCCTGGGCGAGCCAGGTGGCGTGGTTGGAAGCTCAACTGCTGGAGCGAATCGAGAGTCTCGTTGGATCCGGGAGGATCACCTCGGTTCGGGTCCGGGTCGAACCTCGGGCGGGCCCTTGAACAACGGGTGTTGACCCTTCTGGAAGGGACGCGGATCCGTGGTCCGGACCTCCTCTACTGGTAGTCTGGTCAGACCGTGAACATGTGCTCTGACCTGCGGTTTTATACCGCTCTGATCTGTCTCACGGCACCTTCCTCCCCCGATTTGAAGACCCTTGGGGGGTGGTATCGATGACGACCTCTGAGACGTCCTACAGCGAAGCTGATATCACCGTTCTGGAGGGTCTCGAAGCTGTCCGGAAACGGCCGGGGATGTACATCGGATCTACCGGTCCGACTGGCCTCCACCACCTGGTGTGGGAGGTCGTGGACAATTCCGTGGACGAGGCGATGGCCGGTCACTGCACGACTATCGAGGTGACTCTGGGCGAAGACGGCTCGTGCCAGGTCTCTGATGATGGTCGGGGCATTCCAGTGGGGGTCCATCACCAGTATGCGGAACTCACGGCTGCAGAGGTGGTGCTCACCGTGTTGCACGCTGGTGGGAAGTTTGGTGGTGAGGGCTACAAGGTTTCTGGAGGCCTGCACGGCGTCGGTATCTCCGTGGTCAATGCCCTATCCAGCCGGGTCGAGGTTGAGATCGATCGGGACGGCAGTCGGTATTACATGGACTTTGTGGACGGTGGGCGCCTAGACACTCGTCTAGCCGCGACCGGGGCCTCACCGGACGGTCGGACTGGGACCACCGTGCGCTTCTGGCCCGACGTTTCGATCTTCGATGAGACTCGCTTCCGATTTCAGACCTTGTCTGAGCGATTCCAGATGATGGCCTTCCTAAACCGGGGTCTGCAGATTCGACTCTGCGACCAGCGACCGGATGGGAACCGCGACGAGGTGGAATACCGGTACGAGGGGGGTATCCGGGACTTTGTTGCCCACGTGAATGCCTCCAAGGAGTCGTTATTCGCCGAAGTGGGCTACATCGAGGGCATCGAAGAGGAACAGGAGGTCGAGGTCGCCTTCCAGTGGAATACCGGCTTCAACGCCGATGGCCTTCACTCCTTTGCTAACGGAATCAACACACTCGAAGGGGGGATGCACGAGGAGGGATTTCGCAGTGCCCTGACCGCGGTAATAAACCGCTACGCCAAGAAGCGGAACCTGATCAAGGACAACGATGACAATCTTCAGGGTGAAGACATCCGGGAGGGTCTCACGGCGATCATCAGCGTCCGTCTTTCCGAGCCACAGTTCGAGGGGCAGACCAAGTCCAAGCTCGGCAATGTCGAGATGCGCTCGCTTGTCCAACGCACCACCAATGAGCGTCTAGCTGATTGGTTGGAGGAGCACCCCCAGGAGGCCAAGGCCATTGTCCAGAAGGCCGTCAATGCTCAACGAGCCCGGGTAGCGGCTCAGGACGCGCGACGGTCGGCTCGACGGAAGTCGGCACTGGACGGTGCCGGTATGCCCGACAAGCTCAAGGACTGCGCGTCTAAGGATCCTCGAGAGTCCGAATTGTTCATCGTGGAAGGTGATTCGGCAGGTGGTTCAGCTGTCCAAGCCCGCGATCCGTACACCATGGCCATCCTTCCCATCCGGGGAAAGATCCTCAACGTCGAGCGGGCCCGGGCCGACCGGATGCTGAAGAACGCCGAAATCCAGACGCTCATCCAGGCCATTGGCGCCGGATTCGCCGAGGACTTCGATGTGGCTCGCATCCGCTACCACAAGGTGATCTTGTTGTGTGACGCCGATGTAGACGGCAGCCACATCAGGACTTTGCTGTTGACTTTCTTCTTCCGGCAGATGCGGCCCTTGGTTGAGGCTGGCCATGTCTACATTGCCCAACCGCCTCTCTATTCCACAGTGGTAGGTCGTGAGAAGGTGTATTTGAAGGATGACCAAGCCAAAGATGCCTTCATGGTTGAGAATCCCGGCCACAAGCGGGAGTTCCAGCGGCTCAAGGGTCTTGGAGAGATGGATTTTGACGAGTTGAAGGACACCACGATGGACCCGTCCCAGCGGAGCCTTCTGCAGGTCTCCGTGGAGATGCTGGCTATCGCCGACGAGGTCTTCTCGACCCTCATGGGAGAGGATGTAGAGAGCCGTAAGCGGTTCATCCAGACCAACGCTCGCGACGTGCGGTTCTTGGATATCTGATGGTCGAAGAGAGCGGGATTCCGATGGCGGACGACGCTCCGGCCGGAGCGATGATCGACGAAGACTCGACGTCGGGGTTCATCCAGCCCATCGAGATCCAGGAGGAGATGGAACAGTCCTTCTTGGACTACGCCATGTCGGTCATCGTTTCACGGGCGCTTCCAGATGCCCGGGACGGCCTCAAGCCGGTTCACCGGCGAATTTTATGGGGCATGTATGACCTTGGTGCCCGGCCCGACCGGCCGACCATGAAATGCGCTCGGGTCACCGGTGAGGTCATGGGCAAGTACCACCCTCACGGGGACCAGGCCATCTACGACGCCCTCGTTCGTATGGGCCAAAATTTTAGCCTTCGACACCCAGTGGTTCATCCCAAGGGAAACTTTGGCTACTCACCGGATGATGCCGCCGCCGCCGCCCGGTACACGGAATGTCGCCTGGATCCGATTGCTCTTGATTTGCTGGCTGGGATCGACGAAAACACCGTTGACTTCAGCGAGAACTACTCGGGTGAATTCACAGAACCGGTGGTGCTGCCAGCCCGGTTCCCGAACTTGTTGGTCAATGGCAGTCAGGGCATCGCGGTTGGCATGGCAACCAATATCCCGACTCACAATCTGGGCGAGGTAATCGATGCCACCATCCACCTGATTGACAATCCGGAGGCCACATCCGACGACCTCATGAAACACCTGCCGGGACCGGACTTTCCGACCGGTGCGCTGATCCTGGGACGAGCGGGTATCCGTGATGCATATCGGACCGGGCGGGGCCAGGTCCGGATGCGGGCTCGGACCGACATCGAAGAGGGTCGTCGTTCCAGTCGCATCGTGGTGACTGAACTGCCGTACCAGGCCAGTCCGAATCTGATCATGTCCAAGATCCGGGACTTAGTAGATGCCCGTGAGATCGACGGCATCGCCGATATAAACGACGAGTCAGCCCAGGGCCGGACCCGGATCGTCATTACCCTCAAGCGAGACGCTCCAGCACTGGTCATCCTGAACAACTTGTTCAAGAGGACGCCGTTGCAGACCACGTTCTCGGTCAACACCGTGGCTCTCGTTGATGAGGTCCCCCGCACTTTGAACCTGCGCGACCTGCTGGTGGCCTACGTCGACCACCAGGTTGAGGTGGTTCGTCGCCGCAGCGAACACCGGCTGTCCAAGGCTCGGGACGAGGCCCATATCACCGAGGGCTTACTCAAGGCGCTGGACCGGATTGATGACATCATCGTCCTCATCCGCGGGTCGGCCGACCGGGCCACGGCCCGCGAGAGTCTGATGGGCGAGGACTTCGCCTTTAGTGAGGTACAGGCCAACCACATCCTGGATATGCAGTTGGCCCGCTTGACCCGCCTTGGACGGACAAACCTCGATGAGCGGATGGTCGAACTCCAGTCGACCATCGCTGAACTGGAGCAGATTCTCGGTGACGAGGAACGCCTTCGGGGCGTCATCAAGGGTGAACTAGGCGAGGTCCGTGACCGACAAGCCACTCCAAGGCGTAGTGAGATGGTGCACGATCCGGGCGAACTCGACATCGAGGACCTCATCGACGACGAGGAGATGGTGTTCGCCATGAGCACCTCGGGTTACGTCAAGACGATGTCGACTGGTGAATTCCGTACTCAGGGCCGTGGAGGCAAGGGTGTAACTGGGGCCAGGCTTAAGGACGAGGATGCTGTAGCCCATCTCATCCACACCACGGCACACGCCTACTTGCTGTTCTTTTCCACCCGAGGGCGGGTATATCGCCTAAAGGCCCACGAGATCCCTTCGGCTGGTCGTACAGCACGTGGGACATCCATAGTGAACTTGTTGCCGTTGCAGCCCGACGAGCGTATCCAGGCTGTCATCGACACCCGGGACTACGAGTCGAACCGGTTCCTGTTTTTTGCCACGAGGTCCGGACGGGTAAAGAAGACCTTGTTCACGGCCTACGACTCATCGTTGAAGGCCGGACTGATCGCTGTGCGGCTTAACGACGGTGATGAGTTGGTCGCCGTGGTGCCAACCAACGGCGATGACGACCTGTTCCTAGTGTCGAGCTCCGGACAGACCCTACGAATCTCCGAAGACTCCGTGCGGCCCATGGGGCGTAGCGCAGCTGGGGTGAGGGGCATGAAGTTCCGGGGCGATGATGTCCTGGTGTCATGTTGTGTGGCGCGCGACGATGCCACGATTCTCCATCTGACTACTGAGGGTTACGGAAAGCGGACCGAGCTGGACGAGTTTACTGTCAAGGGTCGTGCCGGTCTGGGTGTTCGGGGGATCCGGACAACCGATGACCGTGGGCGGGTGGCTGGCGCCCTGGTGTTGAGTGAATCCGAAGACCTGTTCGCTATCACAACTGCCGGAATGATAATCCGGATGCCAGCCGCCGATATCTCGGTCCAAGGTCGGGACGCCACAGGTGTGAGTGTCATGTCCCCCGGCGACGGGCAGGAGGTCGCTGCGGTCTCCCCGGTACCGGCCGGTGATACCGGTGACGAGACTGACGATCTACCCGAGGATCAGTTCTACGAAGAATCCTGATTTGAACGCCAGCCTCCCTCGCTTATGGCGCCTGTTTCCTCTCACCCATCAAGACCTGTGGGGCTCAGATGTAAGAGGGAAGGAAGTGCTGGCTGATTGGTGGGTTTCTGATGGGCTCTTGGTCCGATGCCGGAGGGTCGTGGTGACAGTGCTAGCGGGACAGGTTCGGCCTATGGGCTGATTGGTGGCGCGCCCGGTCGGTCCGGGATCGGACCCGTAGACTTCCGGCCCGTGGCCCTGGACGACTTGGATGATCCCGAAGAGTTGCGTCCTGATCTATCGAATGTTGAATCACCGGAGGAATCTGCGGTGGATCTGTCGGAGAAGCCGGCCAGGTCGCAGGATGATGGGGTCGACCAGTCTTTGGATGAAGGTCTCCGGGTGGAGCCGGGTGAAGACGCCAGTGTCGAACCGTCTGGGGAGCCGACGGTACTTGAGTCGTCAGCTGATCTTCTGGCCCGAATGTCTGGCAAGGACGCCGATGACGACGATCTCGTGGTTTCCCCGACCTTCCGGCGTGAACGTCCGCGCCTGCTGAGGGGACGATTTGTACGGGCGGATTCCGGCAAGGTTCTGAGCGTCGATCGGCCAGTCGTGACTGCTTCGGTTTCCAGTGCATCGACGGGTGGATACCGGGTTCGACGTGTCCGGCGATTGGTTCGTCATCTTGAGCCTTGGTCGGTGTTGAAGGTGTGCTTGGTGTTCTACCTTTGCGTATGGGGGCTGCTGGTCATCGCTACTCGCATGCTGTGGAGTGCGGCTGAAGAGGCGGGGACTATTTCCAAGGTCGAGTCGTTTATCGAGGAACTCTTTGCTCTAGAGACCTTCACTTTCGATTCCGCCCAGATTTTCCGCATCTTCGTGCTGGGTGGTCTTGTGCTG
This sequence comes from Acidimicrobiales bacterium, assembly GCA_030747775.1. Lineage (GTDB taxonomy): Bacteria > Actinomycetota > Acidimicrobiia > Acidimicrobiales > MedAcidi-G1 > UBA9410. Next base: position 8,593 of record JASLKB010000040.1, on the reverse strand, counting down.
GTGGTTGGCGGTATCGGGGTGACCGTGGTGCTGGTCGTCCTGTTTAACTTGATCAGTGATTTGACTGGGGGAATTCGTTTCACGATGGTTGAGGAGGAAACGGCGGTCCGTCAGCGTCGACTGCGTCGGGGTGATGTACTCGTCGATACTTCGGGAAGCACCGCCGGTCAACCACCCGGTTCTGGACTTGGGGAGTAGTAACGCCTTCGATGGCGCCGATACCGTTTCGGGGTCTGCGGGGCTATAGCTCAGTCGGTTAGAGCGCACCCCTGATAAGGGTGAGGTCGCTGGTTCGATTCCAGCTAGCCCCACGTTCATGCAGGTCATCCGACGAGCCCTCGCCGCGGTGAGTGTGGCTGCCGCTGTGGCTGCCGCCCTCCGCATCAACGGAGTTGGTGGAATCGCGCCTCGATCCGGTGGATGGCGACCCCTAGCCGGCCCGGGGCTCCGTTGAGCACGGTTGCTGTCCTGGGGGCTGGTGCCGTCGGGGCGCGGGTGGCCCGGCAGATTGTCACTTCGGACGTCGTGGACGAGGTCGTGCTACGTGACACCTCTTCTGAGCGTTTAGCGCGCGCGTCGCGTGCTCTGGGTGATCGTTGTCGGGTGGAGCACTCACCGTTTTCTAGGTCCCTGGAGGCCGATGTCGTAGTAGTGGCCACCCCGCGCGGCACCCAATTCGAAGCCGTGATGGAGACTATTAAAGTCCGGCGTCCGGCCGTACTTGTAGGTGACGGTCTGGCTGAGACGATTGCCGTCCTTCGCCGGTCCGGAGACGCAGCTCGTTATGGGGTGCCGATCGCCGTAGGGGCTGGTTTCGGCCCTGGTCTGTCGTGTGTGCTCGCCGCTCACGGGGCTTCCTGGTTCGACGAGGTCGACGAGATACACATTGCTAAGGCGGGAACCGGCGGTCCGGCCTGTGCTCTGGTCCACCACAGGGCTCTTAGCCGGATGTCCTACGACTGGAGAGTGGATGACGCTACGGGCGTAGGTGATTGGGTTCGTCGAGCCGGTGGGTCGGGCAGGGAGTTGGCGTGGTTCCCGGATCCGGTAGGACCGAGGGATTGCTACCGGGCGGCGCTTCCCGATCCGGTGCTACTGCACCATGCCCTGCCGACTATTGGTCGGATTACTGCTCGGGTAGCTGCCAGCCGTCGGGACCGGTTGACGGCCCCTCTTCCGATGTTGTCGCCGCCTCACGTGGAGGGTGGGACAGGGGCCATCCGGGTCGAGGTTCGGGGTCGAAGGGGCCTGGCTAGCGACGTCGTCGTGCTGGGGGCAACTGAGCGACCGGCGGTGGCCGCTGCAACAGTGGCGGCCACGACGGTGGAATGGCTGTTGGCAGGTCGTCACCGGGTGGCGGGGATGGCGGGCCTGGCGGAAATGGTGGAGCCCTTGGCTTTCTTGTCCAAGTTGGCGGAACGGGGCCTCGAGGCGTCGATCTTCGAAGGGGAGCGGGAGCTCTCCGGAGGGGTTGTTCCGGGGGTCAGCGACCCACCAGGCTAAGGATCTGATCTAGTAGGGCCTGGTTTGTGGCCAAGGCGTCCCCGCCTTCGGCGGTGACGGCCCCCGATAGGTCAGTGAATACGCCACCGGCTTCCGGGAGGATGGTTAGCATCGGAGCGACATCCCAACGATTGACTATTGGATCCACCATGGCGTGGGCTCGACCTGTGGCTACTAGCACGTAGCCGTACGCGTCGCCCCAGGTTCGGATCAGCGCACCACGGTTTACGAACTCGTCGAGCGTTGCTGCCGATGGCCAATAGTCGACACCACTGGTCACGATGCACGCTCCCTGGAGGTCGGAACGATCCGTGACCCGGGCGGGCTTGTCGTTCGCGAAGCACCCAAGCCCGCGGCCCGCCCAGACACACTCGTCGAGGGCGGGGATGTTGATTATGCCGACGGCCGGACCGTGGTCATCCTCGAGGGCGACCAGGTTGGCGTACAGGGGTACACCGTGCACGAATGACTGAGTGCCGTCAATGGGGTCCAAGATCCAGGTTCGGCCCGACGTCCCATTGGTGTCGGCCTCCTCTTCACCCACTATCGCGTCATCAGGATGAGTGGTGCCGATCCGTTCCCGGAGGAGGCGTTCGGCTCCCCGATCGGCGGCCGTGACCGGTGAGCCGTCTTTTTTGCCTTCAATGGCCATATCTGGTTGACCGAACAACTCAAGGGTGAGCAATCCGGCTTCGCGGGCAATGGCAACCGCGAAGTCCAGATCGGCCTGATGTGCGGGGGGAGCGGAGGCCTTCTGCATGATCGGGAGCCTAGGGTCGGGGCCCCCGAGGACGAGTGGACGGGAGGTCCGGTGCGACGACGGGTCTTTTGTCACGTTACCGGGGTCCTTTTGTTCGCGGGACTGCTGGTATTTGGACCGGGAGCCGATGTGGCGGCCGCCGACATAGTGGGCACCGGATACGTGGATGCCGATCTGGTCGATTTGCAGTGGGCCACCGACCACCTCGACTTCGACTCGGTGGGCGAATTCCAACGTGCCGGGGTGACGGTGGTGGACTTCATCTTGTCGATCAGTAGGCGCAGCGATTCCGAAGGAGCTGGTGGCGGGTGTGATCTCGGGTACGCGGACCAGTTGGATCCTCTCGGTCCGAACCGGTTCGTTACGTCCTGGTCCGGCGTCGAGCTGGCGACTCTGGATCGGGTCGCTGCCCACTACTGCATTAGCCGTGAACAGGCTCAGACGTTCGGAGCGACTGTCCTGACCTTTCTTGCTGGTCTAGATGCCGGAGTGAATGGGACGACCGCGGTACGCAGGGTTGTGGATGCGATCGCACCGCCTCGTCCGATCATTTCGGTCCAGTTGACCGGTTCGGGCCCCGGAACGGTGATGCTGGACGAGCCCCCTCCTGTAGATCACCGGGTGGTCGTGTACGAGCACGCCGGAACTGGCGTATTTCGGGTGGTGGGACTCGACGTGTCTGGTAGGGAGGTCGAGGTCCTGGTGGAACGAGATGGCGTGGTTGGTGGTCGGGTCTTGATCGAGGGACCGGCGATGGTCGCGTCAGTAGAGGTGGTGGCCGACGGCGAATGGTCGGTGGCATTCGAGTCGGTGGTAGCCAGTCCTAGCCTCGATCTCTCGTCTCCCGTTCTTAGGTCAGGCGATGCTGTGTTCCTGGTTCCCGCCGCCTTGGGTGGGGAAATACCGAGGTACCGACACATCGGTGATGGCTCGATCCGGATCGCGTCTAGGGGCCCCGCGATGACCACATCCGATGTGTTGGTAGCCGAGGCGGGTTCGGTAGTCAGTCGTTTTCGGTTGCCTACAGGTGGTCGCGTCCTCGCGGTGGAAGCGACCGGCGAGTGGGCTCTAGTCGATGGTGATGACCTCCCACCAGGTCGACCAGGTAACCCGATCGTGACGGCCGGCGACGGTTCTGTCCGTCTGGATTGGGAGCCTGCCGCTGGAGGCGGTTTGGCTATCGATCGGTACGAGCTAGCCCACCGAGTGGTTCCTATGGATGGCCCGACCACCGAATGGACGATGGTCGAGGTTCCGAGTGTCGCTCGAATGGGGGTAGCGGAAGGGCTGGCCAATGGCGTGGCCCATCAGGTGAGGGTGAGAGCAGTGAACGGAATCGGGGCAGGCCTCTGGACCGAACCGCTCAGCGCAGCGCCGATGGCGCCAGTGGTTGCCGTTGAAGTGGTCGGGTTAGTTGCCAACCCAGGAGACACCACCGTGTCACTGGCCTGGGAGGAGCCGGTCGGTGTCGAGGCGGTTTCTTACACCGTGGTCTATTTCGATGAGGCCTATCTCGGAGGGGAGTCGGAGGTGGAGGATGGATCGCGGACTACCACGTCTCGTCGGTCGATTATTGACGGGTGGTCCGGGGGTGAATCACCGTCGGACCTCGCAGAACGTCATGTGTACCGGGGACCCTCCGGCTTCCGGGCCCCGATGATCGTGGACGGCAACCCAGTGGCGATCATCGACAACCCTCATGTTCTCGGCCTACTTGATGGCACAGTGGCAGATCCTTTCAACGCCCATTACTGCGGGGCGACGTTGATCGCCCCGAGATGGGCGGTGACCGCAGCACACTGCGTCGAGGATCGTGCGATTTCCGACGTGGATGTGGTCGCGGGTATCGCGGACCTCCGGGACATCACCGATGCAGATCGCATCGAGGTCTCGGCGATTCACATCCATCCCGAGTACGAGGCCGTCCGAGTGCTGCACGACATCGCCCTCCTGGAGCTGGCGTCCGATGCGCCAGGTACGCCAATTCCATGGCAGGTCGATCCAGTGCTGCCGGTGGCCGGCACGAGCTTGATGGTGAGCGGGTGGGGTGCGATCAGTGCGGACGGATCTATCTACGACACGGTCCTACGGTTGTCCCCGGCGGTGGCCCTAGGTGGTCCGGGGGATTCGGTGTGCGGGAGCTGGCGCGATTACGAGCCTGACTCGGAGTTGTGTGTTGGAGCGGCCTCTGGGGTGGGGGCTTGCTCGGGCGACAGCGGCGGTCCGGTGGTCGCCGAATTGGGGATGACCCGGCTGGTGGGTATTACCTCGTACGGGCTCTCGGGTTCGTGTGCCGACACTACATATCCGAATGTCGCGGCTCGGGTCAGTTCCAAGGCGGCCTGGATCACCTCAATGGTGGGAAGCCCATGGCGGGAGACCAGTGGGCTGCAGACACCAAGCCACGAGGTGGATGGCCTCGTAAACGGTCGGATGTATACGTTTCATGTCACGGCCATAGACGCCATGGGGCGCAGTCTCGACCAGATGCAGGTCACAGCTATGCCGGTTGGACCGCCTACGGCTCCGAACGGCCTGACGGGTCGGGGGGGAGACTCCAGGGCGGTATTGGCCTGGGAAGGGGCATTCGCAGCCGTCGATGCACCTGTCACTGGCCACGTCGTGGAATGGTCATTGGACGGTGCTAGGTGGGAACGAGAACATTTCGCCGTCGGTGTTACGACGGACTTTGCGGTCGAGGTCACCGGCTTGGTGAACGAGACCACGGTCCACGTGCGTGTTCGAGCTGTGAACCGGCACGGAACCGGTCCCGCATCCGATCCGGTGACTGTCGTGGTGGGACAACCGGACGCGCCGACCGGTTTGGTGGGCCAAGTGGGTGATGGAAGGCTCGATCTCTCATGGTCGGCACCGGTCGATGACGGTGGGTCGCCGATTCTCGACTACGTGCTAGAGACAGCGTCCGACGGTGGCCTCTGGGCCACCGTGGATGACGGAACTTCTGCGATTCCCTCAGCAGTCCTTGATGGGTTGGCTAATGGTCGTCCGGTACGGGTGCGTGTGTCGGCGATGACTGCGGTGGGGCGGGGTCCGGTGGGGATGGTCGTGCGTTTTGTCCCTGGACGTCCGGCTGTCCCGACTGAGGTGACTGCCGAACCCGGTGATTCGATCGCTACCGTCCGATGGGTTGCCCCGGTTGCCGATGGTGGTTCACCGGTGACCGGATATCGCATCGAATACTCCACCGACGGTGGGGCGCTCTGGGATCTAGTGGGTGTATCAGATTCCGGGACCGAGGCCTTGGTCGAACCTTTAGAGAACGGCACGACCTACTGGTTGCGGGTGAGAGCGATCACGGCGATCGGAGTTAGTCAGGCCGCCTTGGTCACCGTTACTCCTGCCACGGTGCCGGGTATCGCGACCGACCTAGTAGTAGTTGGTGGCGTTGGAGAACTGTCTTTTTCCTGGGTGAGACCGAGTGACGGTGGGTCACCGGCAACTCAGGTGTTGGTGGAGGTAGTTGAGGACGGCCTGGTGGATTGGACGGTGTTCACCGCGGGTCCTCGGACCACATCGGCCAGGATCGGTGGTCTCTCCGGTGGGCTTCACTACCGAGTCAGGGTCCGGTATGTGAACACGATGGGATCGAGCGCTCCGTCCGAGGAATTGCTGGTTTTGGTGGAATAACGACAGGTCTTCTCTATGCCGTCTCTGCAGGATCTGGGCGGTGAGGTCATGATCTGGGAACCAGAGTGATTTGAGGTACCCCGGTCTTTTTGGTTATGTCGCTCGGAGGCGGGCCACTTCGGAGCAAGCCGGTAGAGGGGTTCTGTCACCGGTACCACTGGTTGCTGTCACGGTGCGGCCGGCCAGATAGTCGGTAATGGGGTTGGTCACGATTCATTTAGCCCATAGGCCTCGAGCAGCAGTCCGTGGAAGTGGTGGACGGCGTGTTCAGACTTCCCGGAGCCGGTTGGGTCGTGGACGATACGGCCATGGGTAAACGCCGGTGAGGCCATGCCACGTTGCACACTCTCCACCAGGGCGATGTCTTCGGTCTGGAGCACGTTGTCGACGTAGGCGATGGCCTCCACTTCGGCTTCGGTTACCTCAGCAGTCTCGAAGAAGAAGTCGTAGGTTTCACGGGTGCGGCCCGGACCGTCGGGTATGACGTGCATGACAATGAAGTTGCCCCGTCCCGGGTAGCGCATGAGGCAGGTATTGGGCCACAGCCACCAGACAGCGTGGTCGGTGACAGTGGCATCGTCTACGGAGTAGGCGGTGTTGGATGCCCGGCCAGCTTCGGCCATGTGGCTGGACCAGATTCCGTGGGTGGTCACCTCGTAGGTGTCCATGTCGACCAGCGTGCAGAAGTCCCGGTGGGCGACGGGGCAGTGGTAGCACTCGAGAAAGTTGTCGATCACGTTCTTCCAGTCCGACTTGATCTCGTAGGTCAAGCGATGGGCATGGGTGAGTTCGGCTAGGTCGGGAGCCCAGTCGGCGATTTCGACAGCCAGGTCGCCGGCCTGGTCGGCCAGCGGGACGGCGGTTGGATCGAGGTTCACATATATGAAGCCGCCGAACTGCTCGACGGCCACGACGTCAAGGCAGATAGTGGCCGGGTCGAAGTCGACAAGGTGGTCGGTGTGGGGGGCGGTGCGGAGGCTGCCATCCAGGCCGTAGGACCAAGCGTGGTATGGGCAGGTGATCCTGCGGGTGGTGCCCTCCCCGGACAGCAACTCATGGGCTCGGTGCATACACACGTTGGAGAAAGCCCTGAGGATGTTGGAATCATCACGGATCACGACCACCGATCGGCCGGCGATGGTCGCGGTTGTGTAATTCCCCGGTTCGCGGACCTTTTCGACGTGGCACACCCACTGCCAGGTTCGGGAGAAGATGGCCTCGATCTCGACGTCGAACCACCGGGGATCGGTGTAGGCGCTGGCTGAGAGTGACATGGAGCGGGCGGGATCGGGGTTCCAACCGGTGGCGAGCGCCTGACGTTCGGCGGCAGTGGGGCTGGTTGTCACAACTGGAGATTAGATCTGGAGGGTCCGCGCGCGCGGTGGTCCGCGCGCGCGAACCTCGGACCAGTACACAAACCAGCAGAGGAAATCATGCCCCGTAACCCCAAATCCCCCGATCAGATGCCCGATGTCCACCAGGCGTCTGACGCTGAGGTGCTCGAATGCGCTCGGCGTTATGCCATAGCGCGTCAGAAGGCGAGTCGGCTCGAACGTGACCGCGTCCTGGCAAGTGAGGAGGAGCGGTTGGCCGAGTGTGATTATCACAGGGCACTCAACGACCGGTTGGTGGACAACCTCGCGGCTGACGACCGGACGATTGGTTTTACCGGGACGACCGGGGTGTCATCGGGTGATGGCCCGTTGGACCGTGAAACCGGTGCGGCGTGGCATGGATTTCAGGTCCTGGTGGAGGCCCGGAGCCGGCTTGACGTTCTGTGTGAACAGGCCAATCGCCAGGTCCAGGAGGCTCAAGAGGCGCTCATGTCGACTACGGCCGCTCTCGTGGTGGATTTCGAGGAGGGTGAGTGCGATGGCGGCGCTGACGAGGGGTTTGACCTGCTGGTCGGCGGAGGAACCGGGGCAGCGACTCCTGACGAGCCGGATGCGGAGGGTGTCACCTCAGCTGCTTAGAGCGAGTCAGGTGCTTTATTCGTAGGGGTGGGGATTACTCGTTCGTCCTGGAGGACCTTCTGGCAGAGCTGCTGGTCCTCTCGTTAGCACTTATCTCCGGCTTCTGGAAAACTCTTGGGATGAAACAGCTGTCCTTCATTGCTCTTGCTTTGATAGTTGGTGCTTGCGGTGGTGGCATCGACCAGTCCACATCTACGGAAACCAGTCTTTCGTCCGAGGTCGAAACGGTTACGACGACGGTGCCCGCTACGACGACGGTGCCCGCTACGACGACGGTGCCCGCTACGACGACGGTGCCCGCTACGACGACGGTGCCCGCTACGA
>JASLKB010000040.1:0-285 GCA_030747775.1 Acidimicrobiales bacterium | reverse complement strand
CGACGGTGCCCGCCGCGTCTTCAGTCGGAGGAGCTTCAGGTGGGGGATTTTTTCCGTTCAACAGCACGGATCCGGCAATACGGGAATGTCTTGTTGAGATATTCGGACAGGCTCTCTACGCGGAGCTAAACACCCGGCCACCGAGCCCATCAGAGGGCTCAGCCATGGGACCCTGCCTGGCCCCCTCAGGCACTGAGGGGTCGGGGGCGGGCGGCGCGATCCATCAACCGGATTCTGGCTCAACCGTCGACTGCGATTTAGGTAACCCATCGTCACCGGACGTTG
>JASLKB010000003.1 GCA_030747775.1 Acidimicrobiales bacterium | reverse complement strand
TTCGTTCGGTGCGGGGTCGCAACGTGATCGGCGGTGACGTGGTGTGCCTGATGCCGACCGTGGATTCACCGAACTCCATCACCAGTTACCGGGCGATGGCGGTGATGTTCGAGATCCTCTCGCTCATCGCCGATCGGACCGCTGGGTAGCATCGGCGACTCATGATCCTTTCCGATCACACACTCCTTGAGGAGATCGCCGCTGGCCGTATCGTGGTCGAGCCGTTCGACGAGGCCAGCGTGCAGCCTTCGTCGATCGACCTCCGCCTCGACCATCGGTTTCTGGTGTTTCGCAACCACACCATGGGTCACATCGATGTCCGGACCGACCTGACCGAGCTCACCGAGCAGGTGGAGGCCGCCGACGATGATCCGTTCATCCTCCATCCCGGGGAGTTCGTGCTCGGCTCCACCGCCGAACGGGTGGTGGTGCCCGACGATCTGGTGGCTCGTCTGGAGGGCAAGTCCAGCCTTGGCCGGCTCGGGTTGCTCATCCACTCCACGGCGGGTTACGTGGATGCCGGATGGGACGGTCAACTCACCCTGGAATTGTCCAACGTGGCCAGTCTCCCTATCACCCTCTATCCGGGGATGAAGATCGGCCAGATCTCATTCGTCCGTATGACAACGGCGGCCGATCGGCCCTATGGCTCTAGTGAACTGGGGTCGAAGTACCGGGGCCAGGAGGGCCCGCGGCCCAGCCGGTACTGGGAGAATTTCGACCGCTAAGGCCGGCGCTGCTTAGGCGGGTTGATCAGTTGTTGCTGGCGTCGAGCGCTTCGAGCAGGTGCAGGGCGATGTCGCCCACTTTTACTTCTGAGTCTTCGACGCCCTCGCCCTTCACCCCGTCGTCGATCATGATGTAGCAGAACGGGCAGGCCGTGGCGATGCGTCCGGCTCCCGTGGCAAGTAGTTCCTGTGAGCGCTCGACGTTGATGTTCTTACCGATGTGCTCTTCCATGAACATCCGGCCGCCGCCCGCCCCGCAGCACATACCCTTGGTCCCCTGGCGGTCGGCCTCCACGAGGTCGATGCCGGCCAGGCTGCCGATGACGTTTCGGGGCGACGAGTACACGTCGTTGTGGCGACCTAGGTAGCAGGAGTCGTGGTAGACGACTCGTTCGTCCAGGCGGGCCTCGCTCATATCCAGCTTCCCTTCGGCGATCAGCCACTCCAGAAGCTGGCTGTGGTGGACCACCTCGTAGTGGCCGCCCAACTGGGGGTATTCGTTGGCGAGCGTATTGAAGCAGTGTGGGCATTGGGTGACGATCTTCTTCACGCCCATGCCGTCAAGGGTCTCTACGTTCTGCATGGCCAGCATCTGGAAGATGTATTCGTTGCCCGACCGTCGGGCTGGGTCACCGGTGCACATCTCTGACGGGCCCAGGATCGAGAATGACACGCCGGCCCTCTGCATGAGCGTGGCCATGGCCCGGGACACCTTCTTGTTCTTGTCGTCGAACGAGCCGGCACAGCCCACCCAGTAGAGGTAGTCGGCCTCGAACGGGTCGCCACCGTCGAGCACTTCGATGCCCTCTAGGTCGCCCACCCAGTCGGCTCGCTCGCTCTGGGACAAGCCCCACGGGTTGCCCGAGTTCTCCATCGATCGGTAGGCGGAACCTAGCTCGCTGGGGAAGTCCGACTCCATCAGCGACAGGTAGCGCCGCATATCCAGGATCTTGTCCAGGATCTCGATGTTGACTGGACAGTTCTCGTCGCAGGCCCTGCATGAGGTACACGCCCACAACTCGTCGTTGGTGATGCGGTCGAACATCCAGTTTGCAGGCACGGTGATTTCGGCGTCGGTTCCAATGGGGGGAGATACTTTCGGGTCACCGGTGGCGGCCATGATCTCGCCGGTCTTGAGCACGATCTCACGGGGGTCCAGCGGCTTGCCAGTGGCGTGGGCCGGACAGACGCTGGTGCAGCGGCCGCACATGGTGCACGAGTCGGTGTCCAGCAGTTGCTTCCAGGTGAAGTCCTCGATGGTTGCCGCGCCGAAGCTCTCCAACTCGGTTTCCATGAGGTCCGGCATCGGCTTCATTGCGCCCTTGGGGCGGGACCGGTCCTTCAGGTACATGTTCAGCGGCGAGGTGAACATGTGTCGGATCATGGTGATGGGCAGCAGGGCCAGGAAGGCCATGAAGGAGGCCACGTGGGCAATCCACCAGCCCTGGTGCCAGCCCGCCACATCGTCAACCAGCCAGTCGGCCTCGCCGATAGCCATGGCGAGCGGGTATCCGATCACTGACCAGGTCTCGGGGTTGGTTCCGTAGCCGCCAGCAGTGGCGTCCTGTAGGGCGATGCGGAATGCTTCGGCACCGAAGCCGGTAATCCCGATGGCCAGGAAGATGACAAGTACTGCAGCGTGTTCGGGCTTGGACTTGATGCGGATGCGGTATGGCCGGAACCGGCGAGGGCCGTACCGCCGCAATATGGCCCACACCACGCCGACCAGGTAGAGCACGCCGGCGATGTCGCCTACGGCGGTGTAGGCCCGGTAGACGTCACCATGTAGGAACTTCATTCCCTCCGGGACCTGGTGGTTGATCTCCAGGACCGTGGTCACTGCCATCAGGATCAGGAACGGGAAGTAGATGAGGGCGTGCATGACACCGGCTGCGGGATCGCGCAGCAGGGTCTGCATGTAGACGCCGGATCGGAAGTCGCCGAACCGCCGCTTGGCGTTAGCCGGCTTGGTAGAGCGGTCGTCGGGGACACCCCGCTGCCAGTTCTGGACGCGGTATGAGAACAGGACAGCCCCGTAGATGATCAGGAGCGGAATGACCGAGTAGAAGGCCAGTTTCAACGAGCCCGGGACGTTGGCAAACACCTCACGGGTGATCAGTGAGTCGTCGTGGAACTCGTTGACCACCGAGGCCACACCGGATGCTGCGGTGAACAGGGCAACCAGTACCCCGAGCCCGATGACGGCATGGTTGGGGCGGAGCCGGCGGGCGGTCTCGTTGTTTGCAGCGGTGTCAGTCATGGCGACCGGAGACTACTGGCCGCCTGTTCGTCGGGTCGTGCTCACTCGTCCGTTTAGCCGGCCTGACGGGCCACGGCCTCGGCGGCGTCCCGCGCGGTCTCGGGGTCCAGCGAGCGTTCAAGGACAGCCTTGGCTTCGACTGGCTTGAGGTCGTCGTCCAATTCGTAGCGCAGGGGGGTTCCGGTGGGGATGTTCAGGTCGGTGATGTCGTTGTCGGAGATGGAATCCAGTTCCTTACACAGGGCCCTCAGGCTGTTGCCGTGGGCAGCCACCAGCACGGTTCGCTCGGCAAGGAGGTCTGGAGCGATGGCAGCGTCCCAGTAGGGGAGGATCCGTGCCACCACGTCGGCCAGGCACTCGGTCAGCGGCGGCTCAATGTCGGCGTAGCGGACGTCTCCATTGGGATTGAAGGGGTTGTCGTCCGAGATGGGTGGCGGTGGGGTGGTATAGCCCCGCCGCCATGCCTGTAGCTGTTCAGCACCGTGGCGCTCGCGGGTCTCAGCCTTGTCGAGGCCAGTGAGGTCACCGTAGTGCCGCTCGTTGAGGCGCCAGTCTCGGCGAACCGGGATCCACGACCGCCCCAGTTCAGCGAGGGTCAGTTCCGCGGTGCGGATGGCCCTGAGCTGGAGGGAGGTGTGGACCACGTCGGGGAGCAGCCCAGCTTCGGCCAATAGGTGAGCGCTGGTCCGGGCCTCGGCTTCACCCTGGGGGGTGAGGTTGCAGTCGTACCAGCCCGTGAACTGGTTGGTGGCGTTCCAGGTGCTCTGGCCGTGCCGGAGAAGGATCAGGGTGGGCATTTGGCCACCGTACTGGATGAGATTTCCGGGGTTTGGGGAAATTCGTATCAGAAGTTGCTAATACCCCACTCAACTTTCTATAGTGGAGTACAGCAATGAAGGGTGGTGCCATGACAGGCAGTCCATAGCCTGCACCGTCGGTCCCGGGAACCCTCCCCCACCCGGGCCGACGGGGTCCACCCGCCCCGAGATGCAAAACAGGAACGCGACAGGAACAAGGAGTATCAATCATGGGCAAGGCCGTGGGCATCGACCTCGGAACTACCAACTCGGTCGTCAGCGTGCTGGAGGGTGGCGACCCTGTCGTCATCGCCAATGCTGAGGGCTCGCGCACCACCCCGTCGGTGGTGGCGTTCGCCAAGGACGGCGAGGTGCTGGTCGGCGAGGTGGCGAAACGACAGGCCATCACCAACCCCGGGCGCACCATCCGGTCTGTCAAGCGTCACATGGGCACCAGCTGGTCCCAGGATGTCGACGGCAAGGACTACACCGCGCAGGAGATCTCGGCCCGCACGCTTCAGAAGCTCAAGCGCGACGCCGAGGCTTACCTGGGGACCACCGTCGACCAGGCCGTCATCACCGTGCCTGCCTACTTCGACGACGCCCAGCGCACCGCCACCAAGGAAGCGGGCCAGATCGCGGGCCTAGAGGTGCTGCGTATCATCAACGAGCCGACGGCTGCCGCACTGGCCTACGGCCTCGACAAGGACGAATCCGAACAGACGATCCTGGTGTTCGACCTTGGTGGCGGCACGTTCGACGTATCGGTGCTGGAGATCGGTGACGGCGTCTTCGAGGTCAAGGCCACCCACGGGGACACCAACCTCGGCGGCGACGACTGGGACGACGCCGTCATCGAGTGGCTCGTCACCTCGTTCCGCAATGATCACGGTGTCGACCTGGGTGCGGACGCCATGGCCGCGCAGCGCCTCAAGGAGGCTGCTGAGAAGGCCAAGATCGAGTTGTCCCAGGTCCAACAGACCCAGATCAATCTGCCATTCGTCACGGCGACGGACTCCGGACCTCTGCACCTCGACTACACCCTGACCCGGGCGAAGTTTCACGAGCTCACCACTGACTTACTGGCTCGCTGTCGGGCCCCGTTCGAACAGGCCGTGAAGGACGCCGGCCTCTCCAAGGGGGAGGTGGACCACGTGATCCTGGTCGGTGGTTCCACTCGGATGCCCGCGGTCGTCGACCTAGCCAAGGAGATCGCCGGCCGCGACCCGTCCAAGAACGTCAACCCGGACGAGGTAGTGGCCATCGGCGCCGCGGTCCAAGCCGGCGTGCTGGTCGGCGAGGTCAAGGATGTCCTCCTGCTAGACGTCACTCCGCTGTCGCTGGGCATCGAGACCAAGGGTGGGGTCATGACCCGACTCATCGAGCGCAACACCACCATCCCGATCCAAAAGTCGGAGGTGTTCACCACCGCCGAGGATGGCCAGCCGTCGGTGGAGATCCACGTACTGCAGGGTGAACGCGAAATGTCGCAATTCAACAAGACTCTGGGCAAGTTTCAGCTGGTCGAACTCCCGCCGGCCCCCCGAGGCACCCCACAGATCGAGGTCTCCTTCGACATCGACGCCAACGGCATCGTTCACGTGTCGGCAAAGGACCGGGCGACCGACAACGAGCAGTCCATGACCATCACCGGCCAGTCTTCGCTGGGCAAGGACGTCATCGACCAGATGGTGCGTGACGCCGAGTCCCACGCAGATGAGGATCGCCAGCGCAAGGCCGAGGCCGAAGTGCGCAACAACGCCGACAACCTCGTGTACCAGACCGAGAAGTTGTTAGCCGACCAGGGTGACCAACTCACCGAGGATGAGACCACCAACGTCACCGGCAAGCTGGAGGACTTGAAGAAGGCCCTAGTCGACAACGACGTCGAGGTCATCGGGACGGCTACCGAGGCGCTCATGGCGGCCAGCCAGGAGTTCGGGCAGCGACTCTACGAGGCCGCGCAGGCCGAGTCGGCCGCAGCCGGCGGAGGTGCTGAGGGTGGGTCCGATGATGACGTCGTGGACGCCGAGATCGTCGACGAGTCATGAGCGAACCGGCCGTCGACGGCCCCAGTTCCGGCTCCGACGACTCCGATACCACGGCTGCCGGGCCGACTGACACCAGCTCGTCGACCGGCGTCTCCTCTCCGACAGCTGGCGCCCCAAAGGAGGCACCCGACGACTCGGAGGCTTCCGTTGGTGATGACCCCGGCGAGACCCATCCGGAGGCATCCGACGGCTCGGAGGCTTCCGTTTGTGGCGACCCCGGCGAGACCCATGAGGCCGGTGACCCGGTGTTGGATGTCATGGCTGCTCTTGAGGCAGAGCGTGACGGGCACCTTCTGGACCTCCAGCGGATGAAGGCCGAGTTCGCCAACTACCGGAGGCAGGCCGACCGTCGCACCGTCGAGGTGGGTGGCCGGGCACGGGGAGAATTGGCTGAAAAGCTGCTGCCGGTGTTCGACGCCTGCGATCTGGCCCTCGAGCATGGTGCAGACGACGTGGCCCCCATCCGAGCATCCCTAGCCCAGATTCTGGAGTCCGCCGGACTCGAGGTGCTCGATCCGGTGGACGAACCGTTCGATCCCAATCGACACGAAGCGGTCTTCCACGAGCCGGCCGACGACGGCGACGACACCGGGCAGGTGGTCGTCGAGGTTTTGCGACGCGGTTACGCGTGGGATGGCCGAGTTCTCCGTCCGGCCATGGTCCGGGTACGGGGCTGACGCATCAGCCGGTGCGCTCTGTCACGATCCCGACGAGGAGCCTCCGATGACCGCGCAGCGCGAGTGGTTCGAAAAGGACTACTACGCGACGCTCGGCGTCTCGAAGGATGCGTCAGGAAAGGACATCACCCGGGCCTACCGGAAGTTGGCCCGTCAACTTCACCCCGATGCTAACCCCGGCAACCAGGCCACCGAGGCCCGGTTCAAGGAGGTGTCGGCTGCCTACGACGTGGTGGGCGACGAGGCTCGGCGGGCCGAGTACGACCAGGTACGGCAGATGGGCCCCATGGGGGGGTTCAGTGGCGGTCCGGGCCCCGGAGGCTTTCCGGGCGGCGGGTTCGACCTCGGCGACCTGTTCGGTGAAATGTTTCGTGGTGGTCATGGTGGCGGTGGCCGTGGCCAGCGCGGTGCCGACTTGGAGACCCGGTTGACCCTCTCATTCACCGAGGCGGTCAATGGCGTCACCACGTCGGTTCATCTGGTCAGCGATGCCGCCTGTAGTACTTGCTCGGGCAATGGCGCCCGCCCGGGAACCCGCCCAATGCCCTGTTCGTCGTGTGGAGGCCGTGGCGTGCAGGCCGAGGACCAGGGCCCCTTCTCGTTCAGTCGACCTTGTGGCCAGTGTGGTGGTCGGGGTCACCACATCGAGGACCCGTGCGCACCATGTCGGGGCTCGGGCATGGAGCGTCGACCTCGGGAGGTGAAGGTTCGGGTCCCTGCCGGTGTGGACGATGGCCAGCGAATTCGAATCAAGGGCCGAGGCGAACCGGGTCGGGGTGGGCCCGATGGCGACCTATTCGTCGTGGTAGCTGTGGATTCCGATGGGCGGTTCGGTCGCCGTGGCCGACACCTCACGGTCTCGGTGCCGATCTCCTACCCGCAGGCGGTGCTGGGTGCCCAGATCGAGGTACCGCTGCTGGAGGGCGGGACGGTGACGCTCAAGGTCCCGGCTGGCACTCGCAGCGGCCAGACCTTCCGGGTCAAGCGGCGGGGTGTCCCCGCCAAGGGTGGCACTGGTGACCTGCTGGCCAGCATCGAGGTAGACGTGCCCGCTGACCCCACCGATGCCGAGAGGGCGGCCGTCGAGGCGCTAGCCGAGGCCATGACTCGTCCACGGACACATGAGGATCCGTCGCCTGACAGAATCGAGGAGGAGACGTCATGAACACCTTGCCCCGCCCCGGACCCCACCAGGCTGTCTACGTCATCTCGGTTGCCGCCGAGCTGGCTGGCATGCATCCCCAGACCCTACGGATCTACGAGCGCAGGGGTCTGGTGGATCCGGCTCGCACGACCGGCGGTAACCGGCGCTACAGCGAGGCCGATATCGCGTTGCTGCTGCGGATCGCCCGACTCACCGAGGAGGGGCTCAACCTCGCCGGCGTGAAGCGGGTATTAGCTCTCGAGGCCGAGGTGGCGGACTTGGAGGCAGAGTTGGCCACCACCCGGTCCGAAGGGGACCAGGCGGTCGCCGAGGTGCATCGCCAGTACCGCCGGGACCTCGTGCCGATGAACCAGAGCGTCACCATCTATCGGGGGCGCCGGACCCGCTGACCTGCGCTTTCCCAGTAGTTCCCGAAGTGGAGCTACTTGATTTGAGCCGGCGAGAACGCCTTTCGGTCCACAGCCGAGCCCTTGTCTCCACTACGGATCGGGGATTGTCCACAGGAGGTTGGGGAAACCCTAGATCCTGCGCGGTAGACGCTCAGGATCGGTATCCGATCGTTCAGTGGTGAGGACCTAACAGCCACCTGCCAGTAACTGAAACGACGAGATCGGTAGGTCGCCGGGGAGGATAGGATTGGCCCGTAAGGGACCCGATTCAGGAGAGGTGCCGTGCCCGCGACCATCGTTGTCGGGACGCAGTGGGGCGACGAGGGCAAGGGCAAGTTCACCGACCTCGTTGCTGGCGGAATGTCGATGGTCGTTCGCTACCAGGGCGGCCATAACGCTGGGCACACCTTGGTGGTGGACGGTGAGTCATTCGCCCTACAACTCGTCCCCAGTGGTGTCCTGTACCCGCACGTCACGCCAGTCATCGGCAACGGCGTGGTGGTTGATCCTCGTATCTTGCTTGCCGAGATGGACATGCTCGAGTCCCGCGGCGTGGCCACGGCCAACCTGCGTCTCAGCGGCAATGCTCACCTGATCCTTCCGTACCACCAGGAACTGGATGCTCTCCATGAGCGTCACCTGGGTAAGAACAAGCTGGGCACTACTAAGCGGGGCATCGGTCCGGCTTACGCCGACCGGTCCATGCGGGTCGGCATCCGTGTCCAGGACCTCCTCGACGAGAAGATGTTCCGCGAGAAGCTCCGCGCCGCACTGGAATACACCAACAAGGTGCTGACCCGTGTCTTCAACCGATTGCCCGTCGACGCCGACGAGGTCACCGAGGAGTACCTAGGCCGCTGTGCCCCCCGGCTCGCTCCACACATCTGCGACGCTGTCGGTCTCGTCCACGATGAACTGGACGGTGGAGGGCGGGTTCTCATGGAGGGCGCCCAGGCCACCTTCCTGGACCTCGACCACGGCACTTACCCCTTTGTCACCTCCTCGAACCCGGTGGCCGGTGGAGCCTGCACCGGAGCCGGTATCGGGCCGCGTGACATCGACCGGGTGATCGGTATCGCCAAGGCCTACGTCACTCGGGTGGGCGCCGGTCCGTTCCCCACGGAATTGTTCGATGAAGTGGGTGACCACTTCGTCGATGTTGGCCACGAGTACGGCACTAATACTGGTCGCCGCCGCCGGCCCGGGTGGCTGGACGCCGTGATGCTTCGCTATGCCGCTCGGGTCAACTCCCTGTCCGAGCTGGCCATCACCAAACTCGACGTGCTCGACCGACTCGAGACCATCCGGGTCTGCGTGGCCTACGAGGCCGACGGTCAACGTCACGACCAACTGCCGTACCACCAGTCGGTACTACACCGGGCTACCCCGCTCTACGAGGACCTTCCCGGCTGGGGGGTCGACCTCACCGGGATCACCGAGCGGTCGCAACTTCCCCCCGAGGCCGAGGACTACCTGTCCTTCATCGAGCAACAGGTCGGTGTGCCCGTCGACATGGTTGGCGTCGGACCGGGTCGACATCAGGTCCTGCGGTTCGCCGCCTGAGCAGGCCGGACACGGAGCCGAAGAGCCGGATGCAGGTCTGCGTCGTCGGGTCCGGAGGGCGCGAGCACGCCCTTGCTCACGTGCTGGGTCGCCACCATGACGTGGTGGTTACCCCCGGCAATCCGGGCATCCCCGGTTCGGTCGCTACTCCTCCAGAAGAGGTCGAGGCCGACCTATTCGTGATCGGTCCCGAGGCACCACTAGTCGCAGGCCTCGCCGATCGCCTACGGGCCGCCGGACGGCTGGTCTTCGGACCGGGAGCCGATGGTGCCCGGTTGGAAGGGTCCAAGGCGTGGATGAAAGACGTCCTGGTCGATGCCGGAGTCCCGACCGCCGCCCACGGGACGTTCACCGACGAGGTCGAGGCGCTGGCCTTCCTGGACACCATGGGCGACCTGTTTGTTGTCAAGACCGACGGTCTAGCGGCCGGCAAGGGCGTGGTGGTCACCACCGACCGGGCCGAGGCCGTCGATGCAGTACGCACGTACCTTTCCGGGGAGGCCTTCGGTGACGCCGGCCGGACTTTGGTCATTGAGGAGGGTCTGACCGGTCCCGAGCTTTCGGTGCTGGCCGTGTGCGACGGGACCGACGCTGTCGCCCTCGCCCCCGCCCAAGACTTCAAGCGGCTCGGTGATGGCGACGCCGGACCCAACACCGGGGGCATGGGCGCCTACTCGCCGGTTCCGATGGCTACCGACGATGCAGTAGACGACCTCATGGATAGGGCCGTGCGACCCACGCTGGCCGCCTTGCGGGCCCGGGGGATCGATTACCGGGGTGTCCTCTACTGCGGGCTGATGTTCACCCCGACCGGCCCCCGAGTGCTGGAGTACAACGTCCGCTTCGGTGACCCGGAGACCCAGGTGGTGCTGCCGAGGCTGACCAGTGACCTGGGCATCCTGCTGGCTGCAGCAGCTGGCGGAGACCTTGCAGGGACAACCCCGACCTGCGATGACGGAGCAGCCTTGGCCGTGGTCTGCGCATCCGAGGGCTATCCGACAGCACCTCGGACCGGTGATCCAATCGATGGACTGGAGGAGGCGTCGGCTGTGGACGGGGTAACGGTTTTTGTCGCCGGGGTGACTGGCGACCGGGAACGGTTGGTCACGGCCGGGGGTCGGGTGCTAGCCGTTACCGGCCAGGGTCCGACGGTCGTCGAGGCGCAAATGCGTGCCTACGAGGCGGTGTCGAGGCTTTCGTGGCCTGGAATGCAGCATCGGACGGACATCGCGTCCTCATCGACGGGCCGATAGCGGCCAGAATCCAGTGGTACCGGCAGTTACCGGTGGTAGAAGCAACTAGGAGCAGGACATGGGTTACAAGGTGGCGGTGCTGATGGGCTCGCCGAACGACAGCGACAAGATGGCACCCGCTGCGGCGACCCTCGAGCGCTACGGGATAGAGGCTGACGTACGGGTCATGTCGGCTCACCGCAGCCCGGCGTTGGTGTCGGAGTTCATCTCCGGGGCCCGCGGCGCCGGCTATCAGGCGGTCATCTGCGGAGCCGGCATGGCGGCCCACCTGGCCGGGGCGGCCGCCGCCCACACCACACTCCCCGTCATCGGGGTGCCTCTCTCGGGTGGCGCCATCAATGGCTGGGATTCACTGCTAGCCACCGTTCAGATGCCCAAGGGGATCCCGGTGGCCACCGTGGCCGTGGACGGAGCCATGAACGCCGCCCTACTGGTCGTCCAGATGCTTGCTGTGAACGATCCGGTGCTCGTGGCCGAACTCGAGACGCATCGCGCCGAGATGGTTCCGAAGTAGACCCCGAACCCCGCTGGATCTCGCTCATGGAGAACGTTCTCGCCTCCCGCTACGCAAGCCGGCCCATGGCCGATCTGTGGACCCCGGAGGCCAAGGTCGTCATGGAACGCGAGTTCTGGATCGCGGTGCTGGAGGCCCAACAGGAGCTGGGCGTGGACATCGGCGACGGCGTGGTCGACGACCATCGGTCGGTGGTGTACCGGGTCGACCTCGACTCGATCCGTGAACGGGAACGGGTTACCCGACACGACGTCAAGGCTCGGATCGAGGAGTTCTGTGCCCTGGCTGGCCACGAGCACGTCCACAAGGGAATGACGTCACGGGACCTCACAGAGAACGTTGAACAGCTCCAGGTACGGCGCAGCCTCGAGGTGGTCCGCGACCGGGTAGTGGCCACCCTGGCCCGTCTGGCCCGCCTGGCTGCTGAATACGACGGGCTGGTCATGGTGGGTCGTAGTCACAACGTTGCTGCCCAGGCCACCACGCTGGGCAAGCGCTTTGCCACAGCGGCCGAGGAGTTGCTGGTCGCCCACCGCCGGGTGGCCGACCTGCTTGCTGCCTACCCGCTGCGGGGGCTCAAGGGGCCGGTCGGCACCCAGCAGGACCAGTTGGACCTATTCGACGGTGATGCCGCCAAGCTGGATCGCCTCGAGTCGTTGGTGGCCAGCCACCTCGGCTTCGAACGGGTCCTGGACTCGGTGGGGCAGGTGTATCCGCGGTCGCTGGACTTCGACGTGGTTTCGGCACTCGTCCAGACTTCGGGGGGCCCGGCCAACCTCGCCCGCACCATCCGCCTGATGGCCGGCAACGAGTTGGCCACAGAGGGCTTTCGTCCCGGGCAGGTCGGGTCCTCGGCCATGCCCCACAAGATGAACGCCCGCTCGTGTGAGCGGGTCGGCGGCCTAGCGGTCGTGCTACGTGGCCACCTGGCCATGGTCGGTGGTCTGGTCGGCGACCAATGGAACGAAGGCGATGTGAGCTGTTCGGTGGTGCGCCGTATCGCCCTGCCTGACGCCTTTCTGGCCGCCGACGGGTTGTTCCAGACCTTCCTGACGGTGCTGGACGAGTTCGGTGCCTACCCGGCAGTCGTGGAACGCGAACTCCGACAGTACCTACCGTTCCTGGCCACCACTCGGGTGCTGGTGGCCGCAGTCCAGGCCGGCATGGGTCGCGAGGAGGCCCACGAGGTCATCAAGGCTCACGCGGTGGACGCCGCTCTGGCCCGCCGGGACCAGGGTGTTTCCGAGACCGATCTGTTGGATCGGCTGTCCGCTGATGATCGTCTGCTGCTGGATCGGACAACGCTGGACGGGCTCTTGGATGACCGGTCGGGCCTCGTCGGCAACGCCTCGGCCCAGGTCTCGGCAGTGGTCGAACGGGTAGCCGCGGTGGTGGCCGCCCACCCACAGGCCGCCGCCTACGATCCCGAACCGATCCTCTAGTTCCCGTCGCCGGCCGGAGTCACATGTCGCCCCAAATCCCGCTTCCCCATCTCCACTCGGGGAAGGTGCGAGACATCTACGAAGCCGGTGACGACCGTCTACTGATGGTCACCTCGGACCGCATCTCGGCCTTCGACGTCGTGATGGCCGAACCCATAACGGACAAGGGTCGGGTGCTCACTGCGATGACTGCCTTCTGGTTCGAGCAGTTTGCCGACCTGGTGGACGGTCACCTCATCTCCACGGACACCGCCGATCTCGGTGAGGTCCTGGGCAGCGCGATCGGCAGCGAGGACGACGTGCTGGCTGGTCTGGCCGGGCGCACCATGCTCTGCCACAAGGCCGAGATGTTGCCCATCGAGTGCATAGTCCGGGGCTACATCACCGGTTCGGCATGGAAGGAGTACCGCTCCTCGGGGACTATGCACGGCACACCGATGCCCGACGACCTCCTCGAGGCCAGCCGTCTTTCCGAGCCGGTCTTCACTCCGTCCACCAAGGCCGACGAGGGCCACGACGTCAACATCTCGTACGCCGAGGCCGTCGACCTGGTGGGCACCGAGGTGGCCGAGGCGGCCCGGGATGCATCGATCACCTGTTACCTGCGGGGTGCTAAGTGGGCTGCCGAGCGGGGGATAATCATCGCCGATACCAAGTTCGAGTTCGGCATGGTTGACGGCCGCCTGGTGCTGGCCGATGAAGTCCTCACCCCGGACTCCTCGAGGTTCTGGCCCGCCGAGGGGTGGGCGCCGGGGGCCACCCCTCCGTCATTCGACAAGCAACCTGTCCGTGACCACCTCGAGGGTCTGGATTGGGACAAGCAGCCACCGCCTCCGCCGCTGCCCGACGAAGTGGTGTCGGCCACCTCGTCTCGGTATGTGGAGGCCTACGAACGCATCACCGGCCGGTTGTTCGCCGACTGGCCTGGGGTGGGCGCGTGAACAGATTCGACGGGCACCGAAGGCAGATGGAGACGGGGTACGGATCATGAGGTGCTGGTTGTGAGGTATGACGTTCTGGTGGATGTGCGGTTGAGGGGTGGCATCGCCGACCCGGCCGGGGCGACGATCGAGCGGGCCCTGCCCGCCCTCGGATACGACGGCGTAGTGGGGGTGACAGTCGGAAAGACGGTCCGGTTCACCATCGAGGCGACCGACGAGGTCGAGGCGACGTCCCGGTCTGAGGATCTGTGTTCCTCGTTTCTGACCAACCCGGTTATCGAGGACGCCACGGTGACGGTGACCCTTGTTGACGACGGATTCGATGCCTGATGTCGACGACGGTTGGGGTCGTGGTCTTCCCCGGTACCAACTGCGAAATGGATGCCGTGACCGCCGTGGAGCGGCTGGGAGGAGAGGGACGCCTCCTCTGGCATGCGGACGATGATGTGGCTGGGGTGGACGCAGTGATCGTGCCCGGCGGGTTCGCCCACGGCGACTACCTGCGGCCCGGTGCGATTGCCCGTTTCTCGCCCATGATGGGTGCCATCACCCGATTCGCTGCCGACGGTGGGCCAGTGGTCGGCATCTGCAATGGCTTTCAGGTACTGACCGAGGCCGGGTTGTTGCCCGGTGCCCTCCAGAAGAACAGCGGCCTGAAGTTTCTGTGCCAGCCCACGGCGCTTCGAGTGGATTCCATCGACTCTGTTCTGACCTGTCGGGCAGTTTTTGGTGCCGAACTCTCAGTGCCCATCAACCACTTCGAGGGCAACTATACGTGCGATGTCGAGACCCTGGCCCGGCTTCGGGACGAAGACCGGATCGTCCTGCGTTATGTGGACAACCCCAATGGGTCGGTGGATGACATCGCCGGGGTGTGCAACGAGGAACGCAACGTGGTTGGGTTGATGCCCCATCCGGAGCGAGCCTGTGATGAGTTGCTGGGCAGCATTGACGGTGAGGTGCTCATCTCCTCGCTACTGGGTTCTTCGCCGGTCGTCGCGGCCTGAGGCTGGCTCTCGGGGCTATCTGCTGCGTCGCACCCCGGCAGCCTTGAGGGTTGCTGACGAGACGCCCACTTCCCGCCACGCGGCGTAGGAGATGTTCCGGCGGCTGCCGTAGGCCGCGGCGTGCTGCACGAAGTTGCGCTCCAGTACCGTCATGTCGATCATGCCAGCGGTGGCCAGTGCCTCCTTTTCGGCCTCGAGGTCCATGCGCTGCTGGATCAGGTCCAGGCGCTTGGTGACGGTGGCTTCGGCCATTTGGGCGTCGATCGCAGCAATCTGGCGGTCCACGCTCTCGGGAGTGCGCTTGCGTCCCCGACGGGGGGCGTTCTGCTCCAGGGCCTTGAGGTACTCACGGACCCCGGCCACCTCGGCTTTTTCGGCATTGGTCATCTTCGGGCGTGTCATCGCACGTACCTCTTTCTTGGTTTCCCTCAAGTGGTCGATTAGATAGGGAAGGTTCCAGAACGATCCTATTAATTATTACATCGTCCCTCAATGGGTTCAGCATTACTGCGGTTTATACAGGGATCTACGTATACAGATTCGTAGTTTTTTTTGGGTCAAATCAGGTTCTAACAATGCGGTATAGGAGGCCCTGCTGAACTCATCTGCGGGCATTTGGGAGGTTGCCTGACGGGCTGTCGTCGGGGACTACGGTGCCCGACGTGAGCGAGTCCCTCCACCGAGCCCTCGGACTCACCGACGATGAGGCGGAGCGGATCGACTCGATCCTGGATCGCCCGGCCAACGGCTTGGAACTGGCCATGTACTCGGTCATGTGGTCCGAGCATTGTTCATACAAGAGCAGCCGTATCCACCTGAAGCGCTTACCCACCGAGGCCCCGTGGGTTCTTGTTGGTCCGGGTGAGAACGCCGGTGTGGTCGACGTAGGCGATGGCATCGCGGCGGCTATCCGGATCGAGTCCCACAACCACCCGTCGGCCATTGAGCCCTACCAGGGGGCGGCTACCGGGGTTGGTGGCATTCTGCGCGACATATTCACCATGGGCGCTCGGCCTATCGCCCTGATGGACCCGCTGCGTTTTGGGCAGTTGGACGATCCTCGTAGTCGGTGGATCGCCGAAGGCGTGGTGTCTGGTGTGTCGGGTTACGGCAATGCGGTGGGCGTGCCGACTGTTGGTGGTGAGGTGGTCTTCGACCGTACCTATCAGGGCAATCCGCTGGTCAACGTGCTTTGCCTCGGCGTCCTACCCATCGAGCGTCTGGTCCTCGGACAGGCCTCCGGAGTGGGCAACCTCGCCGTCCTGCTGGGCTCAAGTACCGGTCGCGATGGCATCGGCGGGGTCAGTGTGCTGGCTTCGGCTGGCTTCTCGGCCGACGACGATGGCGACAAGCGGCCCAGTGTGCAGGTGGGTGACCCCTACGAGGAGAAGCGCCTCATCGAGGCGTGTCTTCAGCTTCTAGATGAGGGTCTGGTCGTCGGCATCCAAGACTTAGGTGGTGCCGGACTGACGTGCGCCACCAGTGAGACGGCATCGCGTGGCGGCATGGGTATGGACGTCGACGTGTCGGCCGTGCCGCGGCGCGAGCCCGGTATGGAGGCCCACGAGGTCATGACCAGTGAGTCCCAGGAGCGGATGCTGGCCATCGTCGAGCCCGAGGGACTCGACCGGGTGCTGGCCATCTGTGAACGCTGGGAGGTGGCCTCGACTGTGATCGGCCGGGTCACCGAGGGTGGTGCCCTACGGATCCTTGACGGGTTCGACGGCGAGGTGCTGGCCGAGGTTCCTGCTGTCTCGCTCCATGAGGACGCTCCGCTCTACGACCGCCCCTGTGCCGCACCGGCCGAGCCTCGTGGCCCTACTGCCGACGACTTGGCCGCTCCGACTGATCCCGGTGCCGACCTCCTCGACCTACTGGTCGATCCGGCCTGGGTGTATCGCCAGTACGACCACCAACTGTTCCTGAATACCGTGATCGGTCCGGGTGACGACGCCTCGGTGCTCAAGCTTCGCCATCCCATTACCGGGATTGAGACTGGACGGGCCCTAGCCATGACCACCGACGGCAACCACCGCTGGTGTGCGGTCGACCCCCGTGGGGGAACGGCCCAGGTAGTGGCCGAGTCGATCATGAACCTCGCCTGCGTCGGGGCCCGACCGTTGGCCGTCGTGAACTGCTTGAACTTCGGAAACCCCGAGCACCCTGAGGTCATGTGGCAGCTCTCTGAGGCCGTCGACGGGATGTCCGAGGCCTGTGAGGCCTTCGGTACGCCGGTCATCGGCGGAAACGTCAGCCTGTACAACGAGTCGGCCGGTACCGACATCGACCCCACGCCGGTCATCGGTCTGCTCGGCGTGGTCGACGCGCTGGATCGGCGCCCACCTGGGGCCACCCTGGTGGACGGGCACCGACTGGTTCTGTTGGGTCCCGACGACGTCTCCCTCGGTGGGTCTCTCTGGGGGTCAGCCCACGAAGCTCCCGGCGGTTCGTTGGCCCCGCTGAACCTCGACCTGCACCAGCGGGTGGCCGACTTCGTCCGATCGCTGGTCGTCAACGGCCTGGTAGACGGCGTGCACGACGTATCAGCCGGTGGGCTGGGCGTAGCCTTGGCCGAGATGGTGGCCCGCTCCGGTGTGGGTGCCCACGTGGCCCGGGTGCCCGACCACCGAGCCCTGTTCGGCGAGGGGCCAAGCCGAGTGGTGTGCTGCGTCGACCCGGAGCGCCTCACAGAGGTGCTGGCTGCCGCTGAGGCCGCTGGAGTACCTACGACCAGGATCGGCCTGGCCACCGGTGATCGCCTCATCGTGAAGGGTCTCCTCAACGTGGCCGTCGACGACGTAGGGCACGCCCACCGCGATCGACTGCCCGAGGCCCTCGGCGCCGGCACCACGAACCGATGACCGGTTCGGCTGTCGACCAGGGGAACCTCCCGGTGGCTGGTGCGGATGACGACACCCCTCGGGAGGCATGTGGTGTTTTCGGGGTGTACGCGCCCGGCCAACCCGTTGCCCATCTGACCTACCTAGGCCTCTACGCCTTGCAGCACCGTGGCCAGGAGTCGGCCGGCATGGCCGTTAGCGACGGTGAGGCCCTGACGGTGGTCAAGGACATGGGCCTCGTATCCAACGCGTTCGACGATCGGACGCTGGCCGCCCTGACCGGCAACCTGGCCATCGGTCAGACCAGGTACTCGACCACCGGGTCCAGCACGTGGCGTAATGCCCAGCCGGTCTACCGGGGCGTGGACGACGTCGAATTCGCACTCGGCCACAACGGCAACCTCGTCAACACCGAGGACCTAGCCGCCGAGGCCGGGATGCTGCCCGGCACCGTCACCTCCGATACCGATCTGATGGCCGAACTACTGGTCACTGAACTAGCCCGCTACGGGGACCTCCCCCAAGCCGAGGCTATGGACACCGCCCTTACCGCCGTGCTGCCCCGGTTGCACGGGGCGTTCTCGCTGGTCATTGCCGACCATGAGCGGGTGATCGGTGTTCGTGATCCGAACGGGTTCCGGCCGCTATGCCTCGGTCGACTCGACAACGGATGGGTGCTGGCGTCTGAATCGCCGGCTCTGGACGTGATCGGGGCTCACATGGTCCGTGAGCTGGACCCCGGCGAAGTGGTAGTCATCGACGAAACCGGCTGGCGGTCGCTACGGCCATTCGACGACGAAGCCGTCGACCCGCGACTCTGCCTGTTCGAGTTCGTCTACTTCGCCCGGCCCGACAGCGTCCTCTACGGCCAGAGCGTGCACCATGCCCGCGTTCGCATGGGTGAGATATTGGCTGCTCAGGCTCCGGTGGACGCCGATCTGATCATGGGGGTGCCTGAGTCGGGAATCCCAGCCGCCGAGGGCTACGCGCGGGCCAGCGGCATTCCGTACGGCCAGGGACTGGTTAAGAACCGATACATCGGGCGTACGTTCATCGCACCCACTCAGGCCCTGCGGTCCGCCGCGGTGCGCATGAAACTAAACCCCCTGCGCGACAACATCGAGGGTCAGCGTCTGGTTGTGGTCGACGATTCCATCGTGCGGGGCACCACCACCCGGGCCATGGTCCGGATGCTGCGCGACGCGGGCGCGACCGAGGTCCATATGCGGGTCTCCTCGCCGCCCTACCGCTGGCCCTGCTTCTACGGGATGGACACTGGTACCCGCGGCGAGTTGCTGGCCGCCAACCTCACCGTGGACGAGATCCGTGAGTACCTCGAGGTGGAAAGCCTCACCTATCTGAGGTTGGACCACCTGCTGGAGGCCACCGGTACGGTGGGTGCCGGCTTCTGCGACGCCTGCCTGACCGGGACCTACCCCATCGAGATTCCGGTGAATCTCTCCAAGGCGGTGCTGGAGGGACCGGAGGGCATATCCGCTCCTGAGAGGACCATGCCGATGCGGGGCGACGATGACGAAGCAGAGCTTCCTACCGAGGCTGCTAACCGCCTGTTCGGGCGCGGCTCGTGACGTCGGTGGGGGAGGGCGGGTCGAGCGAGAGCTACCGGGCAGCTGGGGTCGACCTGGATGCAGGCGAAGAAGCGGTGCGCCGGATCGGTCCGTTGGTGCGCGGCACCTACCGGCCGGAGGTCATCGGTGACATCGGGGGATTTGGCGGCTTGTTCGACATTGGCCGGTCCGGCTACCGGGACCCCCTGCTGGTTTCGGCCACCGATGGGGTGGGCACCAAGGCCGAGATCGCCCGTCAGACCGGCCGGCTGGACACCATCGGACGAGACCTTGTGGCCATGTGTGTGGACGACCTGGTGTGTGCGGGTGCGGCACCGCTCTTCTTCCTGGACTACCTCGCTGTCGGTCGGCTGGACCCGGATGCCGTGGAGGGGCTGGTGTCGGGCATCGCCGCGGGGTGCGCCGAAGCGGAGTGCGCCCTCATTGGGGGCGAGATGGCCGAGCATCCCGGGGTTATGGCTACCGACCAGTTCGATCTGGTGGGCTTCGCTGTGGGGGCAGTCGAACGCGATGCAGTCCTGGACGGCAGCGCGGCGGTTGTCGGTGACGTGCTGGTCGGGATCGAGTCGCCCAACCTCCGTTCCAACGGCTTCTCTCTGGCCCGTCGCCTCGTCTTCGACGTGGCCGGTCGCGACCTGAACGACCCGGCATGGGACGGGGCCGGGACCACCCTGACAGACGAACTGCTGGCACCCAGCGTGATCTACGCCCCGGCCGTGGTGGCCGCCTTGGCCGACCATGAGGTCCACGCCGTGGCCCACGTGACCGGTGGAGGCCTGCCCGGCAACCTGTCGCGGGTCATGGACGACAAGTTGGACGCGGTGGTCAGGCGTTCAACGTGGGAGGTGCCGCGGATCTTCCGGGAGCTACAGGCCATGGGCGACGTGTCCGATAACGAGATGGACCGGGTGTTCAACATGGGGCTGGGAATGGTGCTGGTCGTGCCTGGCATCGACGTAGATGGTGTGGTGGCCACCTTGGCTGCCCACGATCGGTCGGCCCGGGTGATCGGCGAGTTGGTGACCGGATCCGGTCAGGTCAGGATGGAACCGTGAGCACCAGGGACGCCCTAATCGCCCACCTGCTGGAGCACTCCATCAGGACCGGGGACTTCACTCTCAAGTCGGGTCGAAAGAGCACCTGGTTCTGCGACGCCAAGCAGACGGCGTGCCGGGCTGAGGGGATTCTGTTGGTGGCCGACGCCGCGCTGGTGGAGATCGAGGCGCTGGATGCCGCGGCGGCCAACGAGGGGGTTGGTCCGATCACCGCCATCGGCGGGCTAACGGCGGGAGCTGACCCGGTAGCTTTTGGCATTGCCGCGGTGGCAGCTAGCCGTGGCCGGTTCCTCCGGTCGTTCAGCATCCGCAAGGAGTCCAAGGACCACGGTGTGGGGGGCCGCCTCGCCGGCGCCCTTCTCCCCGGTGACCGGGTGGTCATCACCGAGGACACGGTCACTCGGGGGACCTCGCCGTTAGAGGCGGCCTCAGTGGTGCGTGCGCTGGGTGCTGAGGCGGTGGCTGTACTCCCCATCGTGGACCGGGGCGGCACGTGTGGTGCGGCGGCCGGCGAGGAGGGGATCGAGTTCCGGCCCCTGGTCACGGCTCCCGACCTGGGCTTCCCCTACGAGGGTCCCTGACTCGGTCCAGCCCGGCCCGTGGCAGGACTACTGGCTTCGATCGGGGTGTTCCGGCATGTCACTCCTAGGCTCGGACGATGCCATTCCTCCCCACCGCGGCCTATTCGATCCACCTTCAGGTGGCGTTGGACAACGTGCCCAACACCTTGGGCCGCCTAGCCACGGCCATCGGCGAGGCGGGCGCCAACATCATGTCGATGGGCGGCTTCGACGTCCGGGGTGACTTGTTGGTTAACGATGTGGTGGTCAACTGCCGCGACGAGGACCACGCGGCAGCCGTAGTCAGTGCCATCGAGGACCAGGACGGGGTGGAGATCCTCCACTGGCACGACCGGACCTTCGACATGCACGAGGGCGGCAAGATCGAGGTGGTCTCCCTCGCCGAGGTCAACGACCGGCATGACCTGTCAATGGCGTACACGCCGGGGGTGGCCCGGATCTGCATGGCCATCCACGAGGAGCCAGGACGTGCTCACGACCTGACTATCAAGAAGAACACGGTGGCCGTCGTCACCGACGGCACCGCGGTGCTGGGCCTAGGGGATATCGGACCGGCGGCCGCCATGCCGGTGATGGAGGGCAAGGCCCTCCTATTCAAGGAGTTCGCCGGCGTTGACGCCTTCCCGATCTGCTTGGACGTCACCGATCCGCAGGAGATCATCGACACCGTGATCCGTCTCGCCCCCACTTTCGGCGGGATCAACCTGGAGGACATCGCGGCGCCCGCTGCCTTCGAGGTTGAGCAAGCCCTTCGCGAGGCACTGGACATTCCGGTGTTCCACGACGACCAGCACGGCACTGCCGTGGTCACTTTGGCTGCTCTATGGAACGCCTGTCGCCTGACTGGACGCGAAATCGGCGACCTGTCAGTGGTGATCGCCGGAATGGGAGCCGCTGGCGTGGCCGTGGGTCGGATCCTTTTGGATGCGGGGGTAGGTGAGATCGTCGGCGTGGACCGTGCCGGTGCGGTTTACACGGGGCGCGAGAACCTGAACATGGCCAAGGAGTGGTTCGCCGAGCACACCAATCCAGATCGAAAGATGGGCACTCTGCAGGACGTACTGGCCGGCACCGACGTGTTCGTGGGTCTGAGTGGCCCAGGCTTGATCGATGCTGCTGAT
Organism: Acidimicrobiales bacterium; assembly: GCA_030747775.1. Lineage (GTDB taxonomy): Bacteria > Actinomycetota > Acidimicrobiia > Acidimicrobiales > MedAcidi-G1 > UBA9410. The sequence continues at coordinate 15,580 of JASLKB010000003.1, read as the reverse complement.
CTGCGCACCATGAATCCTGAGCCGATCGTGTTCGCCATGGCTAATCCGGAGCCGGAGATCCGCCCGGAGGAGGCCGACGGACTTGCCGCGGTTATGGCTACCGGGCGTAGCGACTATCCGAACCAGATCAACAACGTCCTGGCCTTTCCGGGGATCTTCAGGGGCGCCCTAGATGCCGGGGCCACTGACGTGACCGAGAACATGAAGTTGGCGGCGGCGGAGGCAATCGCCGATTCGGTACTGCCGACCGACCTCCAGCCATCGTTTGTTGTGCCATCGGTGTTTGACAAATCGGTTCCGTATCGGGTGGCCGAGGCGGTCGCAGCGGCTGCAGTTGCCGACGGCATCTGCCGGGCCTGATCCGGCCGCTACTCCGGGATTGGATCGGTACCAGGATCGTGTCGATCCGCGCCGTCACCTTCGACCTTTGGAACACCCTCCTCACTAGCGTCCCCGGAGGCCTGGAGATCCGACGCCGGTCCTGGCAGGAGGTCATCGAAGCGCGGAATATCGCCGTGCCAGAGGATCTCCTGTGGGGCGTCCTGTCGATCCTTCCTGATCGCTTCGAGACCGAGTGGAGGGCGGGTAGGCACTATGGGCCGGACCGGGCGCTCGCGGAGTGTTTCGCCGCCTTTGGTGACCGGATCGACGGTGGGGATCGGGAGGCGCTTGCCGATGCATTCGACCGGGCCTCCTACTGCTTGGAGGTGATACCCGTGCTCGATGCGGCGGACGTCGTGTCCGCCGTGGCGGGGGCTGGTGTCGCCGTCGGGATCGTTTCCGACACGAACCTGGCGGTAGGACGGCACCTCAGGACGTATCTCAAAGAGCATGGGATCCTCAAACACGTGACCTTCGCCGCATTTTCGGACGAGGTGGGCGTCTACAAGCCGAACCCAGCCATCTTCCGAGCAGTCCTCGAGGGCCTCGACATAGACGATCCTTCCACCGTGGTCCACGTGGGCGACTTGAAGCGGACTGATGTAGCTGGGGCCCGGGCCATGGGCATGGGCACCGTGCGGTTCCGCGGTGCACTGGACGACAACGAGCCTGGAGACGAGGCCGATCTGGTCATCGACCGACTGGCCACCCTGCTTGGGTCGTTGTCCGACTTCGGCACCGGGCGCTGATCGTCCCGACGGCTTCGGACCGTCAGTCGAACATGATGACCGAGCGCAGGGTTGCGCCAGCCTTCAACTCGGCGTAGCCCTCGTTGACCTCGTCGAGGGTGATGTGGGCCGAGACAAGTCGGTCCAGTTCCAGGCGGCCCTCCAGATAGTGGCGGGCCAGGTTGGGCATTTCCACCTTGAAGTTGGAGTTGCCCATGAACAGTCCCTGAAGTCCCTTGGCCTGGAGGACCATGAAGGCACCTGGAACCGACATGGCACTATCGATCGGAGGCACGCCGACGAGGTAGGCGGTGCGTCCCGGTCGGATCATGGCCAATGCCTGATCAGCGGTGGTCGTGAGCCCGATGGCCTCGAAGGCGGCGTCCACGCCGCCTCCGGTCAGGGCGTGCACGGCGGCTACCGGGTCGTCCGCCGAGGCGTCGATCACGTCGGTGGCGCCAAAGCCGCGAGCCGCATCTAGCTTCTCGGCGTTGAGGTCCACGGCGATGATCCGTCCGGCTCCGGCCAGGCGACATCCCTGCACGATGTTGAGGCCGATGCCACCGCAGCCGATGACGGCGACTGTTTCTCCGGGCCGGATGCGGGCGCCGTTTACGGCCGAGCCCACCCCGGTCATGACCGCACACCCGATGAGGGCGGCAACGTCGAAGGGTACGGAGTGGTCGATAGCTACCACTCCGTTCTCGTGCACCAGCATCTGCTCGGCGAACGCACCGAGCCCGGTCATGGGCAGCACCGGGGTGTCTCCAAGCGAGAGGGTCGGAGGCAACTCTGGTCCCCGGGCCAAACCGTGACGGTTCGGGCAGATGAACACCCGGCCGGCATGGCATTCGGGACACACTCCGCAGAACTGGGTCAGGCAGGTGATGACGTGGTCGCCGGGGGCGAACGCCGTGACGTCGGGTCCAACGGCCTCCACGATGCCCGAGGCCTCGTGGCCGAGTGCCGCGGGCAGCGACGGCAGGGGCAGGAGGCCTTCGATGACGTGGAGGTCGCTGTGGCAGAGACCCGACGCCTTCGTGCGGATCAGTACTTCCCGTCCGACTGGTTCAGCGACTGTCAGGTCCTCGACGACGAGGTCACCGGGGGCTTCGTGTAGGACGGCTGCTCGCATGAGGGTCTCCCTTCGGGTGGACATGGGCCGTGGACCGCCGACGTTAGCCGTCCGGCTAACCGCTGAATCGGGCCGGGTATGGTCGCCCGGTGGGCTGGCTGGAGGTTCTGGTGGTCGTGGTCGCCGTGGTCGCCGGCTCCCTGGCCCAGGCAGCCGCGGGGTTCGGCATCGCGCTGATCGCCGGCCCGGCACTGGTAGCCGTCGACCCGGACTTCATGCCCCTTCCCCTCATGGTCGGTGGGCTCCTCGTGGGGACCCGCCATCTGGTCCGCGAGTGGCATGGCGTGGATCGGGGCGTCCTCGGCCGGTGCCTTCTGGGCATGCCGATCGGCGTGGTGGCCGGACAGATCTCAGCTTCCACCTTCTCGGACCAGGACCTGAAGTTGGCGGTGGGCCTTCTGGTGGTAGTGGCTGTGGTCCTGGTCGCCGTGGGGGCATCACCGCCGCGCGGACGCTGGACCGATCCGATCTGCGGCCTCCTAGTGGCCTTCGGGACGAGGGTGGCGGCCCTCCCCGGTCCGGCCTTCATGATTCTGAACCACGACCAGCCGCCGTCGATGATCCGTCCGAACATGTCGGCGCTGAACATGGTGAACGCCGGGGTGATCCTCGGCGTGATGTTCTCGGCGGGTGACGTCCGGGCTGGCGACCTGGGTCGCACGGCGCTGGTGTGTGGTTCGACGCTCATCGGCCTCACACTCGCCCCGCCGGTCCGTCGTTGGGTGGATGCCACATGGTTCCGGCCGGTCCTGTTGTGCCTATCTGGCCTAGGGGGTTTGGCGGTGGTGGTGGAGTCGCTCACCTAGTTGTTCGTTGAGTGGTGACCGCATCTTTAGCCATATGGCCAACTTCTCGGCCGACGGCTAGATTCGTTCGATGGGCCGAGTGCAGGACCTGCTGGGGTGTTCCCACTCGATTTTCGGCTTCGGCTTCGGGTCGTCGATTGACGTGGCGATCGCCGTGTCGCGCTCCGGTGGCGTCGGGATCTGGGGCTGTACACGTCAGACCCCCGACGAGATCGAGGCCGGGGTCAGCCGGATGAAGGCCGAACTCGGGGACCTCCCATGGGGTGTGGATCTGGTCATCCCGGCGGGAATGCCCGAGCGTGACGATCGGTCGGCTATCGAGTCGACCCTGCCACCGGAACACGTCGAGTTCGTGTCGTCGATGCGCCAGCGCTATGGGGTACCCGATGACGGGCTGCCCGGCATGCGGTCCCGGTTCGTCCGTAGTGAGGAGACCGCCCGCGACCAGCTGGCCGTTGCCATGGACCATCGGATCCCGGTTCTGGCTTTGGGTGTCGGGTCGCCGACTTGGGCTGTCGAACAGGCCCACGATCAGGGGTCTCTAATTGTCAGCTTGGTGGGTCGGCCGGCCCATGCCGAGACGGCTATCCGGGCCGGTGCCGACATCCTGGTGGCCCAGGGGACCGACTCGGGCGGTCACACTGGGCCGATCGGCACCTTTACCCTCGTCCCGCTGGTCGTCGAGGCGGCGGGCGGGCGACCGGTCCTGGCCGCTGGTGGGGTGGCCACCGGCCGGCATATTGCGGCGGCCATGGCCCTCGGAGCTGACGGGGTGTGGGTGGGTACGGCCTTCCTCGCTTCGGTGGAGGCGGCCCCGTCACCGGTGCTGTTGGAGAAGTTGTTGGCCGCCGACGCGACCGACACGGTGGTCAGCCGGTCGGTGAGCGGGAAGACCTTGCGCATGTTGCGTTCGGCCTGGAGTGATGAGTGGTCGGCCGCCGGTGCACCGGAGCCTCTGAAGATGCCCCACCAGGACATTCTGATTGGCGACCTCTTGGGTCAGGTGATGCGGCATGATGTGGCGCCCCTGGTTCACGAGGGGGCGGGTCAGGGCGTGGTCCACCTGGCCGGCCAGCAGACGGTGGCCGAGATCATGGACGGACTGGTTAGTGAGGTCGAGGGGGTGCTGGCCGATCTAGACGTCGACGGCTCCCGGGCTGGTCGGACATGAGCAATGAGGAGGTGCTCGTGTCGGTGGAGGATGGAGTGGCCTCGATCACCCTGAACCGACCCCACCGCAAGAACGCCATCACCGGTCCGCTGGCTGACGGGCTGGCCGACGCCTTTCGTGCGGTATCGGCCTGTGAGGAGGTGAACGTCGTCCTGTTATCGGGTGCCGGTGGCGGCTTCTGTTCCGGTCTCGACCTCGTCGAGTACAACGCCGATCCGCCACCGCTATGGATGTCCACGGCCACAGAGTCGTTGGTCGCCGCCCACCTGGCGATCTTTGATTGTCCGGTTCCCGTCGTGGGTGCCCTCGAGCGGTTTGCTGTCAACGGTGGGGCGGCATTCGCCCTGGCCTGTGATCTGTTGGTAGTTGGGGAGACGTCGTTCATCCAGGTGGGTGAGATCCGTCAGGGGATGGCTGCACCGATGAACCTGGCCTGGCTCCTGGCCCGGTATCCGGTGTCGGTGGCCTCTCAACTGGTCCTGACTGGTCGCCGGTTCAACGGTCCGGACCTACATCGTTTGGGGGTGGCACTTGACGTCGTGGCCGATGCCGAGGTGAGGGAGTCGGCGATGGCCCTGGCTGCCGACCTTGCCGCGTGGCCGTCGGCCAACGTGCGAAACCTCAAGGGGGCGATCCGGGACCTGGGCGCTGGTGGGGGTCCTGTATCGGATCCGATGGGCGGCCGGGCATGGTTCGATCGGGCGCGGGCTTCGACGCCCCTGCCTACCGGAGGTGCGATGCGCCCGATCCACGTGGACGGGGAGGGAATCGACCGGTGACCGTCGCCCCTCGCGGCGCGGCGCGCGGTGAACTCCTGGACGCCGCACTACGTCTGCTGGACGATCGTCCACCCTCGGCCATCTCGGGTCGTGAGATCGCCGAGGAGGCGGGCGTGAACTACGGGCTCGTCCATTACCACTTCGGATCCAAGAACCGTCTGCTCGACATGGCATGGCGTCAGCACCTCGACTGGCTGGTGGACACGGAGATGGAGGGTGGAACACGCCCCGTTTCGGTGCGGGCCACAGCCGAGGACCGGACGCTGTGGGCCGTCGCCGGCCACATGGCCCTCGACCCGTTGGAAGCCACCGGTGACGGAGATCGCCGCCGGGTGCTCGACGCCTACCGCGACCTCGTCGACGCCTCCGACCCCGACGGGGATCCAGTACACCACTGGACGACCATCGCCGCGTTGTTCGCCCTGGAACTGGGGTGGCCCATCTTCGGTCCGGCCAACGTGACCACCGTCGGCCTGTCGTCCGCGGACCTTCCGATGGCCCGTTCGCGAGTCGAGGAGTTGGTCGCCGCTCTGGAGGGGTCGGTCGGGCTCCGGTCCGGAGAACCCAACGGGGGGGAAAACGGCTCGTGACCGTGCCCCGGGGTTCCGACGAGGTCCGTGCCGCCCTGGTCGATGCGGCGTCGACTCTCCTCGGGGAGAAGCCTCCGCAGCGGATTACCGGTCGTGAACTAGCCGAACGCGCGGGGGTCAACTACGGCCTGGTGCACCACTACTTCGGGGGGAAGGGTGCCCTCTTGTCCGAGGGGCTTGCCCATATGGCGGCTTCGTATGCGCTCGGTGAGCGAGCCGATGGCAAACCTGGGGACTGGCGGCCGTCCCAGCCGTTCTCGATACGGAACCGGCCGGACTACCTCCGGGCCATCGCCTTCGCCTCGATCGCTGGCGAGATGGGCGAGGTGTCGACCATCCACCCCGTGGTGGAGGCGTCATTGGCAGAGGTGGCCGATCGTCGAGGTTGTGGCGAGGAGCCGACCGACGAAACGCGAGTGGACGTGGCTGTGGCGACCATGTTTCAACTGGGGTGGTGCCTGTTCGCCGAGATGGTGATCGGTGGGCTGGGACTCGACTCCATCGAGCGCGAAGAGGTGGAGGCCCGGTTACGGCTCGTGCTCAGAGCCGTCCTACTGGGACTCGATGTTGGTGAGGCCGCCCGCGGCATCCGGGAGTCCGAGGGCACATGAGTGGCAACGGTCTTCCCGGAATCTCATGCCCTGTTCGAGAGAACCTCACCCGTTGCGTGGGACGAGTCGGAACGGGATGTCCCGGTCGGTAGCCGGTTCTCGGGGCAGCCCCAGGACCCGTTCGCCAAGCGTGTTCCTCTGCACCTCGTCGGTGCCGCCGCCCAGTGACAGGGCACGTGAGTCGCAGATGCCGTAGGCCCAGTGGTCGTACGTGGGTTCTACTGCTCGATCCGGTTCGGTGGTACCCATTGGTTCGCCTAGCCACGCCACGCCGCCGGGAAAAGCGAGACGGGCGGTCACGTCGGCAGCGTTGCGTCCCTGTCGGGACCGCCAGAGTTTGGGGATGGACGGGTGGATGCCCGGTCGGGCGTTCAGCCACTGGACGATCTGTGATCCGGTGTGGAGTCGGGCCAAGTCCTGCCTGACCAGCGGATCATCGGTCCGCCCGATGGATTTGGCGAGCTCCATCAGGCGGTCCACGGGGACCGGTTGGCGGCCGCCCCCACGGCCGATTGATGAGCGCTCGTGAGCCAGCAGGGCCACAGCCATCCGCCAACCGTCACCCTCAGTTCCCACGACCCAGTCGGAGGGCACACGGGCGCCGTCGAGGAACACCTCGTTGAAGTGGGCAACGCCGGTCATCTGGTGGAGGGGTCGGACCTCAACTCCTGGCTGGTCCATGGGCAACACGAGCATCGAGATGCCGGCGTGCTTGGGGACGTCCCAGTTGGTACGGGCCAGGACAATGCCGAGGTCGGCAACCGAGGCTCCCGACGTCCAGACCTTCTGGCCGGTCACCACCCACTCGTCACCATCGCGCTCGGCTCGGGTCGTGAGGCCGGCCAGGTCCGAGCCGGCCCCCGGCTCGGAGTACAGCTGGCACCAGATCTCATCTCCCCGGAGTCCAGGCCGGAGGAATCGTCGGCGGAGGTCCTCCGATCCGTGGTCGCGGATGGTGGGTAGGCACATGTCGATCCCGATGCCGAATCCGGCGCCCGCGTTACCCAGCTCCGAGCCGGCAATCTCCTCCCGGTAGGCACGAACATGATGGCGGTCCAGGTCGCGTCCTCCGTCGGCCTCCGGGTAGTCCAGGGCTCCCAGTCCGGCGTCGTAGCGGGCGGCCAAGAACCGTCGGGTCCGGTCGATGGAGCTGTTGGCATCGGCCAGGATCTCAGGGAGCCGTTCGGCGAAGGCTCGCACCTCCGATCTGAACTCGGCGAGTTCGGGCTCAGCGGTGGGATCGTCGCTGTGGTCGCCCATGTGGACAGAGGTTAGCCAGATGGCTAACCGTGGATCGTATCGGCTCCGGCTCGTGGGGTCAGCCGGTACCGGCAGGTTGTCGATCGAGTGGGAGGATCACTGCAGATGACCGCCATTCCCCGCCCCACTAAGCCGTATACCGGCACCATTGGTCGCCTGTCCGAGGACTGCCAGCCGGTCGCCCTCGAGATGGAGGGTGCTCCCGAGGGGGCGCCCAACGTGGTGATCGTCCTCCTGGACGACGTGGGCTTCGGGTCGTTCGCGGCTTTTGGCGGACCGGTCCCGGCTCCCGGCCTGGAGCGGGTGGCTGCCGACGGCCTGCGTTTCAACCGGTTTCACACCACGGCCATCTGCGCCCCCACCCGGGCCGCGATGCTCACCGGCCGTAACCACCACACCGTTCACATGGGTCATATCACCGAGGCGGCGACCTCCTACCCGGCCTTCGACTCGGTCATCCCCCGGGAGGCGGCCACGGTGGCAGAGGTACTCCGCCAGAACGGCTACGCCACAGGGATGTTTGGCAAGGGCCACCTCACCCCGTCTTGGGAGAGGGGCCCGGCGGGTCCGTTCGACCGTTGGCCAACCGGGTTGGGCTTCGACCGCTTCTACGGGTTCCCGGGCGCTGAGACCTCGCAGTTCGAGCCCGACCTCTACGACCAGACCACACCGGTCGCTCCGTTCGAGGGGCGGGACGACTACCACCTCACTGAGGACATGGCCGACAAGGCCATCGAGTGGATGCAGAGGGTCAAGGCCCACCGACCCGACAAGCCGTTTCTGTGCTACTTCGCTCCCGGTGCCGTCCACACGCCGCTGCACGTACCCGACGCCTGGCTGGATCGCTTCCGAGGCTTCTTCGACGACGGCTGGGATGAACTGCGCCAGTCGATCTTCGAGCGGCAGTTGGCCATGGGGGTTATTCCGCCGGGCACGGAGAACACTTCCCGACCTGACGAGATCCCGTCCTGGGACGACTACCCCGACCGGTACAAGCCGGTGGCCCGTCGCCTGATGGAGGTGTTCGCGGCCTTCCTGGCCCATACCGATGCTCAGGTGGCCCGCCTCATCGACGCCATCGAGGCCATGGGGGAGTGGGACGACACCCTCTTCATCTACGTCACCGGTGACAACGGCGCGTCAGCCGAGGGTCGCATTCACGGGACCTGGTCCCTACCCGCGCTTCAGAATGGGCAGGAGGAGGACCCCGAGTTCCTGCTCGAACACATCGACGACTTCGGCACTGTCCGAAGTGAGTGCCACTACAACGTCGGGTGGGCGTGGGCCCTGGACGCACCGTTCCAGTGGATGAAGCAGGTGGCTTCGCACTTCGGGGGGACCCGCAACGGCTTGGCTGTTTCGTGGCCCCGGTACATCACCGACGCTGGTGGACTCCGGGACCAGTTTCACCATGTCATCGACCTGGCGCCCACCATCCTCGCCGCGGCGGGCATTGAGGCCCCAGCCATGGTGAACGGCATCGAGCAGATGCCCGTCGAGGGCCAGTCGATGCTGGCCTCGTTTACCGATCCTGGGGTTGACGGCCGGCGCACCCAGTACTTCGAGGTGATGGGCAACCGCGGCATCTACCACGACGGGTTCATGGCTTCCTGTTTCCACGGGAAGGTCCCTTGGGTCCGGTTCGGTTCAGCGCCGTTCGACGGTCCGCAGGAGTCATGGGAGCTCTACGACGTGCGTGACGACTTCTCCCAGAGTCACGACCTAGCCGATGAGCGTCCCGAGCTGCTGGCCGAGATGCAGGACCTGTTTCACGAGGAATGCCTGCGCAACGGCGTGTATCCCTTGCGGGACGCCGGTAACCGGGATCCGGCGGTCAGGGCGCCGAGAGCGCTGGCCGGATTGAGGCGGATGACGTACACCACAGCTCACGTCCGTATGCCAGAGCAGGCCGTGTTGAACATCAAGAACCGCTCTTACCGGATTACGTGTGACCTCGATGTGCCAGCGGGGCCGGCCGGTGTGTCGACCGAGAGGGTGCCAGAAGGGGTCATCGTGTGCCACGGTGGCAGCTTCAACGGTTGGTCGATCTACCTCGACGAGGGTCGACCGACCTGGCACTACAACCTTTACGGTCATGAGCGGACCACGGTGGCCGCCGGCGAGGCGCTGGTTCCCGGTCGCCGGCAGGTCACTGTCCTGTTCGACTCCGACGGGGGCTTCGGTGCCGGTGGTGTGGCCACGCTGGCCGTGGACGGTCGGGTGGTCGGTCAGACCAGGTTGGAGCGGACCGTCCCGGTGGTGTTCGCCATGGGTGGCGAGTCGTTTGACGTCGGCGTCGACACCCGGTCACCGGTCGGGCCGTACCCGCATGGGTTTGCGTGTACGGCGACTATCCACGGCGTGACTGTCGAACTCCTTGACGAGGTCGACGATGAGACCCGAGCCCAGGTCGCTGCCGGGATGCTTCGGGCTGAGGCGGTCACCCAATAGGGCTATTGGCGGCTCAGCTGGTTCAGCCGAAGGTGACGGGGACGATGCGGGGTCCCCTTACTTGTCCTCCGGCCCACGTCACAGCGTCCGGATCGGACAACGTGAACTCGGGGATTCGCTCAAACCAAGTCTTGAGCGCCACCTCCATCTCCATGCGGGCCAGGTTGGATCCAGCGCAGCGGTGGATGCCGATGCCGAAAGCCACGTGCCGGTTCCGTTGGCGGTCCAGTTGTACCTCGTGGGCGTTTTCGAAGTGGTCAGGGTCGTGGTTTGCGCCTGGAAAGTTCATGAGGATCTTGTCTCCCTTCTTGAATTCCACTCCGCCGTACTTGACATCCTCGGCCGCGTTGCGGGCCATGGTGACCGGGGCATAAAAGCGCAGGAGCTCCTCGACTGCGGTGTCCCAGAGTTCGGGCTCGGCGACCATGAGACGGCGGTCGTCCTCATGGCCGGCGAAGTGCCACAGCGCAGACCCGATCGACGACCAGGTGGTGTCGATGCCCGCCACCAACTGAAGGTTGCACATGCCGATGACAACCTCGTCGGGCAGTAGTTCGCCCTCGTGTTCGGTCTGGCACAGGGCGGTGATGAGGTCGTCCTTCGGGTTGGCCCGGCGATCGGCCACCTCGGTGGCGAAGTACTCCCGGATGATGTCGCGGTACTTCGCCCGTAACTCGGGCTGCTGGAGGCCTAGCTCGAGTACGCCGCGGACCCACTCGATGAAGTCGTCGACCATGCTCTCGTCCACACCGAGCTTCTTGGCGATGACCCGGGGTGGGATCTGCTGGGCATAGTCGACCGCCGCGTCACACTTCCCGTCCTCGATGAAGCCGTCGATCAGCTCGTGACAGAGCCGTTTGGTGTATTCGTGGTCCGCGGCGATGCCCTTGGGGGTGAAGTGGGGGAGCAGGGCTCGGCGGGTCCAGCTCTGCTCAGGCGGGTCCGCACTGATCGGAGATGCCGCGTTGTAGCCGGTGGCGTCATCCTTTACGAGTGCTTCGGGCAGGTCGATCACGATGGGCGACTTGGACGACAGCTCCGGGACCATCTTGGCCAGAGCCTGGAGGTCGTCGTACTTCGTGGGCAGCCACGAGCCGCCGTATCGGTCGGTGTGGGCGATGGGGCATCCGTCGCGCATCTCGGCCCAGGCTGAGAAGGGATCCCGGAGGTATTCCGGGTCGAACATGTCGTAGTCGGTGGTGACGTCGTGGACCGGGCAGCGCTCGGGTACAGAGTTCGCCACCGCGTCGTTCTGGGTATCAGCCGTATCGGTCATCGGCTCAGTCCTCCTCGATGGTGATGGCGTACTCGGGGCAGTTATCCAAGATGAGACGGGCCTTGTCCTCTAGACCGGTCGGCACCTCGCCGTCGTTCAACTCGAAGGCGTTGCCCAGGTCGTCCACGTCGACCAGCTCCGGGGCCAACGAGTAACAGCGGCTGTGGCCCTCACACTTCTCAGCGTCGACCTTGATCTTCATCAGCGTTCCCCTAGCCTGCGTGGCCCCAGTTATTAGCCGATTGGCTAATGTCGGGTGAAAGGATAGCGCGTTGTCGGTAGGCAGTTTCCGGCCGGGGCTCTCACCTGCCGGTCAATGCAATAGGGCCGCCCGGAACGTGGCGACGTGATCGTCAGCGAGGCCGAGTCCTTCGGCGACGAATGAGGTCCACGTTCCCCACTGGTCCACAGCGGTTTCGAGGATCGCTTCGAGGTATTCCTGACGGCAGTAGAGCAGGGCCCACAAGGAGGCCATGCGGTTCTCTGGGACCTCGTCGGGTTTGGTCCCGAGGCGCTCTGCGATGCGCCGTCGATAATCGATCTCGGCGGTCTCGATCCACCTCCGGCGGACCTCGTTGGAAAGCAGGTAGTCAGCCATGACCGTGTCCTCATCCACGCCGAGGATCCTCAGCAGGATGGCTGCCACCACCCCGGTGCGGTCCTTACCGGCTGTGCAGTTGAACAACAGGGGAAGGTGGTCGGGGTTGGTGGCCACCTCGAATACCGTGCGGTAACGGTCCAGTCGGTCGGTCACCAAGGTGCGGAAGTAGCTGGTGATGTGGTCTGGACCGAGCGGTTCGGCGTCTGGGTCGACCATGGCGTTGGCCACCACGGCGAACTCGTTGTCGTCGTCTGAGACCGAGATGCCCACTACCTCGCAGCCGGGCAGGTCTGGGTGCGGCCGCCTCGCCACCTCGGTGGGACGCCGGAGATCGACGATAGTTCGCAGGCCTAGAGCGTCGATCGTGGCCCGGCCGGGGACCTCCAGGTCGCAGAGGTGGCCGGATCGGAAAAGTTGACCGGTGCGCACGGTCCGCCCGTCGGTAGTGGCTAGACCTCCGAGGTCCCGAAGGTTGGCCGTCTCCACGAGGACTCGGGGATCAGATGCGTGGGTCATCCCGGGACGTTAGGCGGGTGGGGTCGTCAGGTCGTTCTCCTGTCGACGGCCATCACCCACTGGCCCCAAAGACCTTCGTCGGACCGGACCGACATGGAGCGGTGGGTCGAGGCAATGGTTGACGACTGTAGGTTGGATCTTCGGAAGTCCTGAAGCCTCCGAGGGGTGCCCGTCGCGGTGGGCTGTGATCGCGTGCTGGACCGTCGAGAAGAATCATGAATGCGTCGAGGCCCGCCCATAGGGCGGGCCTCTGGTGGTGGTCGGGCCCGGCGTCGATCCGGGGACCCCTCGCTTTTCAGGCGAGTGCTCTTCCAACTGAGCTACCCGACCGCGTCTCACTTGTTCCGAAGAGCCGGTGAGATTGGCGGTCCTGACGGGATTTGAACCCGCGACCTCCGGCTTGACAGGCCGGCGTGCACTCCAAACTGCACCACAGGACCAGGTGGTCCGGCTGGAGCCGTACCGCCTTCGTACCCCCAACGGGATTCGAACCCGTGTTACCGGCGTGAAAGGCCGGCGTCCTAGGCCGCTGGACGATGGGGGCCGGACCTCGCTGAGAGCGGGGCCACGATACCAGCGACCCTCCGGGACGCGTCACGCGCCGTAGTTGGGTGGGTCAGAGTCCTACCGCGGCGGACTCCACCGCTTCCTCGAGCAGAAAGCCCAACCAGGCGATCAGAGCGCGCGATGGGGCGTCGGGTGCCTCGGGGTCGAACTGGTCCTCCTCGGACACATCCAGTCGGGTCCCTAGCAGCAGGCGAAGCCCGTTGAGTACCTGCATCCATGCGGCGAGCTGGTCGTCGTCGATCGATGGTTCAGTGGCTGATTCGACCAGGCTCTCGATGGCATCCAACCTGGCTCGCAACAGGTCGTCGTGGACGAGCTCCGCGTAGTCGGCGTCGCGTTCAGCATCGTCTGCGTAGGCCGCGGGATAGAGCCGGCGCAGGTCCGGGTCGGCGTCGGCGGCCAGGACCGAGCGGAACTGTTCGGCTAGGTCAACCAACATGGAACGTTCGTCGTCGCCCAGCAGCACGGTGGTCCGGTCGCCGTCGCGTCGGAGCGCCACTGGACCCTTCCTCCTCAGGAACATCCTTTCCCTCCCATCGGTCAGTCGTCTTGCTGGAGGGTGGCCCACAGGCCGTGTTCGTGGAGGCGAAAGACGTCCATCTCGGCTTTCTCGCGCGTACCACCGGACACTACGGCCCGACCCTTGTGGTGGACGTCCAGCATCAGCCGGTCAGCCTTCTCCCGGGAGTATCCGAAGACCTTCTGGAACACGAACGACACGTACGACATCAGGTTTATCGGGTCGTTCCACACCAGCACGATCCATGGCCGGTCGGTTGCCTTCTCTTCGTCGTGCTCGTGGTCGGTTTCGGGACGGTCCACTTCGACCGGGGTCGGACTCATCGCTCGCCGCCGCCCTCATTCGAGGTTGCGCCGGTGGCGTCAACGGCTAGGAGGCGGAGCTTGACCACCACCATCCAGAGTGCCGTCGCGCCTGCCACGTGCAGGCCGACCAGCAGCACGGGGACGCCAGTGAAGTACTGGGTCCAACCAATGGCTGCCTGCGCGAGGACCACAGCGATCAACCAGCGGACCACCTGTTGGAGTGGGCTGCCAGAGGGAACGTGGCGGCGAACGGCAACAGTGAGCGCGGCCACCACGATCAGGACGATGATTACCGTGGTTCCGTGGACTCGGGCCACCTCCCGGACGGTGAACGGCAGCCGTGCGATGGGGTCCTCCCGGCTCCCAGTGTGCGGGCCGGTACCGGTTACCAGCGTGCCTGTGGCCAGGACCACCACGGCCAGGCCGGCCAGTAGGCCGGTGAGGCGTCGGACCGAAGGAGTGATGGCCCGTGGGCTGGGTCGGGCGTGGTCGCCCGCCCGGTGGTGGAGAACCACGGCGTTGAACACCAGCACCATCGAGAGGGCGAAGTGACCGAGCACCAGCCACGGGTTGAGGTGGCTGATGACCACGATGCCACCCAGTACGACCTGGCCGATTACCCCGGCTACCAGCCCCCACGACCAGCGCACCAGGTCGGAGCGTCGGGGCGACCGGGCGAGGGAGCCGAGCACGGCGGCGATCACGGCGATGGAGACCAGCCCGGTGATCAGCCGGTTGCCGAACTCGATCCATCCGTGGATCTCGGCTTCGGGAACGAATCGGTCCTGCTCGCAGGTCGGCCAGTCCGAACAACCGAGGCCCGATCCGGTGAGGCGGACCGCAGCGCCGGTGACCACGATCCCGGCCAGTAGGACGAGTGACACGCCGCAGATGCGGAGATAGGCATCGGGGGAGAGCCTGCGGGGGGCGGTTCGGAGGTCCGGGGCGTCGACCGTCACCCCCAGAAGGCTACGAGCGGCCCGGACAGGTGGGGGCGGCCGTGGCTGTGGAAGGAGAGTCCTGTATCTAGGATCCGCTCCCATGCAGAGTCCAGTGCAGATCCGTGACGCTGTCGTCGTGGTGACCGGTGCGGCAAGCGGCATCGGAGAGGCCATGGTGGAGCGGTTCGTCGTCGAGGGCGCCCGGGCCGTGGTGGCCGTCGACCGAGACGCCGCTGGCGTCGAGGCCTTGGCCGAGCGGGTCTCGGCGGGTGGGGTGGTGTGCGAGGCGGTGGCCTGCGACGTGGCCGATGAGCCGTCGGTGAAGTCCCTCGTCGACGGGACCGTGGAGCGACACGGTCGGATCGACTTGATGGTCTCCAACGCCGGGTACGTCACCGTCGGTGGTCTCGAGGCTCCCGACGAGGAACTCCACCGCATGTTCGGGGTTCACGTGATGGCCCACCTGTATGCCGCCCGACACGCCATTCCACACATGGTGGCCAACGGCGGTGGGCATCTCCTCAACACCTCCTCGGCTGCCGGCCTGCTGACCCAGATTGGCTCTCTCCACTACTCCGTGACCAAGAACGCCGCCGTGTCCTTGGCCGAGTGGATCAGCGTGTCCTACGGAGACCGTGGAATAGGCGTATCGGTCCTGTGCCCGCAGGCAGTAGCCACCAACATCATCACCAACAGCCCGACCGCAGACCTGATACCCGGTGACGGGCCGTCGGGTGCGGCGGCCGTTGATGGGGTGCTTACCGCCTCTGAGTTGGCCGATACGGTCGTCGAGGCCCTTGCCGATGGTCGGTTCCACGTACTGCCCCATCCTGACGTCGCCGAGTATGTCCGACGCAAGGCCGACGACGTCGACCGGTGGCTGGGCGGCATGCAGCGGTTCCAGTCCCGTCTCTACCCGGAAGGGCCCACACCGGCGGACTG
>JASLKB010000039.1 GCA_030747775.1 Acidimicrobiales bacterium | reverse complement strand
GATCCTCGAGGGGCTCGAGGACTGAGAGACGGTCGGCTAGACGACTATCTAGGGGTGCGCGTTCCGCCGAGGCGGTCGCCACTAGAGTCGTACACATGTTCGTTCTGGGGGTGGACCCCGGCCTAACTCGTTGTGGCTACGGCGTGGTGTCACGCGCCGGACGCCACCTGGAGGCGGTTGCCGCTGGGGTGCTACGGACCGACCCGACGGCTGACCTGGCCGTCCGTTTGGCCGAACTCCACGGTGAGGTCGTGGCATTGGTCGAGGAGTACCAACCCGATGAGGTGGCAGTCGAACGAGTTTTGTTTCAGGTGAACGTCCGGTCGGCTATGCAGACCGGGCAGGCGTCTGGGGTTGTTATGGCCGCCGTAGCGGCCGCCGGGTGCCCGGTGGCGCTCTACTCACCGAACGAGGTGAAGAACGCGGTGGCCGGTTGGGGCGGCGCCGACAAAGACCAGGTGGAGCAGATGGTTCGCGGCCAGTTGGGCATCAACGCGCGCCTGCGACCTGTTGACGCTGCCGATGCGGTGGCCGTGGCCCTTTGCCATCTGGCTATGGTGCCGCCCATCCGGCGGGCGGCTGTCACGGAAGCCATGGAGAGCGCGACCTCGGTGGCGAGTCGATGATCGGATCGTTGCGGGGTCGGCTCCTCGAGTTGTTCGGTGATGGCGAGGTCCTCATCGAGGTGGGGGGTGTCGGTTACCGGGTCATCGTGACGCCGACTACCGCGGTCCGGTTAGGGGATGTGGGCGGTGACGTGTTCGTGCACGTCCACCACCACATTCGGGAAGCCGATCAGACCCTGTATGGGTTTCTGGAGCGGGATGAGCGAACGTGCTTCGAGGCGCTGCTGTCAGCTCACGGAGTTGGACCGTCCTTGGCCCTCGCCGTCCTAGGGGTGCACGGTCCGGTCGAGCTGTCCCGGCTACTGGCCGACGACGACGTGGCGGCCTTGTGCCTGGTTCCCGGGGTGGGCAAGAAGACGGCCACTCGCCTCTTGGTCGAACTCAAGGGCTCGCTCGACCTTTCTCTGGATGGCCTGCCGGCGGGCGACGGAGGCGACGGGATACCCCGCTCGGCCCTGGCAGAGGTTCAGGAGGCCCTCGGTGGACTGGGCTACACCCCGGACGAGGTCCGGTCGGTGCTGGCTGATCTTGGGGGCGATGATCCCGCAGTTCTATTGCGCGAGGCCCTACAGCGCCTCGCCAGGGCGTAGGTCCGGACTCGGGTTGGGGCTGGTCGTGCGCGAGGAACTGCTGTCTGCCGATCGTGCTGCGGATCCCGAGGAGGAGGTCGTGGAGGGTGGTCTCCGGCCGCGAAGCCTTGACGAGTTCGTGGGACAGGCCGAACTCAAGGGCCATCTTCGGGTGATGCTCGAGGCAGCCCGGCGGCGGGGCCAAGCTGCCGACCACTTCCTATTTGCTGGTCCGCCGGGGCTCGGTAAGACGACGCTGGCCCACATCGTGGCTACAGAGATGCAGGCCGAGTTGCACGTGACATCCGGTCCGGCTCTCGAACGGGCCGGTGACCTAGCCGCCATACTCACCAAGCTGGAGCCAGGCGACATTTTATTCATTGATGAGATCCACCGACTGGCTCGGGCCGTTGAGGAGGTTCTTTATCCGGCCATGGAGGACTTCGAATTGGACATCGTCCTAGGCAAGGGTCCGGCGGCACGATCGATCCGACTGGAACTACCCCGCTTCACCCTTGTTGGGGCGACGACCCGCACCGGCCTCATAACCGGACCGCTGCGGGACCGCTTCGGCCTGACGGCCCGACTGGATTACTACGAGGCTGGGGACCTCCAGTCCATCGTGACTCGGGCCGCGGGGATCCTTGGTGTGGATATGGACGACGAGGGAGCCGGCGAGATTGCCCGGCGGTCCCGGGGAACGCCTCGGATCGGCAATCGGCTCTTGCGTCAGGTGCGGGACTTTGCCCAGGTTGAACGATCTGGCCGGGTCGACGGCGAGGTGGCCCGCGACGGCTTGGCCTTCTTCGGGGTTGACGACCTCGGCTTGGACAAGCCTTCACGGGAGATTCTCTCGGCGCTCTGTAACCGCTTCTCCGGCGGGCCGGTGGGCCTCAAGACGCTTTCCATCAGCGTGAGCGAGCCGGAGGACACGGTGGAGGATGTCTACGAGCCGTTTCTGATCCAACAGGGATTGCTGATCCGGACCCCGAAGGGACGGGTGGCGACTCCGGCGGCCTACGCCCACCTGGGTGTAGACCCCCCGGTCGACTAAACCAGACGCCTTAGACGGGTTCATAGGCTGACCGTTCCATGGGTCCGGACGACTTCGACTATGACTTACCGGCGGAGGCCATCGCCCAGGAGCCGCTGGATGATCGTCCGTCAGCCCGATTGCTGGATACCACCGGTGGTCGGGTAGTCCACCGGACGGTGCGGGACCTGCCGTTGCTCCTAGGGCCAGGGGACGTGGTCGTGGTCAACGACACCCGAGTTCTTCCTGCCCGGTTGCGGTTCCGTCGGTCTACCGGTGGGACAGCTGAGGTACTGCTACTGCACCCCATGGATGGACAGGTCGAGGATCCACCGTTGGAGATCGGGGCACGCTGGGAGGCCTTGGTGCGTCCGAGCCGCCGGCTCCCGCCCGGCTCGGAGCTGTCGATCGGTGGCGAGACATTAGATCGAGATCTCGTGGTCGAGGTGGGACTGGACCTTGGGGAGGGGCGTCGTCACGTGACGCTGTGGACGTCGGATGGGGATTTACTGGCCGCATTAGAGCGTCACGGGGAGATGCCCCTGCCGCCCTACATCGAGGCCGATCTGGTCGACCCCGAGCGCTATCAGACGGTGTTCAGCGATAGGCCAGAGTCAGCGGCGGCCCCGACGGCTGGTCTGCATCTCACCGACGACGTCCTCGATCGCTGCCGGGCTGCTGGAGCCCGGGTCGAGCGCCTTGAGCTTGTGGTGGGTCTCGACACCTTTAGGCCGGTAACTGTGGCCGACCTGGACGACCACCGGATGCACAGCGAGCGGTACCGGGTAGCCCCCGTCGTCATGGAGGCTTGCCGGGAGGCCCAGCGTGATGGTGGCCGGGTGGTGGCTGTTGGGACTACCACGGTTCGGGCGCTGGAATCAGCGGCCAGGTTCGGCCCCTATGGATTGACCGACCTGTTCATCCGACCGCCCTTCGACTTCGCTGTGGTTGACGTCTTGATGACGAACTTCCACCTCCCGCGCTCCACCTTGCTGGTCATGCTCGAGGCATTTTCTGGCCAACGGTGGCGGACGTGGTACGCCGACGCGCTGTCCTCTGGTTATCGCTTCCTATCCTTTGGCGACGCCATGCTGGTGGCTCGAGAGGACGGGAAGGGGGGTAGCGATGAGGGCTGAGTTCACCGCCACGGCGCTCGACGGAGGAGCGCGCACGGGCACCGTTCGCCTAGCCGGCGGCACTTTCCGCACGCCGTGCTTCATGCCCGTGGGGACCCGGGGAGCGGTCCGGCACCTCTCGTCGGTTGACTTAGCCGATCTGGGAGCGGAGGTGGTACTTGGGAATACGTACCACCTAATGCTGCGTCCAGGAGCCGAGGTGGTACGTGACCACGGGGGCCTGGCCGCCTTCACCGGTTGGGACGGCCTCACTCTCACCGATTCGGGCGGCTACCAGATCTTCTCGCTACAACCGAATGTCGACGACCAGGGGGCCACGTTTCGTTCGACCTACGACGGGTCGACTCACGTTCTTACCCCCGAGGGGGCCGCTAAGGTCCAGGCTGATCTGGGCGCCGACGTCCAGATGGTGCTGGATGTTTGCCCGGCATTGCCTGCACCCGAGAAGGTCCTGCGCGCGGCGGTAGAACGGACCGCTGCATGGGCTGCCCGTGGAAGGGGAGCCTTCCTCGGACATCCCGGCGCCGCCGACCGGCAGAGTCAGTTCGGGATCGTGCAGGGAGGAACCGATACCGCCCTCAGGATGGAGAGCACCGAGCGGACTCTCGAGGTGGATTTCGACGGCTATGCGGTAGGTGGACTGAGCGTCGGGGAGACCCGCGACCAGATGCTCGGGCCATTGGCCGTTGTGACTGCACTGCTCCCCACCGATCAGCCCCGCTACTTCATGGGCCTGGGAGACCCAGCGGGGATCGTGGAGGTGGTGGCCGCTGGTATCGACATGTTTGACTGTGTCCTGCCCACCCGACATGCCCGGCACGGGGGAGTGCTGACCTCGACCGGGCGTCTGAACCTGCGAAACGCCCGGTTCGCCACCGACGACTCGTCACTTGATCCGGGGTTCCCGTCCAGCCCGGCTGGAAGATGGTCGCGGTCCTACTTGCGGCATCTCCTGATGACCGATGAGCCCACTGGAGGGCGACTCCTCACACTTCATAACCTGGCGTGGCTGCTGGACTTTGTACACCGGCTCCGGGCGTCTATCGAGACCGGGACGTTTGAGTCGTTCCGGAGGGACACACTGGCTGTCTGGGGCTGACTCTTAGTGGGATCCACGCCGGGGTTTGTGTGCTCCGGCGTAGGCTCTCTAGGTCCAGCGGCGACCGTCAGGTCGTCGCAATATCGTTCGCCTTCCCCTCAGGAGCATTCCCGTGGCTGGTTTCATCCCTCTGATCCTCATCTTCGGCCTCATGTACGTCCTCATGATCCGACCGCAGCAGCGCAAAGTGAAGGAACAGCAGGCCCTCGTATCCTCAATCTCGGCCGGTGATGAAGTAGTGCTCAACTCAGGAATCTTCGGCCGGGTCAACGAGGTGGACGGCGATGATCTCAACATCTTGTGGATCGAGGTGTTCGACGGCATCGAACTGAAGGTCCTGCGCTCCGCCGTGGATCGGCGCTTCAATGAGCCTGTTTCGGTTGATGACGCCGATGAGGTCGATGAGGCCGACGAGGCCTGAGTCGGCGGCCGGGCCGACTACCTGAGACCGGCCGGAGCCGTTCCATGCCCCGCCGCCAGTTAGCCCTACTAACCGGCATCCTTTCGGTGAGCATCCTGGCCTCGGTCATGACCGTGGTTTGGGGTAACGAGCCCCTACTGGGCTTGGACCTGCAGGGTGGCGTATCGGTTCGGCTGGCGGCCACAGAGCCGGCCAGCGAGGAGATGCTTGACCAGGCGGTGTCGATCATCCGCGACCGGGTCGACGGCTTGGGGGTCGCTGAACCGGAGATCTCCCGAACCGAGACCGGCGTAATGGTCTCGCTCCCGGGGGTCGACGACCAGGAGCGGGCCCTCTCCCTCGTGGGGACCACGGCCGAACTCCGGTTCCGTCCGGTGTGTGGGATTAGCAATACGGCCCGACCCGAGACTCTCGCTTCTGGCTCGCGGTCAGGGGCCTACGCCATGTGCTCGGAGGTCGTATCCGGTGCTGTGGTGCCGGCCATTGGCACTAACGGCTTCACTGACCCAGAGGACGACCTCGTCGAGGACTTCGTCGTGTTGGGGCTCCGGGGCGACGTAAGCGGCCAGCGATACCTCTTGGGCCCCTCGGTCCTGACTGGCGAGGCCATCGCGGACGCAAACCCGTTGTTCATTGATTACCAGTGGCAGGTTGGCCTCGATCTTCACCAGGGGTTGGTCGGCGTGGACGGCTTCAATGCCATCGCCGCCCGGTGCTTCGCCGGTGACCCAACATGTCCCCGGGTGGAGGGTTCACCCAACGGCCGTCTGGCCATAGTGCTGGATGGCCAGGTGGTGACCGCCCCGTCCATCCGGGCCCCCGAGTTCCAGCACGACGCGATTCTGATCTCTGGTGGGTTCGAGAAGGCCGAGGCGGACGACGTATCCCTCGCTCTCCGGTACGGCGCTCTGCCGGTTGAACTCGAGCCCGAGAACACCCGTGTGGTGTCGGCCACCATCGGCGAGGACTCACTGCGGGCCGGCGTGGTGGCCGGCTTGGTAGGCCTTTTGCTGGTGGCCGTGTTCATCGTGGCCTATTACCGGATCCTCGGGTTGGTGGCTCTGGCTAGCCTGGCCATCTCCGGTGCCCTCCTTTGGGCGATCGTGGCCCATTTGGGCACTCAGTCCGGGCTGGCCTTGACACTGGCGGGCGTCACCGGCCTGATCGTGGCCATCGGCGTCTCGGTGGACTCCAACGTCGTCTACTTCGAACACCTGAAGGAGGACGTTCGTGACGGTCGGACGGCCCGGTCGTCCGTTGATCGGGCCTTCCCGATCGCCTTCTCCACCATCGTCAAGGCCGACCTAGCCTCGCTTATAGGCGCGGGCCTGCTCTGGGCCCTGACCGTGGGGGCGGTGCGAGGCTTCGCCCTCTATCTGGGGCTGGCAACCATCCTCGATCTGGTGGCCACCTACTGCTTCATGGGGCCGATGGTCCGCCTGCTGGCGGGCACTCCCTGGTTCGCTGAACATCCTGAACGGTTCGGTCTGCCTGCATCGGGCGCCGTGCCGGCCCGCCGAGACGCAAACGCTGAAGCCAGAGCATGAAGACGCTACGTTCCCTCTACCTTGGCGAGTCGCCGATCGACTTTCCCGCCCTCTGGCGTCCGGCGGTCATGGGATCAGTCGCGGTCGTGGTCGTCGGGTTGCTGTCCTTCGCCGTCCTGGGCCTGAACCTGGGCCTCGACTTCGAGGGCGGCACCTCTTACGAGGTCCGAGCACCCGACGCGTCGGTGGCCGATGTTCGTGAGTTTGTGGCCGACCTGGGCTATCCCGAGGCCCGCATCCAGTTGGTCGATGACGACATCGTGCTGATCCGGTCCGACGTGCAGGATCCCATGCGAGCCGCCGAGATTCGTGATGCCCTGACCGCTGGGCTGGGTCCGGTGGTGGCCTTTGAGCAGGTCGGGCCCACCTGGGGCGAGGAGGTCACCGACAAGGCGCGGACCGCTCTGATTGTGTTCTTCATCGTGGTGGCCCTGTACATCGCAGTCCGCCTTGAGTGGAAGATGGCCCTCGGTGCGTTGATTGCCGTGGCCCATGACATCGTGTTGAGCGTCGGTGTCTACTCGGTGTTCCGGTTTGAGATCACCCCGGCGACCGTCATCGCCTTCTTGACCATCATGGGCTACTCGCTCTACGACACGATCGTTGTCTACGACAAGGTGCGTGAGGTAGTGGGTCGTTTGGGTGCCACCGAGCGTTACACCTACCCGGAGCTCATGAATTTGGCGCTGAACCGGGTGGCCATGCGATCGATCAACACCAGTGTTACCTCGGCAATTCCCGTCCTATCGATGCTTCTAGTGGGGTCGGTTATCTTGGGGGCAGCCACTCTGCGTGAGTTCGCCGTCGCCCTGTTGGTGGGCATCGTGATTGGCTCCTACTCATCGCTCTTCCTGGCCTCGTCGTTGGTCTCGGCGCTCAAGGAGCGCGAGGAACGGTGGCGTCTGATTGGCGACAAGGTCCGGGGCCGGCTGGCGGGCGACGGTGCCAACGACTCGGCGACCCGTACGCGGACCATCGAGCGGAGCGATGTTGTGGCGGCTGACACCCGGGCGGCCCCGCGTCGGGCGCCTGGTGGCGGACCGGCCAAGCGTCGACCGACCATGACCGCCCCGTCGGGTGGAGGTGTGCCGCCGCGACCGCGCAAGAAGAAGCGCTGACCCGCACCCACGGCCCGGCAGGCCTCCACGACTACCGTGGAGGCATGGCGACTATGACCCGGGTGCTCCCGTGGCGTCGCCGACCCCACAAGGTGGTCGACGAGACCTCGGCGCTGCTGACCGAGTACCGGGCCCACCACAATGGGTCGGACACGTCGATGATCGAACGGGCCTATCAGGTGGCGCTGGTCGCCCATGCCGGACAGACACGCAAGTCGGGTGAGCCGTACATCCATCACCCACTGTCGGTGGCCACCATCGTGGCTAGGCAGGGACTCGACGATGTGACGGTGGCCGCTGCTCTCCTCCACGACGCGGTGGAAGACACGTCAATCTCATTGGAGGATCTCGAGCAGGACTTCGGCCCTGATGTCCGGTTGATAGTGGATGGCGTCACCAAGTTAGAGCGCCTGAACTTCGACACTAGGGAAGAACAGCAAGCAGCAAGTGTGCGCAAGATGCTTGTCGCATTAGCCAAGGATCTCCGGGTACTCATCATCAAGCTGGCAGATCGACTTCACAACATGCGCACCCTGGCGGCGCTCCCTGAACACAAACAGGAGCGCGTAGCCCAAGAGACATTGGACATCTACGCCCCATTGGCCAATCGGCTGGGCATGCAGGAGGTTAAGGACCAGCTCGAAGACCTGGCGCTGGCCACCCTCCACCCGAAGCGCTATAGCCAGATCGACCAGATGGTCCAGGACCGGTCACCCGAGCGGGACCTCTACCTCGCACAGTTGATCGGTGAGGTAGAAGGCCGTCTCGGGGAGTTAGGCATTATCGGTGACGTCCACGGCCGGCCGAAGCAACTCTGGAGCATCTACGAGAAGATGATCGTGAAAGGTCGGCCCTTCGACGAGATCCACGATTTAGTTGGAGTGCGGGTCATCGTGGAGAACGTGCGTGACTGCTACGCCGCGCTGGGCACCATCCACGCCACCTGGAAGCCGGTGCAGGGCCGGTTCAAGGACTACGTGGCAATGCCCAAGTTCAACTTGTACCAGTCGCTGCACACGACTGTCGTCGGGCCCCAGGGGAAACAGGTGGAGTTCCAGGTGCGTACCCACGAGATGCACGCCCGGGCCGAACACGGGGTGGCCGCCCACTGGGACTACAAGGCCCAGTCGCCAAGCGACGAGATGGCGTGGCTGGGCCGGATCGTAGAGTGGCAGGCCGAGACCGATGATCCCGGCACCTTCATGGCCAACCTCAAGACCGACCTGGAAATGGACGAGGTCTACGTATTCACACCAAAGGGGCGAGTGGTCACCTTGCCACTGGGAGCCACGATGGTGGACTTTGCCTACGCCATCCATACCGACGTTGGACACGCATGCGTGGGCGCCAAGGTGGGCGGGCGTCTGGTCCCTCTAGAGACGGGCCTCGTTACAGGCGACACCGTCGAGGTGGTTACTTCCCGTCAGGCCGGAGCGGGCCCTAGTCGCGACTGGCTGCAGTTCGTAGTCACCCATCGAGCATCCAGCAAGATCAAGCACTGGTACTCCCAGGAGCGCCGAACCGAGGCCATCGACGTTGGCCACGAGGAGCTCACCAGTGAGCTTCGTCGGGCCGGACTGCCTATCCGCGAGGTGCTGGAGGGTCCTGAATTGGCTGAGGTGGCTGCCTCCATGAACTACCACGAACCCGACACGCTGTACGCAGCGGTCGGCGAGCATCACGTGTCCGCCCGGTCGCTGGTGGGACGAGTAGCCCGCATTCTGCAG
Source organism: Acidimicrobiales bacterium (assembly GCA_030747775.1). Classification (GTDB taxonomy): domain Bacteria; phylum Actinomycetota; class Acidimicrobiia; order Acidimicrobiales; family MedAcidi-G1; genus UBA9410. The sequence goes on along the minus strand of JASLKB010000039.1, from coordinate 7,716 downwards.
TCCGACGGGAATGACGGGATCGCCGTTGTCCCAATCAAGACCCGTCGGCCCCGGCAGGATCCCAGTCGAGTAGGGGTCCACGTTGAGGGGCTGGACGACATGTTGGTGCGGCTATCTCGCTGCTGCACCCCGGTACCACCCGACGAGATCATGGGGTTCGTGACCAAGGGGCGTGGCGTCAGCGTGCATCGGGCGGACTGTGCGAACGCCGTGTCGCTTATGGCCGAGCAGGGTGACCGGCTTATCGACGTGGATTGGGACGGTGAGACCTCTGGACACTTCGTGGTCTCGGTGGTGCTCAAGGCGTTGGACCGGCCGGGACTACTGCGGGATATCACTGGGGTGCTGGCCGACCACCACGTCAATGTGCTGTCGACCATCACGTCGACCAGTGGTACCGACCGTGTGGCCACCATGCGATTCGACTTCGAGATAGGGGACCCGACCCACCTCGAGACCTTGCTGCGAATGCTCCGACGAATCGATTCGGTGTACGACGTGCGTCGAGCGGTCCAGGGAGCACCCGACACCACTAGTGATCCTGATATCGATCCGGTCGGTGATCTCAGCGGCGCCTGACCCCTTGATGTACGGGAGTGCCGGCTGACCCGCCGGTAGCCTCCTTCATCGTGTCCGATCACGTCTTCCGCGCCCCGAAGGGCACTCGTGACATTCTTTGGCCGGACTCCGCTCGATGGCGCACCTTGGTCGAAGTTTTCAGCGAGGTTGTGGGCTCCGCGGGGTACCTCGAGGTCATCCCGCCGATATTCGAGCACGTTGAGGTGTTCCAGCGACTCGGTGAGGCTACAGACGTGGTCCGCAAGGAGATGTACTCCTTTGAGGACAAGGGTGGTCGCACCATCGCTCTGCGACCTGAGCAGACCGCCTCAGTGGTTCGGGCGTTTGCCGAGCACCGGCCGGCCCTGCCGTATAAGGCCTGGTACGCGGGACCTAACTTCCGCTACGAGCGGGCCCAGAAGGGACGGTTCCGGCAGTTCGAACAGGTTGGCGTCGAGGTCCTCGGACCGACTGATCCGCACCTTGATGCTGAGGTCATCGCTTTGGGGTGGCGCTTCTACGAGCGTCTGGGGCTTCGCCGGGTGACGTTGCTGGTCAACTCGCTGGGTACCGCCGCCGACCGGGCTCGTTACGTCGAGGCACTACGGACCCACTTCACGGTTGACCAGGATGCCCTTAGCGAGGAGTCGCGGGCCACTTTGGAGTCCAACCCGCTTCGGGTCTTGGACTCTCGGCGTGAGGCTGACGCCCCGCTAATAGCAGCCGCCCCCCGGATGCTTGACCACCTATCCGGCGATGCTGCGGCCCACTTCGCAGGCGTGACAGCGGCATTGGACGCCGTTGGCGTGCCGTACATCATCTCGCCCCGTTTGGTCCGCGGTCTTGACTACTACGTGCGCACTACTTTCGAGTTCGCCACCGAGGCGTTGGACGCCGCGCAGAACGCGGTGGGAGGTGGTGGTCGGTACGACGGTCTGGCCGCCGAACTGGGGGCACCGGATACGCCAGGCGTAGGTTTCGCGCTTGGTGTGGACCGTACGCTTTTGGCTTGTGATGCCGAGGGCGTGTTCGACGCGCCGGCTGCGGCCGTCGATGTGTTCGTGGTGGACGTCACGGGCGGCGACGAGGCCGTGGTGCTGACCGACCTGATCCGTGCCGACGGCCTGCGGGCCGACCGGGCTTGGGACGGCCGTTCGATGAAGGCCCAGATGAGGGCCGCTGATCGAAGCGCTGCGCGGCTAGCGGTCATCGTGGGCGAGGACGAGAAGGCAGCTGGCACGGTGACCGTGCGCGACCTCCGGGGTGACAGCGAGCAGGAGACCGTCACCCGGGACCAGATGATCCAGACCCTGCGAACGAGGCTGCGTTGACCGACTACTCCACCTCCATGCGAACCGACCGCTGCGGCGACCTCCGGGTCGACGACGTGGGCCGCGACGTGACTCTCTGCGGCTGGGTCGATCGGCGGCGTGAGCACGGTGAGCACCTGGCCTTCGTTGACCTCAGGGACCGTTCAGGTGTGGTCCAGTTGGTAGTCGACGGTGCCCAGGACCTGCGCAGCGAGTACGTGCTGCAGGTCAGCGGCACCGTGCGTGAGCGGCCCGCCGACACGGCCAACGACTCGCTGGCCACGGGCGCCGTGGAGATCGACACTGCCGAGGTGACCGTGCTGTCGGTCGCCGAGCCGCCACCCTTCCCCCTGGACGATCGCACCGACGTCGACGAGGTGTTGCGCCTGCGGCACCGCTACGTGGACCTGCGTCGTCCTCGCCTGCAGCGCAACCTAGAGGTCCGGGCTCGGGTGACCAGCGCCGTGCGGGGCGCCATGGAGGAGCAGGGTTTCGTTGAGGTCGAGACGCCGATGCTCATCGCCAGCACGCCGGAAGGGGCACGGGACTTCGTGGTTCCATCGCGTAAGGAGCCTGGCTCGTTCTACGCCCTCCCCCAGAGTCCCCAAATCTTCAAGCAGTTGTGCATGGTCGGCGGGGTCGACCGCTACTACCAGATCGCCCGGTGCCTGCGGGACGAAGACCTCCGAGCTGACCGTCAGTTCGAGTTTATGCAGCTTGATGCCGAGGCCAGTTTCGTTTCCCAGGACGACGTCCTGTCCTTCATATCGCATGCCGTGTCGGCCGCCGCTGAGGCGGTGACCGGCGAGGGGCTGGGCGAGATCCCGAGGATGTCGTGGCAGGAGGCCCAGGAGCGCTTCGGGTCCGACAAGCCCGACATCCGCTTCGGCATGGAACTCGTCGAGCTGACCGAGGCGTTCACTGACACCGAGTTTCGGGCCTTTCAGGCTTCATGTGTGAAGGGCATCCGTGTGCCAGGTGGTGCCGACGTGTCACGCAACCGACTCGACGACCTGACCGAGCAGTGCAAGCGTTGGGGGGCCAAGGGCCTGGTGTGGATGCGGGTGACCGACGACGGCCTGGATTCGCCGGTGGCCAAGTTCCTGACCGATGACGAGAAGGCCGCACTGGCCATGACGTTGGAAGCTGAGGTCGGTGACCTCCTCCTGCTGGTGGCCGACGAGCGACGGACAGTACGTCACGTCCTCGGCCTGCTACGGCTCGAACTGGGTCGTCCCCCGGTCACCGAGGGTGGGCTGCACTTTCTGTGGGTAGTCGACTTCCCGCTGTTCGAAGGGCTTGACGAGGCCGGCAATCCCATCCCGGCCCACCACCCGTTCACCATGCCGCACGAGGAGGACCTCGAGACGCTCGAGCGTGGCGACCTACTGGACGTCAGATCGCAGGCCTACGACCTGGTGCTGAACGGTTGGGAACTCGGCTCGGGCAGCGTGCGGATCCATCGGGGCGACGTCCAGGAGCGGATCTTCTCCATCTTGGGCATCGGTTCGGAGGAGGCGCATGCCAAGTTCGGGTTCCTACTCGACGCCTTCCGATACGGCGCGCCGCCACACGCCGGCTTCGCCTTCGGCATGGACCGCCTGACGGCCATTCTGGCTGGAGAGGAGAACATTCGGGAGGTCATTGCCTATCCGAAGACCCAGTCAGGTGCCGATCCACTGACCAGTGCCCCGACGCCTATCGACGACCGGCACCTCGATGAACTCGGACTGCGAGTGTTGCCCCCCGTGGAATAGGTGAGTTATTGCGGAGCCCTATTTCTGAGGAGATGGGTTGCCGGGTACCGTCCGGACGTGTCCGGGAACCTTTTCACTAGCGCGGCGACCGAACGTCTGGCCCGTCGGGCACCGCTCGCTGACCGCCTGCGCCCTACCCAGTTGGACGATGTCGTCGGCCAGGAGCACCTGCTGGGGCCCGGTCGGCCCTTACGGCGTCTAATTGAGGCTGACCGCTTGTCGTCGGTCGTGCTGTGGGGCCCACCGGGCACGGGCAAGACCTCACTGGCCAGGCTGATCGCTCGGATCACCGCTCAGGAGTTCACGGAGATCTCGGCGGTCAACGCCAGCGTGAAAGACGTCCGGGAGTTGGTGGCCGCTGCGCAGGCTCGGCTGGGTGAGCGCGACGTGGGCACCATCTTGTTCCTCGACGAGGTCCATCGGTTCAACAAGGCGCAGCAGGATGCCTTGCTGCCATCGGTGGAGTCGGGCCTCCTGGTGCTCATCGGCGCCACCACCGAGAACCCATTCTTTGAGGTGAACGCCCCGTTGCTGTCACGTTCCACGCTGTTCCGACTGGAACCGCTGGGTCCCGAGGCGCTGCGGTGCCTTCTGGAGCGAGGGGTGGCTGTTGAGGCCGTCGAGGCGGACGACGATGCACTGGACCTGCTGGTGGACAGGGCGGCCGGCGACGGACGACATGGCCTGACCAGCCTCGAGGTGGCTGCTGCGCTGGCCGCTGGGCGGTTGGCTGAAGATCCGGAGGCGGCCGGTTCGGTGGCTCGGGTGACGCTGGCAGATGCCGAGGCTGCTTTGAGCACCAAGGCCCTCCGGTACGGACGGGATGCCCATTACGACGTCATCAGTGCCTTCATCAAGAGCATTCGAGGCTCGGACCCCGATGCGGGGCTCTACTGGCTGGCCCGGATGCTCGACGCTGGAGAAGACGCCCGGTTCATCGCTCGTCGGCTAGTCATCTTGGCTAGCGAGGACGTGGGTATGGCCGACCCGATGGGCTTGGTGGTGGCCGATGCGGCCGCCCGTGCGGTCGAGTTCGTGGGTCTGCCCGAGGCCAAGCTGAACCTGGCCCAGGCCGTGGTCCACCTGGCCACGGCCCCCAAGTCAAATCGGGTGACCATCGCCCTAGGGGCTGCCGAGGGCGATGCTCGAGTGGCGGGTACCGGAGAGGTGCCCATGCACCTGCGTGATGCCCACTACCGGGGGGCGGCCCAGCTCGGCCACGGTGAGGGATACGACTTTCCCCACGACCACCCCGAGGGGTGGGTTGAGCAGCGTCACCGACCGATGGAAGTGGATGGACGGCGCTACTACGATCCATCCCCGCACGGCTTCGAACGCGAGGTCGCGGAACGAATGCGTTCCACGAATCGTTCTGAGGAGGGTTCTGATGATCGGGGATGACCTGGTGTTCAGGTCTCTGGCGAGTCGGGGGGACGTTTGCTGATGCGAAAGCGCTTGGTCTGGCTGATCGGTGGATGGGTGGTTGGCACCTTGTCGGCGGCGTGGATTCGTCGGAGGGTTCGGCAGGGGGTGCGTCGGTACGCGCCGGCCCGCCTCCGTCATGAGGTATCGGACCGTAGTTCGGCGGTCGTCGACGGCATCCGCCGGATCGCCCGAGAGGTGGCTGCGGCCGGTCGCGATAGTGGCAGCGGTTTCCGCACTGGTGATCCCTACGCTCAGGAGTCCACTAGCCGGCACCGTCGACATCGGCGGCCAGTCCGTTCGGTTCCCGGGGATCGCTGAGTCCGTCGGCGGCTATTGACCCGCTGACGTAGGAGCGACCTCCATAGGCTGGGCCGATCATGAGTGCCACGCCCGATTACCTCCTCACCGCTGCCGGAGTCCGAAGCGCCTTCGTCAACTTCTTCGCGGCCAACGGCCACCAGCACGAAGCGTCGGGGAGTTTGATTCCGCACGACCCCACGCTCCTGTTCACCGTGGCCGGGATGGTGCCGTTCAAGCCGTACTTCGTGGGCGAGCAGCCCGCACCATGGCCTCGGGCCGTGACCGTCCAGAAGTGCGTTCGGGCCGGTGGCAAGCACAACGACCTTGATGAAGTTGGTCGTACTAGCCGCCATCTCACGTTCTTCGAGATGATGGGAAACTTCAGCTTCGGTGACTACTTCAAGTCCGAGGCGTGTGCCTTCGCCTGGGAGTTCGTGACTGGCCACTTGGGGCTTGACCCGGAGCGTCTGTGGATCACCGTGCACGTGAGCGACGATGAGGCCGAGGCCATCTGGCGTGATGAGGTGGGCGTCCCCGCCGAACGGATCCAGCGTCTGGACGAGGACAATTACTGGCGGATGGCCGATACCGGACCGTGTGGCCCGTGCTCGGAGATCTTCTGGGACAAGGGACCAGAGTTCGGCGATGACGGTGGGCCGGCCCACGGCGACGACGAGCGGTTCATTGAGATCTGGAACCTGGTGTTCATGCAGTTCGAACAGCACGACGACGGGTCGATGTCCGAGTTGCCAGCGCCTTCGATCGACACCGGTGCTGGCCTGGAGCGGATCCTCAGTGTGCTCGGAGGTGTGGACTCGGTCTGGGAGACCGATGAGTTCAGCCGCCTACTGGGCCGCATTGGTGAGTTCAGCGGCGTTCCCTATGGGTCGGCCGACCGGACCGACGTATCCCAGCGGATCCTCGCCGACCATGCCCGCTCGTCGACCTTCCTGATCAGTGACGGGGTGTTTCCTAGCAACGAGGATCGCGGTTATGTCCTGCGACGGATCATCCGACGGGCTGTGCGCCACGCCTGGCTATTAGGCGTCGAGGATCCGATCATGCCCGAGTTGGTGGATGCAGTGGTCGAGATCATGGGTCCTGACTACCCCGAGTTAGCTGGCAACCATGCCTTCGTGCGTGATGTGCTGGATCGTGAGGAGCGGCGGTTCCGCGAGACACTGCGCACTGGATCGGTGATCCTGGAAGAGGCTCTGGACGGCCTGAACAAGGGAGGCCGGTTGGACGGCGACGTGGCTTTCAAGCTCCACGACACCTACGGGTTCCCTCTGGAGTTGACCGAGGAGATCACGGCTGAACGAGGGCTGGGCGTCGACTTGGAGGGCTTCCATGTCGCCATGGCCGACCAGCAAAACAGGGCTCGTGCGGCGCGCAAGGACACCGGCGATACAGCATCGACAGGAGATCTTCGAGGCATCCTGGAGACTCACGGGGCCACGGACTTCGTGGGTCGGGACTTGGACGAGGCAACGGCGACCGTCCTGTATGTCGACGGGAACGTGGTGGTATTGGATCGCACTCCGTTCTACGCCGAGTCCGGTGGTCAGGTCGGCGACACAGGCACGCTGACTACCGAGGGTGCCACCCTCCGGGTGCTGGACACCACTCTCGCTCTGGATGGACTCCACCAGCATCACGTTGAGTTGCAGGCCGAGCTATTGGACGACGAAGGGGAGGATCGAGGGGTGGGTGACTTGGTGACGGTCGGTCAGGAGGTCCGGGCGGTCATCGACTCTGATCGGCGGGCTGCGATTCGCCGCAACCACACGGGAACACACCTCCTGCACTCAGCGCTACGTCGGGTTCTGGGTGACCACGTCAAGCAGCAGGGCTCTCACGTCGGCCCAGACCGACTGCGGTTCGACTTCAGCCATTTCGAGGCGTTGACCACCGAGCAGGTGGCCGCTGTGGAGAACCTGGCCAACGCCGACGTCCTAGCCAACCCCTCGTGTCGGCACTACGAGGCCACACGCGACGAGGCCGAGTCGGTCGGGGCGATTGCCTTCTTCGGCGACAAGTACGGTGACACCGTCCGCGTCCTAGAGGCTGGACCGCACTCCAACGAGTTGTGCGGCGGCACCCACGTGGCCGCTCTTGGTGAAATCGGCCCCATCAAGATCGTGACCGAGGGGTCCATCGGATCCAACATCCGTCGGATCGAAGCGGTAACCGGCACGGCTCCCATCGATCGACTCCGGTCGGCCGAAGCGCTGCTGGACCGTGCCGCGGCGCTAGTCGGGGTTCCAGTAGACGACGTGCTGGACGGCATCGAGAAGCGCCTATCCGAGGTCCGTTCCCTGCGTGGCGAACTAGATGGCCTTCGGACCCGGGAAGCACTGGGGCGC
>JASLKB010000038.1 GCA_030747775.1 Acidimicrobiales bacterium | reverse complement strand
CGTCAGCGCTTACCTCAAGGCCTACCGCGTGTTCGTAGACGGTGATCCGATGATGCCAGGTGCGGCGGGGGCGATCACGGCGTCGACGCTGGTAATGACTGGTGAGCTGGACCCTGGTTCCACTCCGGCCATGAGCCGGGACATAGCGTCGGTAGTCCCCCGTGGGCGATCTCGGATACTTTCCGGGCTCAGGCACGTGCCACCGATCGAGGCTCCTGGGGAATGTGTGGATGCCTTGCTGGAGTTCCTGGACGAACCGACTAGCCACTGACCACACATGGGGGATACGCAGTGAACGAGTACCAGCTCTACATTGACGGTGAATTTTGCGAGGCGTCCGACGGCAACCGGTTCGAGTCCGTCAACCCGGCGACTGGCGAGGTGTGGGCCACGGCTCCTGCCGCTACGGAGGCCGACGTGGATCGCGCTGTCCGAGCGGCCCGGCGGGCCCTGGTCGAGGACGACTGGCCGGCCATGACGGCTACCCAACGAGGCCACCTGCTGTACCGGTTGGCCGACCTGGTGGCCGAAGCGGCCCACCATCTGGGCAGCGTGGAGACCACCGACAGCGGAAAACTGGCCGCCGAGACACGTGCCCAGTCGGCCTACGTGTCGGATTACTACCGGTACTACGCCGGTCTGGCCGACAAGATTCAGGGAGACACGCTCCCTATCGACAAGCCCGACCTTCACGTCTACACGACACGGGAACCTCTTGGAGTGGTGGCGGCCATTGTCCCGTGGAATGCCGAAATGTTTCTGACGGCCACCAAAGTCGGCCCGGCTCTGGCGGCCGGCAACACGGTGGTGATCAAGGCCTCGGAGGTCGCCCCGGCACCGCTGCTGGAGTTCGCCCGGGTGATCGACGAAGTGGGCTTCCCTCCCGGTGTAGTGAACCTCATCACCGGCTTCGGCGAGCCCTGCGGGCGGGCGTTGACGAGCCACCCCATGGTCGACAAGGTGGCGTTTACCGGCGGTGTCGACACGGCTCGTCACGTGGTTGCCAACACCGTCCACAACCTGGCTCCGGTCAGCCTGGAACTGGGCGGCAAGTCCCCGATTCTGGTGTTCGACGACACCGACTTCGAGAGCGCCGTGAACGGTGCGGTGGCCGGCAATTTCGGGGCTTCGGGTCAGAGCTGCGTGGCCGGTTCTCGGGTGTTCGTCCAGTCGGGCATCCACGACGAATTCGTGGCCGAGGTGGTACGTCGGGCCGAGCAGATCCGTATCGGTGATCCGTTGGCTGCCGAGACACAGATGGGGCCACTGGCCACAGAGGCCCAGCGGGACCGGATCGAGTCGGTGGTGGCTGACTCGACCGCTCAGGGGGCGATGCTGCACACAGGCGGTGGGCGGCCCGATGGTCTGGATTCAGGCTGGTACTACCGACCCACCGTGCTGGGTTGTCCGGATCAGGAGATACGCAGTACCCGGGTGGAGTTGTTCGGTCCGGTCATGTCGGTCCTGAAGTTCAACACCGAGGACGAGGCCGTCGCGATGGCCAACGACACCGAGTTTGGTCTCGGTGCGGGCATCTTCACCCGCGATGTTTCACGGGTGCACCGGGTGGCACGGGCTATCCGGTCGGGAATCATCTGGGTGAACACCTACCGGGCCATCTCGCCGATCGCCCCATTCGGCGGGTTTGGTGATAGCGGGTCAGGTCGGGAGGCGGGCGTAGATGCCATCCATGAGTTCACGACCACTAAGACGGTCTGGATCAATACCTCGACTGAGCCGATGGCTAACCCGTTCACAATTCGCTGACTGTCCGTTCTGCCGGCCGACCCTCGGAGGGCCGCCGGTACACTCCGGCCACTGTGGAGACCACCCTTGAAAGCCTGGACGGTGACAGCATCAAGTTGACGGTCGCCGTTGATGAGACAGAGTTCGACGGTGCCATTGAAGCCGCCTTCAGGCGCATTGCCAGAGAGGTCCGGATCCCCGGTTTCCGACCGGGCAAGGCGCCCCGGAAACTCTTGGAGGCCCGTATCGGCGTGGTCGCTGGAAGGCAGGAAGCCCTCCAAGAGGCGCTTCCCGAGTACTACGGGAAGGCTCTGGCTGAACACGAGGTTGACGCCATCGACCAGCCCGAGATCGAAATCACCGGCGGCGTGGAAGGCGGCCCACTGACCTTTGAGGCCGTGGTGCCGATCCGACCGAAGGCCACAGTGGCTGGCCATGGTTCGCTCCGGCTCGAAATCCAGGCCATCGAGGCCTCTGAGGACGATGTCGCCGAGCAGTTGGACACCATCCGTCGCCAGTACGCCTCCCTCGTAGACGTGGACCGAGCCGCCATCGACGGCGACCAGGTCACCATCGACATCGAGGGGACTCAGGACGGTGAGGCCGTTGAGGGGTTGACCACAACGAACTACCTCTACGAGGTGGGAGCTGGTGCGGTGGTGCCCGAGATCGACGAAAACCTGCGGGGCGCATCGGCCGGCGACACCCTCGAGTTTGATGCCGAGCATCCCGATGAGGAGGAAGAGGCCACGCTGTCATTTCGGATCGAGGTCAGGTCAGTCCAGGAGCAGGTACTTCCCGATGCCGACGACGCATTTGCCGCCGATGCTTCAGAGTTCGCCACCATCGATGAGTTGACCGTCGATGTCCGTGAGCGAATCACGGCGATGCGTCGCGGTCAGGCCGGAATGATGGCTCGGGACCGGGCTGCTCAGGCGGTGGCTGACCTGGTGGACCTTGACATCCCAGCAGCACTCGTGGAGAGCGAGATCGACGGGCGTATCAACGACATGGCTATGAGGATGCAGGCGCAGGGCATCGACTTCAAGGCCTACATGGAGGCCATGGGTCAGGACGTGTCGACCATGCGTGACGAGTTTCGTGAGGGTGCTGAGGTCGCGGTAAGGGTGGACCTGGGCTTGCGGGCGGTGGCCGATGCCGAAGGTCTGACCGGCGATGGCGACGCCCTTGAGGAGTACCTCAAGAGACTGTCCGAACAGGCTGGCAAGGACGTCGAGGAGATCCGTGACGCACTATCCACCTCGGGACGGATGCTGGAGATCAAGGCCGATATTTGTAAGCAGGCGGCCCTGGAATGGGTCTTCGAGCGGGCCGAGATCGTGGACCAGAACGGAAAAGCGGTGGACCGGGTGCTCCTAGAACCGGCTGAGCCCGTTGATACCCCGTCAGAGGGGGCTCAGGCAGCCATCCCCGCTGACGCTGAGAAGGTGGGGGAGAATAGTAGTTCGTTTCTGGAGGGGGACGAGGAAGAGTGAACGGGATGACCGGAGCCAACCTGACCATTGATGCGGTATCGGTCGCCCCCGGCGTGGGCGGCCTAGCGGCGATGCGTGTGTACAACTATCTGGTACCCACCGTGGTCGAACAGACAAACCGGGGCGAGCGGGCCTTCGATCTGTACTCCCGCTTGCTCAAGGAGAACATCGTCTTCATCGGGACGCCGATCGACGACACGATCGCCAACCTGATCTGTGCCCAACTGCTGCACCTCGAGTCGGAGAACCCCGACCGGGACATCAGCCTCTACATCAATTCTCCGGGTGGTGACATCAACGCCCTGTTCGCCATCTACGACACGATGCAGTACATCAAGCCTGACATCACCACTATCTGCTTCGGGCAGGCTGCCTCGGCGGCAGCCGTGCTGTTGGCTGCCGGTACGCCTGGCAAGCGCCTGGCGCTACCGCACTCGAGGGTCCTGATTCACCAGCCGTATGCCGGTGCCCAAGGGCAGGTGTCTGACATTGAGTTGGCGTCACGGGAGATCCAGCGTTTGAAGACCCAACTGGAGCAGATCTTGGCCCGCCACACCGGACAGGATGCCGAGAAGATTCATGCCGACACCGATCGTGATTTCGTCATGACGGCAGAGGAGGCCGTGGAGTACGGCATCATCGATGAGGTCATCGACCAGCGGGACCTGGTCGACAACAGCGGCCCGATCGCCGCTGTTGAGTAGGTCGGTCAGCGTCGGGTATCGGGGCTAGGGGGATCGGGAGGTCATGGCGAAGTTTCCTGAGGGTGAACTCCTGAAGTGTTCGTTCTGCGGTAAGACGCAGAAACAGGTCAAAAAGTTGATCGCTGGACCCGGTGTCTACATCTGCGACGAGTGCATTGACCTCTGTAACGAGATCATCGAGGAGGAGCTCTCCGAGCCCACCGAGACCCCGACCGGGGAGTTGCCCCGCCCCCGCGAGATCTTTTCGTTCCTCGACGACTACATCGTGGGTCAGGACCGGGCAAAGAAGATTCTCTCGGTGGCCGTCTACAACCACTACAAGCGGGTGCGTACCGTTACGACCTCCGCAGGGGCCGGGGAGGCCGTGGAGTTGGCAAAGTCCAACATCCTTTTGATTGGCCCTACGGGTAGCGGCAAGACGCTGATGGCCCAGACCCTGGCTCGGATGCTCAACGTACCGTTCGCCATTGCGGACGCCACAGCGTTGACCGAGGCTGGGTACGTCGGTGAAGACGTCGAAAACATCTTGTTGAAGCTCATCCAGGCGGCTGACTACGACATCAAGAAGGCTGAGACCGGAATCATTTATATCGACGAGATCGACAAGGTGGCCCGCAAGAGTGAAAATCCGTCGATCACCCGGGACGTGTCGGGTGAGGGTGTCCAGCAGGCGTTATTGAAGATCCTCGAGGGGACCTCGGCGGCCGTACCTCCCCAGGGGGGACGCAAGCACCCTCATCAGGAGTTCCTGCAGATCGACACCACGAACATTCTGTTCATTTGCGGCGGGGCATTTGCCGGCCTCGAGAAGGTGATCGAGGCTCGTCAGGGTGGCGTTGGGGTGGGTTTCGGCGCTGACGTTCGCTCGGTGTCGGAGAAAGATGTGGGTGCGCTGTTCTCCGACGTCCGGCCTGAGGACCTCATCAAGTTTGGTCTGATCCCCGAGTTCATCGGTCGTCTGCCGGTGGTGGGCACGGTTTCCCAGTTGGAAGTCGAGGCGCTGGTCAAGATTCTCGTCGAGCCAAAGAACGCGCTCATCAAGCAGTATCAACGTCTGTTCGAGTTCGAGAACGTCGAGTTGGACGTCGCCGACGACGCGCTGGTGGCGATTGCTGAGCATGCGTTGGAACGGGGAACGGGCGCTCGGGGTCTACGAGCCATCCTCGAGGAGGTTCTCCTCGATGTGATGTACGAGTTGCCCGGTGACGACGAGGCAGGCCGAGTGCTGGTCGACCTCGAGACGGTGCAGGGGCATTCGGCACCGACGGTGCTGCCTCGCAGTGCCGAGCGGCCTGACCGCGCCGCTTCCTGACGGGACCCGACCCAGTAGTCGGGCCGTCGATCGAATGATCGAGTCCACCGTTCATGACCTGCGCAGTGCGCTGCGCTTCCTGGACGGTCACGTTAATTTGGAGGCTGCCGCCGGGCGCATCCACGGCCTGAGTCTCGAAGTCATGCGTGGCCTGGTCAGGGTGATGGGCGAGCCGCAGGTCGACGTCCGGACGGTTCACGTCACGGGCACGAACGGCAAGGGTTCGGTGTCGGCGATGATTTCGGGACTACTGGTGTCGGCCGGATTACGGGTTGGCGGGTATTCCAGCCCGCACGTCGACACGGTCCGTGAGCGTCTCACCATCGACGGAGAGTTGATCACCGAAGAGGCTTTCGTCGATTTGGTAGCTGACCTTGAACGTTACGCGGGGGTAGCCCCCGAGCAGCCCTCGTACTTCGAACTGTTGACAGCGGCGGCCCTCCTGTGGTTCAGCAACGAGGCGGTAGACGCGGCGGTGGTTGAGGTCGGATTGCTTGGGCGCTATGACGCCACGAACGTGATCGACTCGGATGTCTCGGTGGTGACCAATATCGGGCGGGACCACACGGACGGAACTGGGGACTGGCGTCGTGACGTAGCGTCCGAAAAGGCTGGCATCATCCGGGCCGGACGACCCCTGGTGCTTGGTGAGACGTCGATCGGGCTCCGGGAAATCTTTGTTGCCGAGGCCGCGGACCCGTTGCTGGAAAGGGGTGTGGACTTTGGCGTTCGGTCGACAGAACGGGCTGTAGGCGGCCAGATGATCGAGCTGTGGACGCCGGCCGGGGAGCACTCCGAGGTATTCCTTGGCATGCATGGTGATCACCAGGCTGACAATGCCGTTGTAGCCCTAACTGCGGCTGAGGCCTTTCTGGGCGCGCCGCTGGGAGAGGATGTGATGGCTGAGGGATTTGCTGTCGTTGAGATCCCGGGCCGACTCGAGGTGGTGAGTGCTGAGCCGTTAGTCGTCCTGGATGGGGCCCATAACCCTGAGGCTGTTCGGGCGCTGGCTGCCTCGGTACCAGAGGTCTTCCCGTCGGCGCGCCGCATCGTGGTCATGGGGTGCCTGGGCCCACGGGAGCCTGCTGAGGTGTTCGACGAAATGTCGGCCATGGCCCCGGACCTGATCGTGGCGTGCACAGCGCCCTCGCTGAGGGCTGTACCGGCAGCGGACCTCGCCGCCCTGGCACGGAGTCGTCGGATGGACGTCGAGGTGGTGCCCGATCCGGTGGACGCTGTGCGCCTGGCTGTATCGGTGGCTGACGAGGCCGACCTAGTTCTTGTGACCGGTTCGTTCTATGTCCTATCGGCTGCTCGGGAGGCGCTCGACAGCCTCGACGGGCCGTAGCCTTCGAGCCATGAACCGAACCCTCGTCATCTGCAAGCCCGACGCCGTCGAACGCGGCCTGGTAGGGGAGATCGTCGGCCGATTCGAGCGAAGGGGACTGACTATCGTCGCCGCCGAACTCCGTCTGTTGGACGTTGACACGCTTGCACGGCACTACGAGGAACACGTTGGGAAGGGCTTCTACGACGACCTGGTGGCCTTCATGTCCAGATCTCCGGCCGTGGTGCTTGTGGTCGAGGGGCTGGAGGGCACGTTCGCGGCGGTCCGAACAATGATGGGCGCCACCAACCCGCTGGAGGCGGCACCCGGCACCATCCGGGGCGACTACGGGCTCATGGTGACGGAGAACCTGGTCCATGGTTCGGATTCCAACGCATCTGCCGAACGGGAGATTGGGATCTTCTTTCCTGGGATTTGATCGATTGCTGGCCGGTACCTCGGAAACGGACTTGGTCACATACATGCGTTAAGTGGTTGATTGTGCGCGGAGAGTGGCAATTCCTTGAAGGATGCGTTACGTTTCCCGGAGGTCCGACGCATGTCGTTCAGGGCCTAACCCGTCCAGCGGCGTGCCCTTGGACGGGCTGACCGATCCAACGAACCATGGAGCCACCCGGGTGATGGCCGATTCCCCAGACCGCCCAGGCCGGCCCGCCCGCAGACCCGTACTTGGGTCCCGGGATATCGCGGTCGATCTTGGTACAGCTAACACGCTGGTTTCTGTCAGGGGGGAGGGCATTGTGCTCTCCGAGCCCTCGGTAGTTGCCGTCAATGCGTTGGACGGCACCCTCTTGGCTGTTGGTGACGAGGCCAAGCGGATGATCGGTCGGACCCCGGACTACATCCGGGCCGTTCGGCCTCTCAAGGGTGGCGTCATCGCCGACTTTGAGGTCTGTGAGAAGATGCTCCGGTACTTCATCCAGCAGGTCCACAGCCGGAAGTGGGCCAAGCCCCGGATGGTAATTTGCGTACCCTCAGGGGTCACTGGCGTGGAGCGTCGGGCAGTTCAGGAGGCCGCCGAGTATGCGGGTGCCCGACCCCCGGCCTACATCATTGAAGAGCCCATGGCCGCCGCTATTGGTGTGGGCCTGCCGGTTGCAGAACCGACTGGTTCAATGATCGTCGACATCGGTGGAGGAACCACAGAGGTAGCGGTGATTTCTCTCGGTGGCGTGGTTGCTGCCCAGTCGACCCGGGTGGGAGGAGACGAGCTGGATGACGCCGTCAAGCAGTTCCTGAAAAAGGAAAAGGGTGTAGATGTCGGTGATCGGACCGCCGAGAACATCAAGATCCGTCTCGGATCGGCCCATCCCCTGACTCAGGAGATTCGGGCGGAGGCCAGTGGACGCGGTTTGCGATCTGGTTTGCCCGAATCAGCCGTCTTTACTACTCGGGAGATTCGCGAAGCCCTTGAGGAGTCGGTATCGGCCATTATCGACACCGTGAAGGTCACCCTAGATCGGACTCCACCAGAACTAGCTGCCGACGTCATGGATCGGGGCATCACCCTGGCAGGCGGTGGAGCTCTTCTCATCGGTCTGGCCGACAGGATCCGGGTGGAGACGGGTATGCCGGTCTGGATGGCACCCGACCCGCTTCGAGCCGTGGCGCTGGGGGCCACCGCCGTGCTTGATGAGTTCTCCCGGTTCGGGGACATGATTTTCGGCGACGACGCCGAGTAGCGGACTGTGGCGGCCACCAGGCCCACCGGTGGGCTCCAACCCACCTTGCTGATTTTGATAGTGGTGGCCCTCACACTGCTAACTCTGCAATATCGCGGCTTCGAGCCCCTGAGTGCCTTTCAGCGCGGTGTACGCGATGTCATTGAACCACTGCGCGCGGTCACCGGCCGTGTCGTCTCACCTGCTCGATCAGTGTGGAACGGTTTACTGGACTATGACGATCTCCGGGCCGAAAATGAACGGTTAACCGAAGAGTTAGCCCGGATGCGTGGTCGACGACTAACTGCCGAGGCCGATGGCGAACTACTCGAACGCCTTCTCGGCGAGGTCGGCATCGACTTTGCAGACTTGGAGACCGTGGTGGTCCGGATCTTGGGAACTCCACCTGGGAATTTCTCCACCTACACAATTGAGGTGGATAAGGGCAGTGACGACGGTCTCGCCGAGGGAATGCCGGTAGTTACCGGTGCGGGTCTGGTTGGGCGTTTGGAGTCGGTTGATCGCGCTCGTTCGGTCGTCCGGCTTGCCGTCCACCCGGACTTTCGGGTTGGTGTGCGACTCGTTGGGTCCCAGGACGAGGGATTGGCTCGGGGAGGGGGGCGATCTGGTTTTCTTGTCATTGATGCCGGGGTGCGGGCCGATGCGGTCGTAGAGGCTGGTGAGGTTGTGGTGACATCGGGTGGGCGAAGCCGGTTCCCCGCCGATATCCCGGTAGGTCGGGTCTTGGTCCCGGGGAGGGCAGACGACTTCCAGAGGGAGATCGTGGTCGAGCCGTCGGCATCTCTGGAGAACTTGAGTTTCTTGAACGTGCTTCTTGTCACCGAGGAACGGACTTCCGATCCGTCGGTACTTCTGGATCCGGGGGAGCGGTCGCGGTGACCGGCCAGTTCCGGGTCTTGGCCCTGCTGCTGACTGCCGCTGCTCTTCAGGCCACGGTGTTCGACGAGATCCGGATTGACGGTGTG
Source organism: Acidimicrobiales bacterium (assembly GCA_030747775.1). Taxonomy (GTDB): domain Bacteria; phylum Actinomycetota; class Acidimicrobiia; order Acidimicrobiales; family MedAcidi-G1; genus UBA9410. The sequence goes on along the minus strand of JASLKB010000038.1, from coordinate 7,801 downwards.
TCTGTGGAGTACCTGCTGTTGGTTTCGGTTTTGGCCGGTTTTCATGGTGGACCGGAACGCGGTGCCACGGTGGCCTTCCTAGCCGGTTTGCTCCATGATTCGGTTAGTTCGACGCCGCTGGGTGTCCATGCTCTGGTCTATGCGCCGCTGGCTGCGGTAGCGGGCCACCTCTCGGTTCGATTGGTCGATGGGGCTCGGGCATTGGCATTGGCCGGACTGGCCGGGTCGGTCATGGTGGGTGTGGCCATCGCCGCGGGAGTGGGGGCGCTGTTCGGCCTTCATCCGGTCAGTGGTGTGGACCTGGTCTCGACGGCGACCATCGCCGCATTGGCCACAGTGACGGTGGCCGGCCCGACAAGCAGGGTCGTTCGGTGGGCCGTGACCGGCGGACTCCCGGTGGACATCGATCTCACCGAAGGGGCCAGCGCCGAGAGGACTTCCAGCCGGTGAGCGGCGAGTGAACGAGGTCAGCCGCTACCGGATGAGGGTGCTGGCCATCATCGGCCTGTCAATGTTCGCCGCCTTGGGCGCCCGGCTCTGGTACCTGCAAGTCATGGTCAGTGAGCAGGCGGTGGTCACGGCGCGTAGCAACATCACCCGGGTCATCCCGGTTCCAGCCCCTCGTGGTCGGATTCTCGACGTGGACGGGCGGGTGCTGGTCGGCAACCGGACGACCACTGTTCTGACGATCAACCGTCACGAACTCGACGAGGCCGCTTTCACTGACGACAAGATCCGGCTGATGCTGACGGAGATCTCCATCGAGATCAACCGGTCAGGCCAGTTGATGAAGGTTGCGGACGTGGAAAGAGCCTTACGCGACCCGTCCTACGGCCAGTACGACGACGTACCGATTGCCTATGACGTGGGTGGCGAGCTCCTTGTGTTCTTTGGTGAACGACCCGACCGGTTTCCCGGTGTTCGGGTGGCGGAGAGCATGGTGCGCTCCTACTTGTATGGCAATCTGGCCAGTCATGTCTTGGGGTGGGTTGGGCCCATCAACGACGTCGAGTTGAGGCAGCGCCGCCCGTCAGTTGGTAAGGAATATCGACTGCGCGACCGGATCGGTAAGGCGGGGGTAGAGCTCATGTTCGAGGATGACCTCCGGGGCATTGCAGGCCACAAGGTGGTCGAGGTCGACCGGCTGGGGGAGATCGTTCGCGAGCGTGAGGACCTCTTCGTGCCGCCGGTGCCTGGCGATGACATTTTCTTGTCGTTAGATGTTGACGTCCAGTATCTAGTGGAAAGAGAGTTGGAGCGGTCCGTCTACCTGGCTAGGTCCAAAGAACCCGATCAGGACCCGGACGACCCGAGTGAGCTCTTGCCCGCCTATGACGCGCCTGGCGGCGCGGTCGTCCTGTTGGACCCGATGGTCGGATCGGTGGTCGCTATGGCCTCTTACCCTTCCTACGACCCCAACGAGTCGATTGGTGGGTTTTCGACCGAGCAGTGGCTCAACTTAAACGACCCGGCGAATGACCTCCCTATGTTCAACCGTGCGATCCAGGGTGAATACGCGCCGGGCTCAACCTTCAAGTTGTTCACCGCTCACGCCGCTTGGCACGAGGGAGTATTCGGCACGGGCGCTGTCCCTGCGGCTGACGTGCAGTGGAACGATCCTGGGGCCTTCGTGCTCCGGGCCTGTGGGGACATTGACCCAACCGATCCGCCGCCGGGTTGCCGGTATCGGAATGCAGGAGAGAAGCAGTACGCCCGTGTGGACCTGGTTCGAAGTCTCACGGTCTCCAGCGACGTTTACTACTACCGGATCGGTGAATCGATCTACACGAACCCCGGGCATTCGGACACGGCTATCCAGGAGGCGGCTACCTCCTACGGACTAGGTCTCGAGTCGGGTATCACCTTGCCCTTCGAGCAGGACGGCTATCTACCCACGCCAGCCAATCGACGCCTTCGCCACAATGAGAACCCCGCGGCCTTCCCTGAATGGGGATGGTCCACGGGCGACAATGTGATCACGGCGATCGGTCAGGGCGAGGTGCTGGTCACGCCCTTACAACTAGCTAACGCCTTCGCTACGTTCGCCAATGGTGGGGTGAGGTTCGCCCCGAACGTGGTGGACCGGGTGGTAGATCACGATGGTAAGACGGTTCGAGTGTTCGGACCACGGGCACTATCTATCGTCGACATCCAGCCCGCTTTCCGAACTCGGGTATTGAAGGGCTTGGACGGGGTCACGGCTGACGAGGAGGGGACGGCCTACTGGGCGTTTAATTCCGAAAATACTGATGGCGTGGATTTCCCGTTGGAGGCGTTTCCGGTTGCCGGTAAGACGGGAACCGCGGAAGTGCGCGGTAAGGCCGATACCTCCATATTCGCCGCGTTCGGTCCTGTGGAGGCTCCGACCCACACCCTGGTGGCCATCCTGGAGGAGTCAGGTTTCGGATCCAGGGTAGCTGCGCCTCTGGCTGCACGAGTGCTCGAGAAGGTGTTCCAGGACACAGTGCCCGAGGCGCCACTAGCGACCGAGCGCTATGCCCGATCGACTGCCCTACCGCTATGCGTGGCGTGGCACCGGTGGCGGTCCGGAAACACTTTGGATCGATTGGACGAGGCCGACCCCTCGTCGGTTGAAGCCGGTGGCCCGGTTTTGGACGCCTCGGGGCAGGTGGTGGTCCGGGGTACCCGGGTGGACTGTGAGGACTTGATCGAGGATGTGCTTGAAGTATTCGAGGGTGTGTCCACCGGAGAGGGAACAGGCTGATGGTCGACTTCCGACGCCCTGATTACGACACCTCGCGGGTGCTGCGCCATGTCGATTTCCTGCTCCCGGTGCTAGCGCTATTGACGGCTGGCATTGGAGTCCTAATGGTCTATTCGGCAACCCGTGGCCCGGCTACCGACTTACGCCCCGCAGAGACGTTCTTTCTCGGTCGTCAGGCGCGGATGGTGGGCTTTGGGGCGTTAGTCATGGCTCTGGCGGCCTGGTTCGGACACCGGCGACTGGAGCGAATGATTTGGTTGGTATATGGCGGCACGATGGCGGCGCTAGTTGCTGTCCTGGCGTTCGGCAACGAAGTGAAAGGATCCCGGGCCTGGTTTCAGCTGGCCGACAACCAGTTCCAGCCCTCAGAGCTAGGAAAGGTGGCTCTAATCGTAGTTCTGGCTGCCTGGCTGGGCCGTACCGAGACACCGTCGATCCCCCGGGTGCTGACGGCCGCCCTGCTGGCGGCTGGACCGGTTGTTCTTATCGTGCTCCAGCCAGACTTGGGGACGGTACTGGTCTACGGAGCCATCGTGGCGGGAATGTTGTTCGTGGGAGGATTGAAAGGCCGACATCTGCTGGTCCTTAGTTTGTTACTGGTCAGCGGCGTGGTACTTGTCCTGGAGTCCGAGGTCCTGGAGGACTATCAGGTCCGACGTCTCCTGGTCTTTGTCGACGAGGAGACGAACACGGCGGCTAGCTACAACCTCGAACAGGCTGAGGTGGCAATCGGTAACGGTGGTCTGACCGGCCGGGGGCTGTTCCAGGGGACGCAGAACAACTCAGCACTGGTACCTGAGCAGCAGACCGACTTCATCTTCACGGTGGTGGCCGAGGAGACAGGCTTCGTAGGCAGCATTGTGGTGTTGGGGTTGGTGGGCCTCCTGCTATTCCGGGTGTGGCGGATAGGACAGATGGCCGACGACCGGTTCGGCATGCTGCTATCGGCTGGGGTGTTCTCGATGGTCTCCTTTCAGGTGTTCCAGAGCGTGGGGATGTCCACCGGGATCATGCCCATCACTGGAATCCCGTTCCCGTTGGTTAGTTATGGGGGATCATCGCTTTTGGCGACGTGCCTAGCGCTCGGGCTGGTCCAAAGCGTCCACATGCGACGCCACGAGGCGCTAGGTCGACAAGCCGAGCTCTCAAGGCGGGGCTAGCACACTTGATCGGTACGCTGACCGGATCATGAGTTCGCTCTGGTCCGAACTTGAGCGTGTCCTCCACGAGGTCCAGAAGCCAGCCCGCTACATCGGCTGCGAGGACGGGATGACCGTCCCCGATCACCATTCCGGCGCAGTGGCTTGGCTCCTGATCTATCCGGACACCTACGAAATCGGCCTTCCCAATCAGGGTCTCCAGATCCTGTATGAGATTCTCAACGAACGGCCCGATGCGGTGGCCGAGCGTAGCTATGCCCCGTGGACCGACTTGGCGGAGGTGCTACGCCGTGAGGGCCTGCCCCTGTTTTCCTTGGATACCCATCGGCCAGCACGGGACTTTGACGTGCTGGCCTTCAACCTGTCGGCTGAACTGGTGTACACCAACGTGCTGGAGTGCCTGGACTTGGCTGGAATCCCCATCCGAACTGCTTCTCGCTCCGACGACGATCCGGTGGTCCTTGTGGGGGGTCACTGTGCCTACAACCCTGAACCTCTGGCCGATTTCGTCGACGCGGCGGTGTTGGGCGACGGTGAGGAGGTGGTCGGCGAGATCACTGAGGTACTGGCGACATGGAAGGCCGGGGGAGGAGGAGCGCGTGTTGATTTACACCGGCGTCTCGCCACCGTTGCCGGGGTTTATGTCCCCTCTCTTTACGAAGTTACGTTTGCCGGTGGCCGCCTCCAAGGTGTTCGGCCGTCGTCGGATGCCGTCGAGGCGCTTGAAGTCGTGGAGAAGCGGACGGTGGCGGACTTGGCCGACTGGCCCTATCCAAAAAAGCAATTGGTGCCGCTGACCGAAGTAGTCCACGACCGCCTGAACGTCGAGGTGTTTCGGGGCTGTACCCGTGGATGCCGATTTTGCCAGGCGGGGATGATCACCCGCCCCGTTCGGGAACGACCCACCGCACAAGTGCGGTCCATGGTCGCCGAGGGTTTGAGGCGCACCGGCTATGACGAAGTGGCCCTCACGTCGTTATCTACGGCTGACTTCAGTGGCATTGAACAGGTGGTAACCGAGACGGTGGCCGACGATGCCTGTGGACAGGTTTCGGTTTCGCTTCCCAGCCTTCGGGTGGACGCCTTTACCGTGGACATCGCAGCCGAGATCCAAAAGGCGCGCCGGACTGGCCTGACCTTCGCTCCCGAAGCGGGCTCATGGCGTATGCGTCAGGTCATCAACAAGTTGATCCGCGAGGAGGATCTCTATTCGGCAGTGGAGTCCGCCTACTCGCAGGGATGGCGACGGGTGAAGTTGTACTTCTTGACCGGGCTGCCCACGGAGACAGACCAGGACACGCTGGGTATCCTCGAGATGGCTCGGCAGTGCGTTGAAGTCGGGCGCCAACACCTCCGGAACCCATCTGTGACGGTGTCGGTTGGCGGGTTTGTGCCTAAACCATTTACACCGTTTCAGTGGTTTGGCCAGAACACCGAGGCCGAACTGCGACGTAAGGTGGGTGTGCTACGGGACGAGTTGAAGCGTGACACCAAGGGCTATCGGGGTGTGCAGCTCAAGTGGCACGATCCTCGGGCCACCGCTATCGAGGGCCTCCTAAGCCGCGGTGACCGCCGACTGGGCGCCGTAGTGGAGGATGTCTGGCGTTCCGGTGGAGTGTTTCAGGAGTGGAGTGAGCACTTCTGCCTGGAGCTCTGGACGGAAGCGCTGGAGCGTCAGGGCTTGACGCTTGAGGAGATGGTGTACCGCCACCGTACCGAAGATGAGGCCTTCGCCTGGGACCACCTATCGGCGGGTCTGCATCGGGACTTCCTCTGGCAGGATTGGCGTGACGCCCTTGAAGCGGTGGGCCTTGAGGATTGTCGTTGGACTCCCTGTTACGACTGTGGTGCCTGCACCGGCTATGGGATAGAGCACGTGGTGGCCTCCGCTGTGCCGCCGGCAGGTGGAAGCCAGGGAACTGGACAGGATTTAGCTAGCGGGGGAGAGGTGCCGGTGTTGTTGATTGCCCGGCCCGCTCAGCGCCAGCCGGTGCCGGTGGGAAATGCATGATGCGCCTCCGGATCCGCTTTCACAAGAAGGGAAAGGTGCGGTTTACCAGCCATCGGGATGTTGCCCGGATCTGGGAGCGGACCTTTCGGCGAGCGGGGATCGCCGTGGCGTACAGCCAGGGATTTTCACCACGGCAGAAGCTGTCTTTCGGACTGGCGCTGTCGACTGGTCATGAGTCCGAAGCGGAGTTTTTGGACGTGGAGGTAGTAGACGACCGTTACTGCGCCCGGGAGATCTGGGATCGTGACAGGGATGCTTCTCCGGCGGCAGAGGTGGTCGAGGCGTTGAACGCAGCGTTGCCCGTTGGAATCGACGTGGTGGCTGTGGCGCCCATCGATAAGGGCGAATCGCTACAGCAGGCCGTCGTGGCCTGCACGTGGTCGATAGAGATCGACGGTATCGACCGGGCTGATGCCGAGGCGTGGGTGGCTGATGTGCTGTCCCGCGCAGAGATCGTCGTCGAGCGGGAGCGGAAGGGTAAGCTGGTTATTGAGGACCTGCGGCCCCACGTACATGCACTCGACGTCACCGGGGTGACGGAGACCGGGGTTTGGCTGACCGCCGATCTCGGCACTCAGCCCCGAGCACTCAGGCCGACAGAACTCCTGACGGCGGTGTATCCGCCGCTAGTAGCCCGATCTGTGTGCAGGATGAACCAATGGACGTCGCAGGGAACCGACCGCGAGGAGCCGTTGATGGCCCCGGTTGTCCCTGCCCCGCCGGCCAAGGTGCTGGCGTGATGAGAAGGGAACACACTCTTGAGCGAGAACGAAGAGGCCCGCATTGTCGGGTCCGGAGATACCGGACGGACTAGTTCCGGATCAGGGACTGATAACAGCCGCCCCGCAGCCGATGCGGGAGGGCGCAAGCCCCAGATCGGTGATAGCCGCCCCGCACCTGATGCGGGAGGGCGCAAGCCCCAGATCGGTGATAGCCGCCCCGCACCTGATGCCGGTTCGCCTGGCAACGATCAGGCTGGCAACCAGAGAGGCGGTGAGCCGGGCTCGGGTGCAAGGCGTCGACGTCGACGTCGACGCGGAGGCCGTGGCAGGGGTCAGGGTGGCGGCCACCAGGGCGACCAGTCGGCCGGGGGTCAGGCCAGCCAGCGCGGCGGCAACCGACCCGTGGAGGCGGTGACCGACGACGCTCCGGTGAAGCTCGACGAGGACACCCTCAAGAGCCGCCGTGGTCGGGAGCGCCGAGGCAGGCCCATAGGCCGTTACATGATGTGCGTGAGCGTTCGTGATGGGATCACCCAGATTGCGGTGCTCGAGGGAAGACAGCTCATCGAGCACTACCTTTCTCGTCCCGCTGACGACGTATCCGAGATCCACGGAAACGTGTACCTGTCCAAGATCCAGAACGTCCTTCCGGGTATGGAAGCCGCCTTTGTGGACATCGGAACCCCGAAGAACGCCGTTTTGTACCGGGGTGACGTCCAGTACGACGAGAAGGAGTTTGGAGGGAAGGGACGACCCCGTATCGAACAGGTGCTCAGGGCTCGTCAGACCATTCTTGCCCAGGTCACCAAGAACCCGATCGCCCACAAGGGGGCCCGCCTAACTCAAGAGGTCTCGCTTCCCGGGCGGTTCGTGGTACTTGTGCCTAACAGTTCAACGTATGGAATCTCTAAGCGACTTCCGGATTCCGAGCGTAAGCGACTCCGAAATATCTTGGATCGTGTGAAGCCAAAGCAGCACGGGGTCATCGTGCGTACGGCCGCCGAAAACATCACCAAGGAAGAGATCGAGCGCGACGTGCGTCGACTCCTGACCCAGTGGGACGAGATCGAGAACCTGGCCGGCCGTTCCCAGGCCCCCAGCCTTCTGTACCGCGAGCCTGAGATGGCCTTTCGTTTCATCCGGGAGGAGTTCAACAAGGACTTTCGCGGCGTTGTGATTGATG
>JASLKB010000037.1 GCA_030747775.1 Acidimicrobiales bacterium | reverse complement strand
GAATAGGCGACGAGGCGCTTCAGGTCGCGCTGCATGGTGGCCACCACCGCGCCGTAGACAATGCCGACCACGCCGAGGGTCAGGAAGACCGGAGCGAAGAAGTGGGAGGCCTCGGGGAACAGGTAGAGCCCGAACCGCAGAAACCCGTAGGTGCCCAACTTCAGCAGCACACCAGCCAGGATCACCGAACCGGCCGTGGGCGCCTCGGTGTGGGCATCGGGAAGCCATGTGTGTAGTGGAAAGATCGGCACCTTCACGGCGAAGGCCAGAGCGAAGGCGGCGAAGATCCAACGGGCCGCCGTGGCGTCGATGGCCTGGGCCTCGGCAATGGCCACCAAGTCAAAGGTGATCGATGAGCCGGTGGCATCGGCGTGCAAAAAGGCTACGGCCAGAATGCCGACCAGCATGAGGGCCGATCCAGCCATCGTGTAAAGAAAGAACTTGGTCGCCGCGTACGCCCGATTGCCGTGCCCCCAACGGCCGATGAGGAAGTACATGGGCACTAGGACGACCTCGAAGCAGAGGAAGAAGACGATCAGATCTAGGGCACAGAACACACCCATCACTCCGGCCTCCAACAGGAGTAGCCAGGCGTAGTAGGCCCGGTCGTCATGGCCAGGGTCCACGGCTAGCAGGGCGATCGGAAACAGCACCCCAGTCAGCACGACCAGGAACAACGAGATCCCGTCGATACCGAGCAGCCACTGGACGCCAAGGTCGGAGATCCAGTCGGCCCTCGACGTGAACTGCATCTCGGCCCCTTGTGAGGCATCGAAACCCTTCAAGAGCCACAACGACATGCCGCCCACCACCACCGAGGTGGCCACGGCCACCAGTTTGAGCAGTTCGGGGCGCCGGCGAGGCAGACAGGCCACGAGCAGGGCGCCCACGGTGGGCACGAGCACGAGGGCTGGTAGGACGGCGAACGGAACGCCGGAAGCCGAAGCCAGTACCGAAGACGAGAGGGCGGCCACTAGAAGCTGCTCCTTGAAAGGAACCAGAGCACGAGGCCCACGGCCCCGAGGCCTATGCCCACCGCATAGGTCCGAACCAGGCCGTTGTGGAAGCGGCGCAGTACGCCAGCCTCCCGACGGACCAGGGTGGCCACCCCCTCGACCGCTCCATCGACTACCCGACGGTCGAAGGCCGCCGTCGCCTCGAAACCGGCACGACCCGGGCCGCCCATGAGGTTCGACACCGTGCGATCAAAGCGCCATGCTTCGGAGAGGATCGGGCGCTCGAAGACCGTGTGGTCGATACGTCGTCGACCGTAGGCCGCCACGGCCACCGCAATGCCTACCGCCCCACCGGCTACCGCCACGACAGCCAACACCCACAGGGTCCCGGCGCCGATCGACAGGTGGACCTCATTGTGGAACAGCGTGGGTTCCAACCAGTGCTCGAGACTCTTGGTGGTCGACGAGAAGGGGAGCTGGATCAGGCCACCCAACAGGCTCAGGACCGCCAAGACGCCCAACGGAAGGGTCATGGTCCACGGTGACTCGTGGGGGTGATGGGAGGCACGGGCGGCCACCGTCTCCGGTAGTTCGTCTGCAATGGCACCGACGTCCGGTGCGCTGTCCAGAGCAAGGACGGGTAGTTGGGCGCGTGCATCGGCAGCGGCTCGCACGTCGGTGACCAGATCCTCAGCGCCGGCCAGAGCCTCGACGGCCGCGGCCAGCACGCCCTCCGCCTCGATCACGGCGGCAGCGGCGTCCCCCACCGACTCGGCGGCGGCACCGACTGTCGCTCCACGGCAGGCCTCGACGGCCGCCTCGGCATCGACCACTGCGGTGCGGGCGGCCTCCACAGCCTCGTCAGCTCTGATCAGGCGAGCCGCCCACGCGGCGTCCATCTCGTCAGGCCGAGGATCAGCGAAGCGGCGGCGCCCGAAGAATGTCAGGACCACCTGACGCGTCATGTAGAAGGCGGTCAGAATGGCGGTCACCAGGCCAACCACCCACAGCAGCGGACTTTCGTTCCAGGCAAAGGCCAAGATCTCGTCCTTGGACCAGAAGCCGGCGAACGGCGGCACGCCGGCGATGGCCAGCCATCCGATGATGAACGTTCCTGCGGTGACCGGCATGAACCGGCGCAGGCCGCCGTAGTGAGCCATGTCCTGGTCGCCATCCATGCCATGGATGACCGATCCGGAGCCCAGAAAGAGGAGCGCCTTAAAGAAGGCGTGAGTGACCATGTGGAACACGGCGGCCACGTAGGCACCGCAGCCCACAGCCAGGAACATGTAGCCCAGTTGGCTGACCGTGGAGTAGGCCAGCACCTTCTTGATATCACGCTGGGCCACGGCGATAGTCGCCGCGAACAGCGCCGTCCCGGCGCCCGTCCAGGCGATCATCGTCGGCACCCAGTCCGCAGCGTCGGCGATGACCGGGTTGATCCGGGTCAAGAGGTAGACGCCCGAGGTCACCATGGTCGCCGCGTGGATGAGTGCCGAGACGGGCGTCGGTCCGGCCATGGCATCGGGCAGCCAGAGATAAAGCGGAAACTGGGCCGACTTGCCGATGGCTCCTATGAAGAGCATCACGGCGACGAACGTGGCCGTTGACTGGGCGACGGTGCCGGCCGCTGTGGTATCCAGCACGTCGACGTAGGCGACCGACCCAAACGTAAAGAACGTCAGGAAGATGGCGACCATGAAGCCCCAATCGCCGATCCGGTTGGTCACGAAAGCCTTCTTGCCCGCTGTGGCGTTGGCCTCGTCGGTGAACCAGAACGAGATGAGCAGGTAGGAGCACGCCCCTACGCCCTCCCAGCCCAGGAAGGTCAGCAGGAGGTTGTCACCCAGAACCAGCATCAGCATCGAGAAGGCGAACAAGTTGAGGTAGGTGAAGAAGCGAGGGAAATCACCGTCACCATGCATGTACCCGATGGAGTACAGGTGGATAAGGGCGCCGACGCCCGTGATGAACAGGCACATGGTCAGCGATAGCGGATCGACCAGGAAGCCGATGTCCACCTGGAGGTCCCCGGCCGGAACCCACTCGAAGAGGGTGGTCACCGACCGTCGGTTGCGAGCATCGCGCCCGACCAGGTCCAGGAACACCCCCACGGTGACCAGGAACGACCCGGCCATGACGCCGGTGGCCAGCCAGCCGGCCCGCGGCTCACCGAGGCGTCGACCGCCGAACGCCAGCACGAGGAAACCGGCCAGCGGCAGGGCGGGGATCAACCACACAAGATCGAGCACGCCTAACCCCCGAGCACCGAGAGGTCATCGGCCGTAGCCCCCTGGCGGCGGCGCATGATGGCCACGACGACGGCCAGACCGACCACGACCTCAGCGGCGGCCACGACCAGCACGAAGAAAACCGAGAGTTGCCCGCCGAGGTCGCCCAATTCGGCACCGAGGCTGACGAAAGTCAGGTTGACGGCGTTGAGCATCAATTCGACGCACATAAACATGACCAGCGGGTTGCGGCGGATCAGCAGGCCAACCGCCCCAAGCGAGAACAGCACAGCGCCCAATGCCAGGTACCAGGAGGTGGTGACGACCATCAGGCGTCTCCTCCCTCGATCGACTCGGGGAAGGCGGTGTCGATCTCGGTGTCAGAATCGACGCCGAACCGTTCCTCAGTGGTGCCGGGAAGTTCTTCCGCGGTGGCCACTACGACCACGGGTAACGGCTGGAGCGCACCCTTGACTGTGCGGGCCAGTACCACGGCGCCAACCACGGCCACGGTCAACAACAAGGCGGTCAGCTCCACGGCGAACACATAGTCGGTGAACAGGGCCTCACCGAGGCGGCGGGTGTTGTCGGCCCCGTCGCCCAACGGGGCGGTCTGGCCGAGAGCGCCAGTTGGACCATCGGTGGCCACCAGGAGAAGGGTGAGCAGCAGGCCCAACAGCGATGCGCCAATCACCGCAGCCAGCGGGCGCTGTCCGACAATGGGCTCCACGCCGAGGTCCTCGGCCCGATCCACGCCCAGCAGCATGATCACGAACAGGAACAGGATGACCACCGCTCCGGCGTAGACGATGACCTGGACCGCGGCCAGAAACGTGGCGTCCTGAAGGACGAACAACACAGCCACGCCGAACAGGGTCTGAACCAGGAACAACGCGGCGTGCACCGGATTGCGGGCCACCAGCACGCCCAGGGCGCCGACCAGCACGATGGCCGCGCTGATGAGGAAGACGGTGGCATCCATCAGGTCCCAACCGACCCTTCCGGATCGGTATCGGTCCCCGGGTCGAGCTGGCCGACCTCGGGGGCCCGTACCCCGTGGCCCAACTCACCGGACCACGACACCCGACCGGAGTACGAGGCGTCACCGCTGGACGACGTTGCTCGCATCCACCCCGACGTCATCTCGTCGTCGCCGGGTCGCCAGTCCTCCCAGGGGAGGTGCCGGGGTTGGCCCGTGGAGACGTCAACCACCAGCTCGTCCTTGGTGTAAACGGCGTCGGACCGATTAGTGAACGAGAATTCGAACAACTTGGACTCGGTGATGGCCTCGGTCGGGCAGGCCTCCACGCACAGGTCGCAGTGGATGCAGCGCAGGTAGTTGATCTCGTAGACGAAGCCATACCGCTCACCGGGAGACACCGGCTCGTCGAGCGGGTTGTCGGCGCCGCGGACGTAGATGCACCTGGCCGGACAGACACCGGCACACAACTCGCACCCGATGCACTTCTCCATGCCGTCCTCGTACCGGTTCAGCACGTGGCGGCCATGCAGTCGGGCCGGCTTGGGTCGCTTGTCAGCCGGATACGAGGTGGTGACCCGCTTCTCGAACATCTTGCGAAACGTGACGGCGAAGCCGCGGAAATAGCCCATCAGAGGAGCCCTCCCGGAGTCGGCGAGTCGTCATACTCGGGGAACGCGTCGGCCAGGCGCTCAGCCCTGGCTTTGGACACCGCACCAATCAGGAGCGCTGCGCCCCCGGCCATCACGGCCATACCGACCAGCACCACCAGCACCACCGGCCAGCCCCGGTCATCGGCCACGCCCATGGCCCCGATCAACAAGAACCACCCCAAGGCAACTGGAATGAGCACCTTCCAGCCCAGATCCATGAGTTGGTCGTAGCGCAGCCGGGGCAGGGTGGCCCTCAGCCACACGAAACAGAAAAGGAAGGCAAAGACCTTCAAGCCGAACCAGACCACCGGCCAAACCCAACCAAGGGTGTCGGTCAGGATCGGTCCGGCCGGGCCACCCAAGAACAGGGTGACGGCGATGGCCGACATGGTGATCACGTTCATGAACTCGGCCAGGAAGAACAGGGCAAAGCGCAACGAGCTGTACTCGGTGTGGAACCCGCCGACCAGCTCCTGTTCTGCCTCCACCAAATCAAAAGGCGGTCGGTTCAACTCGGCGGTCCCGGCCACCAAGAACACCAGGAAAGGCACAACCCCGGTGGTCAGTACGTTCCAGTTGCCTGTCACCTGGCTGGCCACGATGTCGTGGGTGGACAGTGAACCGGAGGTCAGGAAGACCGTGGCGATGGCCAGGCCAAGGGCCGCCTCGTAGCTGATCATCTGGGCTGACGCCCGGACAGAACCCAGCAGCGGGTACTTCGAACCTGACGACCAACCCGCCAACATCACGCCGTAAACGGCGATCGACGACAGGGCGAGGAAGAACAGGACGCCCACCGGCGGGTCAGCCACCTGCAGGTAGGTGCGCTCACCGAACCACGTGACAACGCCGTCCCCAGAGGAAAAGTCTCCGCCGATGGGCACGATGGCGAATACCAGGAAGGCCGGCACCAGCGACAGGTAGGGCGCCAACTTGAAGACCACCCGGTCGGAACGATCCGGGATGAGGTCCTCCTTGAAGAACAACTTGATGCCGTCGGCCAGTGTCTGGAGGATGCCAAACGGTCCGGCCACCGCCGGGCCGATCCGGTTGTGCATATCGGCCACGAGCTTGCGTTCGAACCAGATCATGAGCATGACCGAGACCAACAACAGAGTGAAGGCCACCATGACCTTCAGGAGCACGATCCCGACGATGCCCGGGTCCAGGTCCCCGCTGAGCAACGGGTCAACGGCCAGTACGAGGGTGTCCACAGCAGTCATCGGCGTCCCACCCGTACCTCGGTCACTGGCGCCGTGGCGTCGACCAGTGCGGTGGCCACCACGTCGGGCTGATTAGCCCGTAAGTGCACTGTCCCCCGGGCCACGCCGGCGTCGGCTACGACCACGACCTGAATGGTGTCTCGGGCACTGATCAGGTCAACGACCTCGCCGTCGACAATGCCGTGACGGGCCAAATCGGTGGGTTCCAGGCCGGCACGGGTGCCTGGCGCCAGACTGGCCAAGGACGGACTGTGGGAAACCAGTACCCCGGCGTCGAACATGGACCTATCAACCACTAGGCGCAGGCCATAGCCATCGCGACCCGGAACACTGGTAGGTGCGGGTCGATGGGTGACCAGCGAGCCTTCCACGAGAACCCCCTCCCGAGTGGCCTCGGCAAGGGCCTCCGGCGTGACCCCGACGTGGATGGGTGAAACCTCGCCCAACTCGGCCAGTACGTCGTCCACCAACGTGAACCCCAGGTCGGTGCCCAGTCGTTCGGCCAATTCCACGGCGATCGCCCAATCGGGACGAGACGTGCCCGGTGAAGTCACCTTGCGGGCCACCACACTGACTCGGCCTTCAAGGTTGGTGAAGGTGCCGTCCAGTTCCGTGGAGGCCACCGCTGGCAAGACCACGTCAGCCCGGGCCACCGTGTCGGTACCGAACAGGTCAACGGCCACCACGGTGCCGACCCCGGCCAGGGCCTGTTCGACTAGGTGGCGATCGGGCACATCAGCCAGCAAGTCAGCACCCAATAGGACGAGAACGTCGACCTCGCCGGCGGCCGCGGCGACCAGGGTACCCAGCGTGTCGCGACCGGTCTCGGTGGGAAGGGTCGGCCACACGCCCGAGATCCGGCTGGCATCGTCCAGTGTCGTCCGACCGGGGAGGAGCCCGGGGGCCAGGCCCATGTCCAGGGCACCATGAACGTTGCCCCGGCGGAGTAGCGACAGGAACGTCGCCTCGGGCAGATGATCGTGCAGGGCCAGGGCAGCGTCCACGACTGGACCAGCCGCCTCGGCCAGTGAAGGACGTCCGAGTAGCACAGTGATCGGCGAACCGTCGGCAGCTGCGGCAGCCAGCATGGCCCCAGCGTCGGCTAGTTGGTCAGCCGACAGACCGGCCGATCCAGCAGGTGGCCTGGCACCGAACAAGCCTGCAACCACGCCGGCCGCGTCGCCCGGGGCGACGCGCAGGGAGTGGGTGGCATACGGGCTCAACCCGGTGCGCCGCGGCGTCAGTTCAATCAGGGTCGCACCCTCGTGGACTATGGCGTGCCGGAGTCGCAGGAACAGTGCCCCCAACTCCTCTTTGGGGTCGGGACCTAGAAGCACGATCGTCCCACCCGGGGTGCACGCCCTGTTAATGGTGGCCCGCGGTAGACCGAGCACCACTTCGGCGGGCAGACCATCGGCCAACTGGGCGTCCACGTGGTCGGTACCCAAAACGCCCTTGGCCAACTTGGCCCAGGCGTACTGCGACTCGTTGGTCATCCGGGCGCCACCCAACACGGCAATCCGACCGGCCGGCGCGGCCAGCAGGGCCGCAGCGGCGACGTCAAGGGCCTCGTTCCAGGGCACGGCCACCAGCAAATCACCGTCAGGCCCCCGGTTGCCCAGGCTGTCGTCGCGAAGCATCGGCGAGGTGAGGCGGTCCGGATGGTCGTAGGCCTCGAAGACGAATCGTTCCTTGTCCGACAACCACCCCCAGTTGACGGCATCGGCATCCACACCCTGAAATCGCAGCACCCGATCATGCGACGACTGCACGGCGATCCGGCTACCCACGCTGTCCAGGGTGCTGGTCGACTCCACCTCGTCGAGGTCCCAGGGGCGGGCCTTGAACCGGTAGGGAGAGGCTGTCAGCGCACCCACCGGACAGATCTGCACCGTGTTGCCACTGAAGTACGAAGAAAATGGCTGCTCGGGGAAGGTGTTTACTTGGGTCTGACCGCCCCGGTCCATGAAGTGAATGAGTTGGTCGCCCGCCACCTCGCCGGCAAACCGGGTGCACCGGTCGCAAAGGATGCACCGCTCACGGTCCAGTTGGACGTTGCTGTTGACAGGAATCGGTTTCTCGAAGTGTCGCTTTTCCTCAACGAACCGGCTCTCCCCGGGGCCGAAGGCCATCGTCTGGTCCTGGAGGGGACACTCGCCGCCCTTGTCGCAGACCGGACAGTCCAGCGGGTGGTTGACGAGCAGGAACTCCAGCACCCCGTCCTGGGCCTTACGGGTCCGTTCGGATCCCGTGTCAACGGTCATCCCGGGTGCGCACTCGAGCATGCACGAGGGCTGCAAAGTGGGGCCCCGGCCAGTGTCGACCTCAACGAGGCACATGCGGCACATACCAACCGGCTTCATCCGGCTGTGGTGGCAGAACCTCGGGATGTAAGTGCCGGCACGCTCGCAGGCTTCGATCAGCAGTTCGCCGGGTCGGGCGGCCACCGTCTCGCCGTCCACCTGTATCTCGACGACCGGCATCTCCACTGCGTCAGAACTCATGAGCCGGCCTCCCCTGCGGGGACTGCAGCTGCCACCGGGATTCCGTCACCCCGGGTGATCCGTGCCTCGAACTCGTGACGGAATCGTCGGATGGTCGACGTGATGGGCGCCACCGAGGACGGCCCCAATGGGCAGATGGTGGTCTGCCGGGGCGGGAAGGGCACAGCTTCCAGCCCCTCATCGGCGTGGGAAGCCACCGGGTACGGCCCGGGGCTGATGTTGTCACCCACATCCAACAGCAGGTCGATGTCAGATGGTCGACCATGGCCGTTGAGGATGCGGGCCAAGATCTTCTCCTCCCAGCTGGTTCCCTCCCGGCAGGGCGAGCACTTGCCGCACGACTCCCGGGCGAAGAACCGCACCATCCGGTGGCAGGCCTTGACGGCGTCGGTGGTCTCGTCCATCACGATGATGGCGCCCGATCCGAGCATCGAGCCGGCAGCACCCACCTCGCGGGCCTCCAGGGGCAGGTCCAGATGCTCAGCAAAGAACCAGGGTGCGGACCCGCCACCCGGGATGAACATCTTCAACTCGTGGCCGTCGCGGATGCCCTGGCAGTACTCCTCACCGTAGAACAGGTCACGGAAGGTGGTGATGCCCTGTTCCACCTCGTAGACGCCGGGCCGGACCACGTGGCCCGAGATGGCGAACATGCGTGTACCCGGCGAGGCCTCTGATCCCATCTGGCGGTACGCGGCAGCCCCGTTGGCCATAATCCACGGAACGTTGGCCAGAGTCTCCACGTTGTTGACGATGGTTGGTTGTCCGTACAGCCCGATGGCAGCCGGGAAATACGGCGGCTTCAAGCGGGGCATGCCTCGGTTGCCCTCCAGACTCTCGATGAGCGCCGTCTCCTCGCCCACGATGTACGCGCCGGCTCCCCAGTGGAGCGTGATGTCGACCGAAAACTGCGTCTCCAGCACCTCTCGGCCCACATAGCCCGCGGCGTAGGCCTCGTTGAGTGCCGCGGCGACACGCTCTTGGGCCAGGGCCATCTCGCCCCGGACATACAGGAAACACTGCGTCAGGCCGAGGGCGTAGCAGGCAATAAGGCACCCCTCGATCAACTGGTGGGGGTCGCGTTCCATGAGGAGTCGGTCCTTGTAGGTACCGGGCTCGCTCTCGTCGCCGTTGACTACCAGATACCGGGGCCACACGCCCTCGGGGCAGAAGCCCCACTTGACGCCCGCCGGGAAGCCCGCGCCTCCGCGACCTAGCAGTGTGGCCTCACGTATCTGGCCGTGGACGTCGTCAGGGGCCATGGCCAGCGCGGTCCGGAGGCCCTCGTAACCGCCGGTGGCTAACGAACGCTCCAGGGTGAACGAGTCCTCGTGGCCGAAGCGGGAGGTCACGACCTTCGGTCCGCCGTTGTCGACGTAGCCCGCGGCGTGAGGGACGTAGGTGCCCGTCACGATGCCCCCTCCGTCGCCGTCGCGGAGGTCGGCATCCATGACGGAGGCCCGTCGACCTGCTCAGGTGCCACCACGCCGGCCAGGCGATCGGCGGTCACATGCTGGCGAACCCGGCCCAGCGTGCCGTGCTCGGGTAACTCTCCACCGTCGCCGGCCGCGCCGCGTTCCAGCGGGCTGCGCCCAGCACGGATGTCGGCAACCACCTCGTTGAGGATGTCGACATCGGCCCGATGGAAGTATCGGTAGTTCACGGTGAAGCAGGGCGCCTCGGTGCAGGCGGCCACGCACTCCACATCCTCGACGGTGAACAGGCCGTCGTCGGTGGTGCCACCGGCCCGCACCCCGAGCGTCGACTCGACATGGTCCAGTAGCTCCTCGCCACCCAGCAGCTGGCAGGACACGTTGGTGCAGACGTTGACGACATACTTCCCGACGGGATGAAATTTGAACATCTCGTAGAAGCTGGCGGTGCCCAGCACCTCGGCGGCCGTGGTGCCCGTCAACTCCGCTATCTCGGTCATGGCGTCAGGGGTGACCCACCCCTCCTGCTCTTGGGCCAGGTGAAGTAGCGGGATGACGGCCGACTTGGGCTTCGGATATCGGGCCAAGACCTCGCGAGCTATCCGCTCGTTGGCGGCGTCGAACCAGCTCACCGATCGACCTCCCCCATGATCGGGTCGACCGACGACACGACGGCCACGCCATCAGCGATCAGGCCACCTTCCATCAGGTGCGGAAGGGTCTGCAGGTTCACGAAACTCGGTCCCCGGATGTGCATCCGGTATGGCTTCGGTCCCCCGTCCGACACTAGGTAGCACCCCAGTTCTCCACGGGGGGACTCCACCGCGGCGTAGGTCTCGCCCTCAGGCACATGGAAACCCTCGGTGAAGATCTTGAAGTGGTGGATGAGGGCCTCCATCGACTCGTCGATGCGGGCCCGCGGCGGCGGGGTGACCTTCTTGTCCTGGGTACGGAAGTCTCCGTTGGGCATCAGGTCCAGGATCTGCTCAACGATGCGCAGTGATTCACGGATCTCGTTGAGCCGGATAGCGAACCTGTCGAAGGAGTCCCCGTGGGTCCCAACGATCACGTCGAACTCCACCTCGTGGTAGGCGAGGTACGGCTGGTCGCGGCGCAGGTCCCAGGCATAGCCGGTGGACCGCAGGATCGGACCGGTGGCCGACAGGGCGAGGGCCTCAGCCGGAGTCATGACCCCCACTCCCTGGAGACGCTCCCGGAAGATTGGCTGCCCGGTGAGCAGGTCGTCGTATTCGTCAAGACGGGGCGGGATCAACTCCAGAAGCCGACGCACGTCGTCCCGCCATCCGTCGGGGAGGTCGGCGGCGACGCCCCCGGGGCGGATGTAGTTGTGATTCATCCGGAGGCCGGTGACCTTCTCGAAGAAGCGCAGGACCTCCTCGCGCTCGCGCCAGCCGTAGATCATCATCGACACGGCACCCAGGTCCATGCCGTTAGTGGCCTGGAACAGCAGATGGGAGGCAACCCGGTTCAACTCGCACATGAGCATGCGGATCCACGTGGCCCGTGGTGGCACGTCGATACCCAGCAATTGCTCGACAGCCAACGAGAAAGCCAGTTCGGAGAACAGCGGTGCGGCGTAGTCCATCCGGGTGACGTTGGTCGGACCCTGGAGGTAGGTCAGGTCCTCGGCGGTCTTCTCCATGCCGGTGTGGAGGTAGCCGATGACCGGCTTGGATCGCAGCACGGTCTCGCCCTCCATCTCCAGCATGAGTCGAAGCACCCCATGGGTAGAGGGGTGGGACGGCCCCATGTTCAGGATCATCCGCTGGTCCCCGGCGTCCCCAGTGGGCGGGTCGTCGGGGTCGCCGGCCAGGACGGCAGCCTCGGCCTCGCTCAGTCGGAGCACCGCGCTGGAGTCGTCGCGGCGCAGGACGCGCTCGGCTGAACCCAGGTGGGCGGCCGACTCGCCAGCCGACTTATCCGTCGCCTCGTCCACGGCGGGGGTCGTCACATCGGTCATCGAACGGCCGGAGCGTCCTTGAACTGGACCGGGATACGACCGATGGCCACATCGCGGCGCAGCGGATGGCCCTCCCAGTCCTCGGGCATCAAGATCCGGGTGTGATCGGGATGGCCATCGAAGGCCACACCCACCAGGTCCCAGGCCTCGCGCTCCATGGCCTCGGTCCCCGGAAAAAGGTCAAACAACGACGGCACCACCGGATCGGCCTCGGGCACCTGGACTCGCAGGCGGACCCGTCGCCCACCGGCATGGTCGATGAACGAAGCCACCACCTCGAACCGTTCAGGGGACACGCCCTCGGGCAGGTCGATCCGACCGGGATGGGCCGAGTAGTCCACGGCGGTCACGTCGATGGCCATGCAGAACCCATCGGCCTGCAGCGCCCTCACGGTCTCCAGCCACTGGTCCACCTCAGGGTGTAGGACGGTCTGGCCGGTCGCCACTACCACCGGAACCCCGTACCGGGTCGGACCAACGACAGCAGGCTCCTCAACGACAGGTTCCTCAGCAGCAGGCTCCTCGACCACGGGTTCCTCGCTCATCGGGACCCCAGTTCCACAGCCTGGACGGTCTCGACCGAAGCCACCGGCGGGTCGGTGTGGATGGCCGCACCTCCGTCGTTGGCCTCGCGACGGCGGGTCAACTCACCGCTCTGGATATTGTCGTGCAGAGTCAAGATGGCGTGCATGAGGGTCTCGGGACCCGGCGGGCAGCCAGGTGCATATACGTCGACCGGCACGACCTGGTCGACACCCTGGACGATGGCGTAGTTGTTGAACATTCCCCCGCTAGAAGCACACACGCCCATGGAGATGACCCACTTCGGCTCCATCATCTGGTCGTAGATCTGGCGCAGGATCGGCGCCATCTTCTGGGACACTCGGCCGGCAACGATCATCAGGTCGGCCTGACGGGGTGACGCCCGGAAGACCTCCATGCCGTAACGGGCCAGGTCGTAATGGGCGGCACCCGTGGCCATCATCTCGATAGCGCAACAGGCCAGGCCAAAGGTGGCCGGCCAACAGCTCCGGGCCCGTGACCACTTGACAAGGTCCTCGACGCGAGCGGTGACGAAGTTGTGCTCAAGGCCCTCGAGGCCGTCGGAAAGCACGTGGGAGACGTCACCCACGCCGGGAATGCGAACCATCAGGCGGCCCGGTCCCCACCAGCAATCTGACCCCGACCTTCCAGCCCGACCTCACGAACGCCCGCACGACGAATGGTCGAAGAGGCAGTCCGGTGCGGGGAGACGGCGTGGCGAACCCGCCGCAACGGCCCCCACTCGAGGGCGCCGTTGCCGATCAGGTATACGAACGACTCGAACACGGCGGCAGAGAAGATCAGCACAGCCACCAGGCCGAACAGGCCGAGGCCCTCATGGGCAATGGCCCATGGGTAGAAGAAGATGATCTCAATGTCGAAGACGATGAAAATCATCGCCACGAGGAAGAAGCGCACGGGGAAGCGTTCCGGCGTCTCCCGGCCAGGGATAATCCCACACTCGTAGGGCGCGGCCTTGCGGTCGTTGGGACTCCGGGGTGCCAGAAGGCGCGAGGCGACGAAACTGAGCGCGGCGAACAAGAACGCCAGGATCAGGAGGACAACGATGGGCAGGTACTGGCCAAGCACGTCACTCGCTCCCGGTCTCACCCGTGACCACAGAATTGGTCACGGACTCAAGCCCTACTGGTCTCGAACTCCCTGCGCCGCTCCATGAGCTCCTTGTCCCGCACGTGGAGCCAGTAGCAGAGGGCCAGGAAGACCAGCAACGATCCAACGGTGACCAGCGCAGGCCTCAGGCGGACCCAGCCCAGGTCGCGGATCATCACTACCGACACGACCGGCTCAGCAGGGTCAACCACCGGACGTGGAGGCGCCTCACCGGCAGCTACCTCCTGACGGAGCACCCCCTGGAGCTGTACCACCGTGTAACGGGTCGGGTGAGTGAGGCGAGCCGAGCTAGCGATCCAATGGCTGATCCGGTCCCAACGGTTCGGGTCGTCGGTCAGCGCGGGCTTGCCGCCCATGGTGTAGGCGTCGAGCAGTTTGTAGTCGGCGGAGCTGGCAAACCCGAGGTCGGGGTGGGCCAGAACGTCGGCGGCCGCCTGAGCTTGAGCATCACCGGCCTCGGTAGTGGCCAGGAGACGCCATGGGCCAAGGGCCCGGAGTCCGGCCTCATCGGTGACGTTGCGAGCCACGGCAGCTAGCTCGGAGCGGGTAATGGTCTCGTTGCGCAATTGCCGGTCGGCCTGCAGAGCACCGAGCTCGTCAGCCGAGAGGTCGGGGTTGTCCACGGCGCTGGGCAGCGTGTCGAACTCGGCCACGGCAACGGCATCACCCGACGCGACCACCAGCTCGTAGGCCGATGGCATCTCGTCCGGGTTTGGCAACCCACGGGCATCGTGCAGTCCGCTGGCCCCTAGATCGCCCACATTGATGTCGATGGTCTTCCAACTCGGAGCGTCGCCCTTCCAGCCGGAGCCGTACATCCACCAAGCACTACCTAGAATCACCATCCACCCCATGAGGGCGGCGGCCGACATCAGGGTGGCCAGTCGGACACCCGAGTTGGTGGCCACGATCAGCCACACTGAGCCCATGAGGACGACGAAGCCGGTGACAACAGTCAGGATGCCCCGGATCTCGGGGTCCCATGCCAAGCCGGCCAGCATGACGAGGCTGTCCATCAGAGGCTCCTCTCATACGCCACGATGGCGGCGATCTGCTCCGGGGTGAGGATGCGGGACCGCACGACCGTACCAATCACGTCCAGATCGTCGGTCCGGCCGCCGAAGCCAGGCATGCCACCGGTACCAGGGCGGGCGTTGCCGTAGCCGCTGCCCACCTCCGAACCGGTGCGCACGAAGTCCTCGTGTCCAGCGGCCGTCGGAAAGTGGGTCTCGATTCCCTTCAGGCTCGGGCCGACATGGCCGGCTCCGGGCTGGTAGCCGGTAAGCACGCCAGCCTCGGCCAGACCGGGCCATTCAGCCAGAAGCTCGGCGGTGGCCTCATCACTCGAGGCACCGTAGGAGAAGCCCGGCGTATGGCAACGAGCACAGCTGTTGGCGCCCTGACCAGCCGGGTTGTTGAACAAGAGCTCGCCGTAGATCGAGTAGTCCCTGCTGGACGGATCGGCCGCCTGGGCCAACCAGGCCTCCACCGCGTCGTCGACGTCGTAGGCGTCGGTCAACCCCGGATCGCGGGACGTCACGATGGCCCGAGCACCAGCCTGTAGGCCACTGTTCACCTCGGCGACTGCCTCCTCGGGCGTCAACTGGATGGACCGCAGGTACACGACCAACTGGTGGACCTGCTGGGAGGTCAGCGGGCCACCACCAGGCAGACCCCAGGCAGGCATCGGGGTACCGGGGCGGCCGTAGTCGAGGATCCGTCTGACCTCGGACTCATCGAACCGGCTCAGCACCGTGGTGAGGGCCGGGGCCTTCCACTCCACCTGGGCCACGAAGCCACCGTTGGCGTCGGTGAGGGTGAACTGCGCCACGCCACCCACCCCACCAGGACCATGGCAGCTGACGCAGGCTTCTTCGAAGTTGTTGGCCCCACGCTTCTCGAAGCGCTTGACCCAGCCATAGGCCGCGTTGTCTTGACGAGCCGGCTCCATCAGCCAGTAGAGGGGCAGAATCAGCGAAACCACGGTGAGCATGACCAGCGACCAGGCCAGGTTGCGATCCAGGAACCGGGTCTCAAGCTCGTCGTCGTCGGCATGAGGGACCCGGTTGGGAGCCAGGTCGATCTCCGAACCGACCTCACGTTTGCCAATCCGAAAGCTGAAGAGCAGGTAGACGCCCATGCCCACCAGGACAACGGACGCCAGGACCCAGCCGATGGTCCGCTGGGTGCTTGCGAGGAGGAGTGTGCTCATCGGTGTCTCTGCGTTCTCGTGCGTCTCAGCGGATCAGTGGCCGCTGGCCTGGCCGATGCAATTCGGACCCTCGGCCTCCTGGCCGGTGGTGTTCGTACCAATCGGAGGACCCTGGACGATGGTGCCAGTGTCAACGGTGAGGACACCATCGGCCACTGACATAGCGAAGCGGTCCATGCCTCGGGGAGCCGGGCCGCCTCGCTTCTCACCAACCTGGTTGTACTGCGAACCGTGGCACGGACACTCGAACCACTGCGAGGACACGCAGTTCGGCACCCGGCAGCCCAGATGGGGGCACTTCTGGTACAGGGCGATGACCCCGGCATCGAATCCACCCTCCACTCCAGCGGTCATGCCGGCCAGTTCGGGTGCCGAGTAGGTGGCCCGGGCCTTCTCTACGGCACCGTTCGGGTAGGCCGTGATCCACATCCGACCCTCGGGCTTGTACAGGAAGCCGTTGTTCGCGCTGATGTCGGCCAGCAACTCGACGATGTTGCCCACCTTGATCTTGGAGCCGAAGCCACTGACCCCCTGCGGCCACAGGAAGGCGATGCTGGCGCCACCAAAGCCCGACAGACCGAAGCCCATCATGCCCACGAGGCTGCGGTTGAAGAACTGGCGTCGGCTCACTCCCAGGGCAGCCGGATCTGGTGCCACGAACGCCTCGGGTGGTGCCGACTCGACGGCCGCCACGTCAGAGCCGGAGCGAGCGGCGACCGCAGCGGCCTCGACCTCGCGACCTGACGGGGCCACATCAGCATCCGATCCGCCAAGCAGGGGGTTGGTGGCATCGCGCTGGCGGGCCTCACGAGACAGGCCAACCGCGCTGCGGTCGCGGCGACGAGAGGCCCCGGCCAGGACGGCCACGGCCAAGACGACGAGAAGTATGACTGCGATGACGACGCCCACGGGTCAGCTCCTGTGGTTCATCGGGCTAGCGGACGGGATGATGGTCTCCATGGCGATCACAGTTCGAAGAAGAGGCCAGAGTTCCAAGGGAAGATGAAGTTGAAACCGGGACCCCGGAAGAAGGACCCGATCATCACCAGCACCGACCAGAACATGAGGTGAACGGTCATCAGGGAGATAGCGAACTTGCGGTCCTCGGGACGCTTTGACGGGTTCTTGTCGATGTAGGGCGCCAGGATCAACACGAACAACCCGATGCCGGGAATGGTCACACCGGCCACCATCGGGTGGAACATGGTGAGCAACTCCTGCAGGCCCAAGAAGTACCAGGG
>JASLKB010000036.1 GCA_030747775.1 Acidimicrobiales bacterium | reverse complement strand
GACTGGTGCGGCGGTCGTGACTGGTGCGGCGGTCGTGACTGGTGCGGCGGTCGTGACTGGTGCGGCGGTTGTGACCGGTGCTTTCGCCACACCTGTGTGTTGCTCGGCCGGGCCGTCTCCGACAGAACAACCTGATGTGAGCAGAACAGCCAGGAGCCCCAACATGCGCCACCGACTCATCGCCAGAGTCTGTCACCCCTTCTCCGAGGGGTGCCGGGTATCAGGTCGCGGTCCAGCCGCCGTCGACGTACAGGACATGGCCGGTCAGGTAAGAACCGGCGTCCGACGCCAGCAGCAGCAGGGCACCGTCCAGTTCGTGGGACATGCCACCGCGCCCCATCGGGGTCCCCGACTCGACGTAGCCCCGGCCAGCGTCGGTGTGGAACATGGTGTCGGAGTTCATCTCGGTCTCGAACCAAGCAGGAGCCAGAGCGTTGACCCGGATGTCCCGTCGTGCCCACTGGACGGCCAGCTCTCGGGTCAGGTTGTGCAGGCCACCCTTGGCCGCCGTGTAGCCCGGGACCCGTAGCCGCCCGCCAGAGCCCGTTCCCAGGACGGAACCCAGGTTGACCACCACACCTGGGTGGTCGTTGTCGATCCACCAACGGGCGGCCCGGCGGGCCAACTCGTAGGGAGCCACCAGATCGACGGCCAGTTCGTGACGGAAGTCGTCGAGGTCATCGTCCACAGCGGGGACGACCCTGGAGATCCCGGCGTTGTTGACCAGCACGTCGATCCGGTTGAAGTGGTCGACGGTGGCATCGATCAGGTATTGGGGCCCACCGTCGTCGGCCACGTCGACGCTGACGGCCAACGCGTCGGGTAGTTCATCGGCCAAGGCCTTGATCCGGTCGGTACGTCGGGCGGCCACGACGAGGCGGGCGCCCACGCCGGACAGGACCCGGGCGAACCGTTCGCCTAGACCGGAACTTGCTCCGGTGACGACCACGACCCGTCCATCCATGCGGAACCGATCGAGTGCACCTTCTGGTGCCTGGTCGGACGTCTTTGTCACGGTCCGGACACTAGGGCCGCGGTCCACCGGCGATCCGACCGGCAGACAGCTCCACTACCCGGTCGGCCAGGCCGGTTGCTTCAGCGGGGTCGTGGGTGACCAGCAGGATGGCCGGTCGCCGTCGGCCACCGGGGTCACGATCGTCCAGCAGGGCGTGGATGCGTTGACGGGAACCGGCGTCCAATGCGGTGGACGGCTCGTCCAGCAGCAGGATGTCAGGGTCGGCGGCCAACGCTCGGGCCACGGCCACCCGCTGAGCCTGCCCACCAGAACACTCGTTGGGGTGGCGGTTGGCCAGTGCCGTCAAGTCCAGGGCGTCCAGCAGGGTGGCCACGCGTTCGTCAGTGCTGTGGGGGCTGAACCCCACGTTGGCGGCCACGGTGAGGTGATCAAATAGCAGGCGGTCCTGGGGTACCCATCCGACGTGACGAAGGTGTGGTGGAACGAACCCTCGGGCGGTGCCGTTGTCGACAGTGTGCTCCCCGAGGGCCAGGGTCCCGGCATCGAGTTGGACCAGCCCGGCCACCAGACGCAGAAGGGTGCTTTTGCCAGCGCCGTTCGGGCCGACTACGGCTACCAGCTCGCCGGGGGTGACCTCGAGGGACGCCTCGAGGTGGAGGTCGCCCACCACGGCGTGTCCCTCCACCGAGACGGCCGGTGCTTGAGTGTGCCCGGTGGGCGGGCCAGATCGGAGACCGCTCATCGCGTAGGTAGCCAGCGATCGCGGGTAGGGACGAGGACGGCCAGGGACACGGCCAGCAGGACCAGACTGAGGGCGATAGCCGCCTCCGGATCAGACTCCAGGGCTTGGAAGGTGGCCAGCGGCAGAGTTTGGGTCCGGCCCGGGAGGTTCCCAGCGAACGTAATGGTGGCCCCGAACTCGCCAAGGGCTCGGGCCCAGGCCAGCGCCAGACCAGCGCCCATGGCTGGCAGTAGGCGGGGAAGGGTGATCCGTCGTAGCACGGCGACCGGTCCGGCCCCCAGAGTGGACGCCACCTGTTCGAGGTCCTCGCCAATGGTGCGCAGTGCCCCCTCTACGGTCACCACGTAGAAGGGGAGGGCCACGAAGGTGGCCGCCACCACGGCTCCAGCGGTGGTGAAGGGAAGCGTCAGGTCGAACCACCGGTCCAGCCACTGGCCGAACAAGCCGCGGCGGCCCAAGGCGAATAGCAGCGCCGTGCCGCCGACCACCGGCGGCAGCACCATAGGCAGCAGGACAAGGGCCCGGACGAGGCGTCGCAGCGGTAGGTCGACGCGGGCCAGCATCCAGGCCAGTGGTGTGCCCAGGACCAGCACGATCGCGGCGGCCAACAGGCTGACCACCAGCGAAACGCCCAGGGCATCGACCACCTCGTGGCGAATGAGCAGACTGGTCAGCTCGGACCAGGGGGCTCGTTGCACCAGAGCGAGCACCGGCAGAGCTAGTAGCAGTACGGCTGCCGCCGCGACGGCAACCACGGATCGGGGGGCGCCCCGGAGACCGATGCCCGTCATCGGGGAGGTTCCACCGGAAAGCCGTGGGTGGTCAGGATCGATCGAGCGCGGTCGTCGGCAAGGAAGGCCACGAAGGGAGTGCCGACCGGCGACAGGGCTACCGCGGCGTAGGAAACGCACGGACAGGTCGGTTCCTGGGGCCACGCCGGGACCAGGTCGGGGTGGCTACTCACGTCGGTGGCGTAGGCGACACCCAGATCGGCTTCATCGAGGGCGAGGCGAGTCACTACGGCCCGTGCGTTGGCTTCGAACGAGTCCACGGGTAGGTCGCCGAAGCGAGCCACAGTGGCGCCTCCGCAGGGAACCTCCGGCGCGCAGGCCACCAGTACCAGCGACGGATCACGGAGGTCGATTGGGGACCGTGTCGGGCCGTGGGCCGGTTGGGCCACCACCAGGTGGTTGTGGGCCAGGCCGGTCTCCTGTCGCCCCAGGGACACGCCTGCTGCGTCCAGGTCGTCGAAAAGGTCCGGATCGGCGGTCAGGAAAGCGTCGGCCGGGGCACCGTCGCGTAGTTGGGCGACTAGGTGGTTGGACCCACCGGCTATCAACTCTATGGAGACGGTTTGTTCGGATGACAGGGTCTCGGCCCATGCGTCTACCAGATCGAAGGCCACTTCGGAGAGGGACGAGGCAACCAGAACCCGCAACGGGCGGGAGTTGTCGTCGGGAGCGATCGTGGTCAGCCATATGACTAGGCCGACCGTGACAGCCACCAGGAGAACGAAGGTTCCGGGTCGCATGGGTGTTGGTCTGGTCGGGCGACTCAGCGGGGACGTTCGACGACCACGTTGGTGGCCTTCACCGCGGCCACTGCTAGCACCCCTGGCTCCAGGCCCAAGTCGTCGACGGCCTCGGCGGAGAGCAGCGACACCACTCGGTGGGGGCCCGCCTGGATCTCCACCTGGGCCATTACCCCATCGCGCAGCACCCGGGTGACCAGGCCAGTGAACCGGTTTCGGGCCGACAGGGCGGCGCCAGCGTCGCCGTCGTCCGGTGTCACGGCATCGGCGGCGATCTCCTGGGCCAGTCGGGCCAACTCGGTGCCGGCCACCGTGCGGTGTCCACCTTCCGTGCGCTCGGTGGCCAGCCGACCGGCATCGGCCCACCGTCGGACCGTGTCCGTGCTTATACCCAGCAGTTGCGCTGCTTCACCCATTTTGAACTGGCTCATACTGGGAAAACTAGAGGAATATCTGGTGAATGCGCTAACCAACGTCAATCGGTCGGTGGGCCAGGGGGAGGGGCCGATGGATGGAGACCGCTTGCCTAGGCTGCGGTCATGAGCATTCCCGTGTCCGCCACCGACGTTGTCGCGCGCCTTGCAGAGTACGGCAGTTCGCCGTTCCTCGTTACCGCGTCACCCGACGGTACGTCCAAGGTGGTCCAGGTGGCGATTCTCTGGGACGTCGACGGTGCCGCCTTCCACTGCGCTCCCGGGGCTGGCACGCTCCGGAACCTGTCCGGTACCGAGGGAGAACCGGCGACGTTGGTTTTTCCGGGACCCGACGCCGACACCCATTCCTGGCTGGTTGACGCCGCTGGCAGGGTCGATCCGGACGACGACGGCTGGGCAATCCTCACCTACGAGTCAGGGGTGCTGCACCGTCCCGCTCCTGGGGCCCCCGGCGACCAGCGGAACTGTTGACCTAGGAGGTCCGGGGATGGGTCGCCCCTCGGCAACCTGTTCCTGAGTGACTTATTCCTGAGCAACGAAGTGCCCGGGCTCGACCTCAACGTGGGTGACCACCTCGGGGCCCTCACCTGCGGGCCACACTGGGCTGGGGATTTCTCCGGTCAGTAGCGCGCGCTGGGTGCGCTGTCGCGGGTCGGCGATAGGTACGGCGCTTAGGAGTCGCTTCGTGTAGGAGTGCCGGGGATCTCGAAACACCTGCTCTCGCAACCCCAACTCCACTACCTGCCCCATGTACATGACGGCCACCCGGTGGGCGATCCTCTCCACGACGGCCAGATCGTGGCTGATGAACAGGTAGGACAGGCCAAGTTCCTGCTGTAGCTCCAGCATCAGGTTCATCACCTGGGCCTGGACAGACACGTCAAGGGCCGATACCGCCTCGTCGGCGATTACCAACTCAGGGTTCAGGGTCAGGGCGCGGGCGATGCACACTCGCTGCCGTTGGCCCCCGGAAAATTGATGGGGGTAGTTCTTCATCATGATGCGTTGGAGGCCGACCAACTCGAAGAGTCGACCCACACGTTCCTGAGCCTCCTCAGCGCTGCAAATGCGATGGACGGATAGTGGCTCGGCCACCGCCTTGCCGACCCGGACCCGGGGATCCAGACTGGCGAAGGGGTCCTGGAAGATGATCTGCATCGTCTGACGGTGCTCGCGCATCGCCTTTGGGTTCAGGTGGGTGATATCGGTGCCCCTGAGCAGCACCCTGCCCGAGTCGGCCTCGTGGAGTCGGATGATGAGGTTGGCCAGTGTGGACTTGCCACAACCGCTCTCGCCGACCACTGCCACCGTCTCTCCAGCGTGGACGTCGAGTGACGCTTCTACCACCGCGTGGACTCGTGTCCCGCGGTTAGCGGGGAACTGCTTGGAGATGCGGTCGACGCGGACCAGCGGCTCGGCGCCTCCGTTGGAGGCCAGGGCCGAAGTCTCCGTGGAAATAGGTGTGCCCACTCTCACTTTTTCAGGCTCCCAGCGAGGTGGAACGGCTCCGGCTCGGACCGGCCAGTCATCGAGCCGAGTCGGGGAACGGCGCTGAGCAGGCCCTGGGTGTAAGGCTCCTGGGGCGCGTGGAAGATCGTGTCCACGTCACCGGTCTCGACGACCTCCGCACGGTTCATGACCACTACGTGGTCAGCCACCTCGGCCACGACCCCCATGTCGTGGGTTATGAGTATCACCGCGGTCCCAGTGTCGGCCTGCAACTGCCTGATCAGACCCAGAATCTGTGCCTGGATGGTCACGTCGAGCGCTGTGGTGGGCTCGTCAGCGATTAGCAGTCGAGGATTGCAGGCCAAGGCGATGCCGATCATCACCCGCTGGCGCATGCCGCCCGACATCTCGTGTGGGTACTGGCGGATGCGTTTGTCGGCCTCAGGGATGCGCACCAGGTCGAACATCTCCCGAGCCCTTGCCATCGAGGACTTCCTGTCGAGCCCGTCGTGGATGCGGACTGCCTCGGCCACCTGGTCGCCCACGGGGTAAACGGGGTTCAGGCTGGTCAACGGCTCCTGGAAGATCATGGAGATGTCATTACCGCGGATGCCCCGCATGGTGTCCTCGCTCTGGGCAAGGAGGTCCATGGCGGTGCCGTCTTCGGACCGGTATTCGACTGAACCGCTAGTGATCTTTGCTCGGGTTCCCTGTTCAACGAGACGCATGATCGACAGGGCGGTGACCGACTTGCCAGAACCGGATTCGCCGACGACGGCAAGGGTCTCACCCGACTCAATGGCAAAGGAGGCCGACTTGACGGCCACGAAATCGTCGAACTTGACGGTGAGGTCCCTGACGGACAGGAGTGCCATGTTGCCGGCCTAACGTCCTCGGAGCTTCGGGTTGAAGGCATCTTGGATGCCGTCACCCATCATCGAGATACTCAGCACGGTCAAGAAGATGGCGATACCGGGAAAGGTGACCGTCCACCAGGCCTCCAGAATGAAGCCCTGGTTCTTGCCGATCATCGAGCCCCAGCTCACGACTCGGTTGTCGCCGAGGCCAAGGAAGCTGATACCTGCCTCAAAAAGGATGGCGAGGCCCACGGTCAGTGCTGTGGCCACGATGAGTGGCGGCATTGCGTTGGGCAGGATGGTGCGCAGCATGATGCGAAGGTCGCCGGCCCCGATTGCCCTAGAGGCCTTGACGTACTCCAATTCACGGATTTTGAGGAACTCAGCACGAGTCAGGCGGGCGGCGGCGGGCCATGACACGAGCCCGATGGACAGGGCCACCGTCCTGGACGATGGCCCCATGAGGGTCAGCAGCACCATGGCGAACAGCAGGGTGGGCAGGGTCTGGAACAACTCGGTGAGGCGCATGAACATCGAGTCCACCCAGCGCCCGTAGAAGCCGGCCAGGCTGCCGATGACGAGGCCAATGGAAATCGACATGGCGGCGGCCACCGCACCAACCACGAGCGTGGTCCGGCCGCCACCCAGTACGCCGGCCAGCACGTCGCGGCCCAGGTAGTCGGTGCCGAGGAGCGGGGCGGTCCCCTCGCCCGGACCCGAGAACGGCCGGGCCACCATGGCGTCGGAGTCGACGCCGTAGAGGGTCGGGCCGAAAAGGTTCATGAGCACGATGCCGGTGAACACGATCAGGCCGACCACCGCGGCCTTGTTCCGGAGGAACATGGCCCAGCCTCCGCGCCCGCTGGCCTCCACGGCCTCGGGTGCCACGCCGGTCTCGGTCATCGGGTGCCCTCCGCTCCGGTCTCCATCACTTGCCCCCCACGCGTATTCGGGGGTCGATCATCCGGTAGACGACGTCCGTGAGCAGGTTGGCCACGATGACCAGGGCAGCCGAGACGATGAGTAGTCCCATCATCAGCGGGGTGTCTTGACGGATGATTGCCTCATAGGCCAGGCGACCCATGCCGGGCCACGAGAACACCGTCTCGACCAGCACTGCGCCGGAGAACAGGGCGCCGAACTGCAGGCCAGCGATGGTGACGACCGGGATAAGGGCGTTGCGCAGGGCGTGCCGGTAGACCACTGACCGTTCGTCGACGCCTTTGGCCCGGGCTGTGCGGATGTAGTCGGACTCCAGCACGTCAAGCATCGACGCTCGGGCCAGTCGCGAGTAGTAGGCGAGGTAGATGACCCCGAGAGTGAAGGCCGGGAGCACCAGGTGGTACGCCACGTCAACGATGTGGGCGATGGTCCCGCCTTCAAAGCGTGGATCCTCCATGCCGCCGATGGGGAAGAGGTCAAGCTTGGCCACGAAGACGACCAGCAGCATGATTGCCGTCCAGAAGACGGGAAGGGCATAACCCACGAGGCTCAGGAAGGTCACGCCGTGGGATGCCGGACTTTCGGGTCGGCGGGCGGTGAACACGCCGAGGATG
This sequence comes from Acidimicrobiales bacterium, assembly GCA_030747775.1. Lineage (GTDB taxonomy): Bacteria > Actinomycetota > Acidimicrobiia > Acidimicrobiales > MedAcidi-G1 > UBA9410. The sequence continues at coordinate 9,762 of JASLKB010000036.1, read as the reverse complement.
ACACCGATGGTCATGGCGAAGGCCAAGGCGGTGCCGGCCAGCAGAACCGTGGAAAAGAGCTTTTCCTGAATCAGGTCCATGACCGGCCGCTCCCAGTAGTAGGAGTGGCCCAGGTCGAATTGCAGGACGTTCCAGACATAGCGGAACAACTGCACCAGCAGCGGTTGGTCTAGGCCGAAGCGGGCCCGAACTGCAGCTAGAAATTCTGGCGAGCCGCTGCCCTGCTCGCCGGCCAGGGTGAGGGCGACGTCGCCCGGGGCGATCTGGATCAGGATGAAGTTCAGGACGATGACCGCAAGCAGCAGTCCGAACGCCTGTACCAACCTGAGCCCGATGCCCCGGGCGAGCGTCAACACCTCTTCTCTCTAGTGAGTACCTAGCAGGTCAACCGATCGCTACCGGTCGAGCCAGACGCCGTAGAAGTTCGACAGCGCCTCCCACGGACCCACAGGCAGGTTCATCACATCGGTCTGCCATGCCCCGAAGAGCGGCAGCGCGTTGATGTAGTAGAAGGGCAACTCTCGAGCGGTGATCTCCTGGAACTCCGCGTAGAGAGCCTTCCGTTCGCCAAAGTCCTGAGACACCGCCGCTGCGGCGAGAAGTTCGTCGACCCTCTCATTGCAGTAGGCGGAGTTGTTGACGAACACGCCGGGCTTGATGTTCGAGCACATGTAGGCACGGTCCACGCCGATCACCGGGTCACCCCAGTTGAAGTAGGCGTTCATGGTCATGTGCCACGCCTCGGGCCCTCCGAAGAAGATCCCGGCCCAAGCCGGAAGCGAGGCGGAGTCCCGCACGGTGACGGTGACTCCGACCGGCTCGAGGGCACGGGCAATGTACTCGGCCACGTTGCGCTGCTGCTCGTCAGGACCGGGGATGTAGTCGATGTTCAACTCGAGACCATCGGCATACCCGGCCTCGGCCAGCAGGGTCCGGGCCTTGTCCAGATCAACGTCATACCGCTCGACGTCGGCGTTATAGAACGGGCTGGACGGATGGATACCACCCAGCTGCTCCATGGTCGCGCCCTGGTGCAACTCGTTGATGATGAAGTCGCGGTCAATCGCGTAGGCGATGGCCTGACGTACCCGCAGGTCCGACATGACCGGGTTGGCCATGTTGAACTGGAGTTCGTTGGTCGAACCGACGCCTCGGGCGTAGTTCGGGTTGAACACCAGGTCGTCGTTCCCAGCCCACCGCTTGGCGTTGACGATGCTCGCCGACGCCGCGTGGTCGTAGTCACCGGCCTCCAATCCGAGGGCGATCGCGTTCTCATCCGCGTTGACGATGTACACGATCTTGTCCAGGTACGGACGACCCGGAATGAAGAAGTCCTCAAACGCCTCGAGCACGATCTTCTCGGACAGCACCGACTCGGGCGCCATGACGAACGCACCGGAACCGATGACGTTCTCCTTGATGCCCGGGTGCTCCTTCATCGCGTTGATCTCGACCGTGCCGTCTCCCAGGATGTGGGCGGGCATGATCGGAAGCATCACGTCCGACAGCGCGATCCACAGCGCCGGGTGCGGGTTGGCGAGATGCAGGATGGCCGTGTGGTCATCCGGCGTGTCCACGCTGGTGACCGGGCCGAGCATGTTCACGAACGGGTGGTTGTTCTTCACCACGTCGATCGAGAACGCCACATCCTCCGAAGTGATTGGGTGTCCGTCGTGGAACACCGCGTTGTCCACCAGGTGCAGCGTGACCGTCATCTGGTCGTCGGAGACCTCCCAGCTGTGGGCCAGGTAAGGCTGCGGATCCCAGTTCTCGTCCAACTGCGTGACAGCGGCGTAGATCTTGGAACTGATGTTGGCGATGCCGATACCTGACTGGACGCCGTGGTTCACGTGCGCACCGGTCTGGCTCGACGAGAACACCATCGTGCCACCGCGGGTCGGGATAACCGGAGCGACGAGGTCGCCGGAACCCTGAGCGGAGCCGCCCGGGGCGTACTCGAACACCACGTTGGCGTTGGACGCCGCGAGGTCAGTCGAGTCGCCATGGCCGATGACGGTGATCTTCTGAGAGCCACAGTCACCGAAGGCATCACACGACATCAGGCCGATAATGCCCGAATAGTCGGTCACCGAACCCAGGTATTCGCGTACCCCGGCCCGGTCGATGACCAGCGTGCCACCGTCGTCGTAGCTGGCCGCCGCAATGGCGTCCAGCAGCAGCGTCGTGGCGTCATAACTGTGCGCCCAGAACGGTGCCGCGGGATCCTCGCCCCACTCAGCGTTGTAGGCAGCCAGGAAGCCGTCGGCCGTCTGACCGGTTGACTGGTTGGCGTTGGTGCCATAGCGGATATCCGGACCAGAGAAGTACATGCCCTCGGTCTCCGGGATGGCCATGTAGTTGCTGTTCAGCAGACCGTCGGCGGCCATCAGGGTGACGGACTCAATACCTGGGACGTCGCGGGCCTGCTGGACGATGAAGTCGCCTTCCGGCTGGAAGATCGGGAAGAACAGCAACTCCGGGGCGCCAGCGGCGATCTCTGTCAGGACCGGGATCATGTCGGTGTCGCCCTTATTCACGGCTGTGAAGCCGGTGATCGTTCCGCCAGCCGCCTCGAAAGCGTCGGCGAAGGCTTGGGCCAACCCGTTGGTGTACGGGTCGCCGTCGTGGATGGCGGCAGCCGTGGTTTTGCCGAGGACCTCGTAGGCGAACAGGGCCGCCGCAGCGCCCTGGTAAAGGTCGTTGTGGGCGGTCCGGTAGTAGCCGGGATAGTTATTCTCACCGGCCGTGCCCGCCAGGTCGCTGGTCAGCGACGGCGAGGTGTTCGACCCCGAGATCATGACCATGCCGGCCTCGCTGATCAGCGGAGCCGCCGCTGCTGCAGCGCCCGAACAACTTGTGCCGATTACACCGACTACGTCGTCGTCAGCGACGATGGTCTGCGCAGCCGCCTGGCCACCGTCGGCTGAACACAGGTCGTCAAGACCAGTGCCGATCGTGACGTCGTGGCCGCCGATCTGCCCGTAGTCGTGGACGGCGAGCTCGACGCCGCGCTGGTTCGGGATGCCGAGGAACGCAACGTCGCCGGAGATCGCATTGAGCGAGCGGATCTGGATCTCTTCGCCCGGTCCCACACGCACCTCGCCGAGGCTTCCGTCACCCAGGTGGTCGGACTCGGTGCCGACCTCTGCGGGTGCCGGTGCGGCTGTGGTGGCCGGTGCGGCTGTGGTGGCCGGTGCGGCTGTGGTGGCCGGCGCGGCCGTGGTGGCCGGCGCGGCCGTGGTAGCAGCAGCGCTACTCCCTGACGAGGAACTGTCCCCATCATCGGACCCACAGGCGGCGGCGATCAGTGTGAACGCCATGCCCAGGGCAATCAATACACGTCGGTTTCGACGCATGGTCCCCTCCATGTTCGTTGAATAATCAGTGTTCCGGATGTCGGAAAGGGCGAACATCCCCGTTCGGGAACGGGCGTGGCGCCGGTCACTGGATTGACGGTACGGTACGGTACTGTATTCTCCTCACGCCGACAAAGTCCGGGTCTGGATCCTCTGAGAAACGGTCCTTGTGGGCTCTGCTCAAAGGGCCGAAGACGGGTAGGTCCCTGTAGGCGGAAGCGAACACGGTGGCCGCAACCGGACGCGACGCTAGGCCACGGACCGGAACGTATGCAATGTTGGCGGTGATCCCGGAAGGGAGGATCTCATGTCAGGCCCGGTGGGTACTGAGTCCATGGAACCAAACTCGGAAGGTGTGGAATCGGGGAACGATGACCCGGGTGGCGTAGCCATCCTTGACGCGGCGATGCGCCTGTTGGCTGATGGAGGCCTCACGGCTTTTACCACTGATCGCCTAGCCGCTGAGGCCCGCGTTTCAAAGAGTTCCATCTACCGGCGGTGGCCGGACAAGAAGGCCATCTTCTTGGCCCTCATGCATCAGTGGGCCAGCCGGGCCGAGGTTGAGGACCAGGGGAGCTTGGTCCCCGAGCTGGACCAGTGGTTCGCTGATCGGCAGCGGGTTTACAACGAGTCGGGCTTCCGACAGGTGGCGGCCAGCCTGGTTGAGTTGTCAGCTCACGACCCGGAGATCGGCGAGGCTCTGGGTCGGTATCGGCGCTCCACCTGGAACACCTTGCGCGAGATCCTGAATCGGGCCGTCGACCGCGACGAGATCGGCGATGGGTTCGATGTGGATCACCTGGAGCAGTTCCTCCTCGGCCCGATCTACTACCGGTCGGTCCTCGAGGGTCTGGAGGTCGACGACGCCTCGGTGGCCACGTTTCGGAACCTCTCACTGACCGCCCTGGGGGTCGAGGTCTCATCATGACCATCACCGTCTATCCCGCCCGACAGATCCACACCATGGATCCGTCGCTTCCCACCGCAACGGCCATGGCCGTCCGGGGCGACCGGATCATCGAAGTGGGGACGGTGGAATCGTTGCGTCCGTGGTTGGACGCCCACGAACACTTGGTGGACAGCCGGTTCGCAGACTCGGTGCTGCTGCCCGGCCTGATTGACCCGCACGTGCATCCGTCGATGATGGCGATGCTCATGGCCACTGAGTGGATCACCCCTGAGGCATGGAATCTGCCCGGGCGTGACGTGCCGGCCACGGTAGGGAGCGACGCCTATATGGCCCGGTTGGCCGAGTTGGAGGCCCGGCACCCATTGGACCAGCCCTTCGTCACCTTTGGGTGGCACCGACAGTTCCACGGCGAGGTCAGCCGATCCGATCTGGACGCCCTGTCGACCACTCGTCCCATCGTGGTGTGGGGACGGTCATTTCACCAGGTGTGTTGCAACGGTCCAGCCCTGGAGATGGTGGAGGCCGCCGAGGGTGCCGCGTGGGATCCTCACATCGACTTGGAGACGGGGTGGATGTGGGAGTCGGGTATGGCCTGGGCACTCCAGCGGCTGCGGTCCGTCCTGTTCGAAGGTGGCCAGTACGAGGCGATGATGGAGGAGGTAGCCCAGCTGGTCCACCGGGGCGGGGTGACGACCATCGCCGACGCCGGGTTCGGGGGCATGGCCCTGCCTGAGCGGGAGATTGAGGTGCTGGCCCAGGTGCACGAGGGCGACCACGTGCCGTTCCGCCAGTACCTGATTCCCCAAGTGGGCACTTTCAGGCGGGTTTATGGGGACGAGGCCGAGGATCGGATGGCCGCGCTGTCAGAACACGCCTCGGAGCGCATCCGGTTCCTGGACGCCGGCAAGTTCTTTGCCGACGGGGCGTTCATCGCCCAACTCATGCAGTTGGGCGAGCCGGGCTACATCGACGGCCACGAGGGTGCCTGGATGGCCGAGCCGGACCGCATCGTCTGGCACGTCAGGTCGTTTTGGAACGCCGGGAAGCAGGTCCACGTCCACGTCAACGGCGACCGGGGGATGGACGCCACTCTGGACGCCATCGCCGAACTACAGGCGGAGACGCCCCGGTTCGACCATCGGACGGTGCTGCACCACTTCGGCGTAACTACCCAGGCTCAGTCGCGGCGGGCAGCCGCCCTGGGGTGTGCTGTCCAGGCCAACGGGTACTACCTGCGGTTCTTTGGCGACCAGTACGTGGCCGAGGGGCTGGGCACCGAGCGGGCGTCGCAGATGACCCGGGTGGGGTCAGCACGTCGGAACGGGATGAGCGTGGCCCTGCACTCGGACCTGCCAATGGGTCCTTTGGAACCGTTGCTGGCCGCGTCGGCCATGGCCACCCGAACCTCGGGATCGGGTGCAGTGTTAGGTGAGCACGAACGGCTCAGCCCGTACGACGCCATCGCCGCGGTGACCATTGAGCCGGCATGGCAGCTGTTTCTGGACAGCGAGATCGGGTCGCTGGCTGCCGGAAAACTGGCTGACGTGACGGCACTGGCCGCCGACCCGTTCGAGATGGAACCGGCGACATGGCCTGACATCGACATCGAGGCCACGATGCTGTCGGGGCGGGTGTACCCGCTCCCCGCGTGAGCCTCACGACCAGAACTGGTTCAGGGCCGGTGTCCTCGGAAGTGGGTCAGACAGCCTCCCGGATTCCTATGGTGGTGCTGGGTGGATGGTTGGGGGCCGGCAAGACGACACTGGTTAACCGCCTGCTAAGGGTCGCAGGCGGCGAACGCATCGCGGTGGTGGTCAATGACATTGGTGAGGTGAACCTGGACGCCGAGCTCATCGCGGCACGCGACGGCGACATGGTGGAGCTCACCAACGGGTGTGTGTGCTGCTCGATTGGCGACTCATTGGCCATGACACTGCGCGACCTGGTTTTACGCGACCAGGTCATGGACGACTCGACGACGAAACGCCGGCTGGACCGATTGGTGGTTGAGGCCAGTGGTGTGGCCGAGCCCGACCGGGTAGCCGCCTACGGGGACCGGCGTCGGATCCGGCCCGACGGGATCGTGGTGGCTGTGGACGCCACCGACGTAGTGGCTCGTGCGGCAGACCCTGTCTATGGACCATTGGTGGTTCGGCAGGTGCAGGCCGCCGACCTGATCGTGGTGACCAAGGTCGATCTGGCACCTGATGGTGGTGCTGGGGCACGTGCCTGGTGTGCCGCGATGGCGCCAGGAGTGTTCCTCGTCGGTATCACCCCCTCCAGCCCTGACGGTTGGGTCCGGTCACTGCTGGGAAGCCCCCCGACCGGGCCGTCGGTCGACGCGGCCGAAGCGTCTGCTGGGCCCGTTCCTGCACTGGATCTGCGGGTGGAGACAGCGGTCTGGCAGGCATGCGGACCAGTGGACGTCGACCGTCTGGTTGCTGCTCTAGAGGGGCTTTATGGACGGGTAGGCCCATCCCTACTGCGGGCCAAGGCCGTGGTAGCGGCCCTCGACGGGACCCCGACGGCAGTGCACCTGTCTGCCGGGATGGTCTCAGTCGAGCCGGCACCGATGGAAACCGCTGGGCAGTCCGGCTCGCTGGTCTGCATCGCCGCGCCTGGATCGCTGAATGGTGTCAATCTGGAATCCATCTTCCAGGCGGCCCTCAAATCAGCTTCCGAGTCGCAGGAGCCCCTGTCGTGCTGACCCCGAGGCTGGTCGTCACCCTGACCGAACCCGAGACGGGCAGGCCGTGGCCGACCGAATTGGATGCGCTGCCCGAACCGGTGACCGCAGTCGAGGCGGGCCTGATGGCGGGGGAACCGGTGCCCGAGGACAAGCGGGTCCACCACGGCAACTGGCTGTCGTGGCCCAACACCCGGTGGTCGTTCACCCACATGGACGAGTTGCGGGCCTCAGCTCGGATCACTACCTCCGGCATGCCCGGTGACCTGCTCCCAGATGCCGACGCTACTGGTGGTCCGACCGGGCAACCGGTTGAAGGTCGTGTCGATCTGGACGGCCTGACGGTCGACGACGGCGACGGAGGCACCTGGACGCTGGACGAGATGCTCCACCGCACGTACACCGACGGGTTCTTGGTGCTGCACGGAGGACAAGTGGTGGCCGAGCGGTACTTCAACGGAATGGACCGATCGACCCGACACATCATGTTCTCGATGACCAAGACGGTCACCGGGGTGCTTGCCCTATTGGCCATCGAGTCGGGGGCCATGACCCTCGACGACCTGTTGAGCGTTCACGTCCCGGAGTTGGCCGATACGGCATACGCCCCGGTAACCGTGGACCAAGCCTTGAACATGACCGACGGGATCCGCTTCGTCGAGGACTATGCCGATGGGAACTCGGACCTCACCCGTTATGGGGTGGCCATGGCGTTCTCACCGGCACCGCCGACCTGGAACGGCCCCGATGGCATCCACGAGGCGATCATGAGCTTCACCGAGCGGGAGCACCCACCGGGCGAGTCGTTCGTCTACAAGTCGGTGACCACCGACGTGCTGGCCTGGGCAACGGCCCGGGCTACCGGGCGGCGCTGGGTTGATGGCGTGTCCGAGAAGATCTGGGGACCGATGGGCGCCGAGAGCGAAGCCTCGGTGGTCCTCGACAGTCGGGGAATCGCCGTGTCGTGTGGTGGTATGTCCTGCACGCTGCGCGACCTTGCCCGGTTCGGCCGGATGTTGTCTCGGTCGGGGCGGGTCGGCGAAGGCGTAGCCGAAAGGCAGGCCATCCCTGCGGTGGTGGCTGACGACCTGGCCGCCGGCGGCGAGTCGTATCCGGGTAGTGGAGGGGGCTACCCGACCCGTGAGGGATGGACCTTTCACCGGCACTGCTGGAACATGCAGCAGGTGATGGGAGCGTTCATGCCCATGGGGGTCCACGGCCAGCGGGTGTTCTGCCATCCCGAACACGACCTGGTGGTGGCCAAGTTCGGTGGGCACCCGGTGACCGGCAACGCCTACACCGACGTCACTCACGATTCGCTCTACCGGGCCATCCTCAATCGATGCCAGGGCCCCAGGTGAGCCACCCGGTCAGGCCCGGTACTCGATCACCCCGCCGACCACCGTGGCCAGCACCTTGATGTCCTTGATGGCCATAGGGTCGACCTCGAATGGATCGGCGTCCAGCACCACGAGGTCGGACAGTTTGCCGACCTCGAGGGTCCCCTTGTCGTGCTCCTCCATGTTCACGAAAGCGGCCGCCGAGGTGTAGCCGGCCACAGCGTCAGCCACCCGGGCTCGCTGGTCGGGGCCGAGGAGCTCACCGTCGCGGGTGATTCGGTTCACGGCCGTCCAAATGGTGAACAGCGGATCCAGCGGCGTCACCGGCATGTCGCAGTGCAGGGCGTGGACTATCCCGTGCGCGGTGAAGCTGGCCAGTGGGTCGATACGCGATCCCCGTTCGGGGCCCAGGAACCGGTCCCGGTGGCGGTCGCCCCAGTACCAGATGTGATTGGCGAACACTGACGCCAGCACGCCGAGTCGGGCCATGCGCTCAAGCTGGTCCTCTCGGGCCGTCTGGCAGTGCTCGATGCGGTGCCGGTGGTCGTGTCGAGGATGGGCAGCCAGTGCGGCCTCAAAAGCGTCCAGAGCATTGTCGATGGCCGCGTCACCGTTAGCGTGCACCGCCACCTGCCACCCGTCGGCGTGGGCCTCGCTGACCAGGTCGACCAGCTGGGCGGTGGGGGTGACCTCGTACCCGTTGACGTCGGGGCGATCGTGGTAGCCCTTGCACAGGCATGCCGTGTACCCCTGGATGGACCCGTCGGAGATGAACTTAAGAGCACCGATAGACAGCCACTCGTTGCCCATGCCGGTGCGGAAGGGCAGCGCGTCTGCAAATAGCCCCCTGGGAAAGAGGCGGGTGCGGACCCGGATCGAGTTGTCCTCTACTCCCTCCTGGTAGATGGCGTACATGGCCTCGTCCATAACCAAGGCGTCAGTCATGGTGGTGGTGCCGACCTTTAGGCAGTGGTCGCTGATGGCCTTGGCTCCAGCCCGCATGGCCGCTATGTCGGCGAACGGAAGGACGGCTCCTACGGCGAAGTTTGCTGTTTCCTCCATACACCCGTTGGGACGACCCGACTCTTCACGTTGGAAGTGGCCACCTTTCGGGTCGTCGATGTCATCGGTGATACCGGCTAGGTCCAGCATCTGGTCGTTGGCGTAACCGAGGTGGCCAGAGATGTGTCGGATGTAGACGGGATGCTCGGTGCTGACCCGGTTGAGGTCGTGTCGGGTGAGGTGCCTGTTGTCAGCCATGATCGAGTCGTCAAAGCCCCACACGCTGACGGGCTCGTTGGCTGGTAGGGCGGCAGCGGCCTTCTGGAGAACATCAACTACGTCGTCAATGGATTGGCAGTCGGGGTAGCCGATCTGGGGAGATCCGAGTTGCACGCCGGCGGCGATGGGGTGCATGTGGGTCTCAATGAAGCCGGGTAGCACCGTTGACCCGTCGAGGTCAATGACCTC
>JASLKB010000035.1:6829-17338 GCA_030747775.1 Acidimicrobiales bacterium | reverse complement strand
GGCACCATTACCTCGCGCACCAAACGGTCGCCGAACGCGATTACCGATGCGATCAGTCCGCGCTCGTCGGCGTCAATGGCGTCCGATGCCAGCGCCCGATCAGCCACAGCCAGAAGTTCCTCCTCCGATACCACCGGAGCGTCGCCCCGAAGCGACCGCGGTAAGAGGCGTCCGGCAATCGACACCAGGCCATCGGCCAGCCATCGCAACGGCAGGACCATCAACAGGTTCGACACCACGATGGCCGATCCAACCACCACACGGTCCAGCGACCGGAGGGCAACTGTCCGAGGAAGTACGTCGGCTAATAGAAATCCGGCAACGAGTAGCACGGACACCGCCACCACTGCCCACCCAGTTCCGGACCGTTCAACCACCACCACAGCAAGAATCCCGGCAGCCGACATCCGACAACCCATGACCAAAAGCAAGACCATGCCAAGAGAGCGGACGCGGTCCTCTAGCAGAGTCGGCAACACGCCGGCCCGGCCCGGATCGCCATCACGATCCTCCCGGCCAGCTAGCCGCTCGACCAGCACCTCCGCCCGGGACCGACGGATGTGCAGAATCCCGGTCTCGACAACGACCAGGAGACCCGAGGCCACGGTTAGGGTCACCACTAGTACCAGGCAGACCCCGAGACTCATGACCAGACTCTTCCATGGCGGAATAGATGGGCCCGTTCCCGTTCGCGCATGGTGGCCTCCTCGGCGGGCTCGGCATGGTCGTGACCAAGAAGGTGCAGCACGCCGTGGACTAGCAGAAGAGTTAGTTCGGTCTCGTAATCACCGGTGTGGGCCGAAGCTTGACGGTCGGCCACCACCGGGCAGAGCACGATGTCGCCCAACAGCACCGGTACACCATCGGGCACCTCGGCTGGATCGTCCACCGGAAAGGTCAAGACGTCAGTCGAACCCTCGCCGCCCATGTATTCGGCATTCAGCATGGCCATCGGTTCTTCATCGACCACGTGCACGTGGACCTCGAGGCTTCGGCTACCGAGGCCCTCATGGTCCAGCACGTCGGCCACCAGAGACCGACATGCGGAGACATCGACCCAGCAACCATCCACAGATCCGACGACCGGTGGCTCGGCCCGCTCGTCGTCCACGATCACCGTCGGCTCCACGGCGTCCGGAGGTTCGTCGCTCAACTCGAGCCGTCTCGTTCGTCGGCGTCATCCCTCGCCAGATCATGACCGGCAGCTTTCCGGTCATAGGCCTCGACGATGTCCTGCACGATTCGGTGACGAACCACGTCCCGGGCATTCAAGTGAACGAACGACAATCCGTCGATCCCATCCAGCATCTGCTCCAGATCGCCCAGACCGCTCCGTCCGCCGGGAACGTCAACCTGACTGATGTCACCGGTCACCACGACGCGTGAACCAAAACCAACCCGAGTCAGGAACATCTTCATCTGCTCGGGCGTCGTGTTCTGGGCTTCGTCAAGGATGACGAAGCTGTTGTTGAGGGTGCGGCCCCGCATGAAAGCCAGTGGCGCAACCTCCACCTGACCCCGGTCCACCAGGCGCTCCGCCGTCTCGGCGTCCACCATGTCGAACAGGGCATCGTAAAGAGGCCGCAGGTAGGGGTCGACCTTGGCCATCAGATCCCCGGGCAGGAAGCCCACGCGTTCTCCAGCCTCGACCAGCGGCCGGGTCAAGACGATGCGATCCACCTGACCGGCCTGTAGGGCCCGAACGGCCATGGCTACAGCCAGCCAACTCTTGCCGGTCCCCGCCGGACCAATCCCGAAGGTGATGATCCCGTCGGCTACTGCCTCGACGTAACGCTTCTGGCCGGCCGACCGTGGCCGCACCGCCTTACCGCGAGACGTCCGGAGGATCTCGGTGGTCAGAACCTCCGATGGCCGTTCGTCGGCCCGGACCATGTCGATCGTCCGGTCTAGCGTCCGCTCGTCGATGGTCAGTCCCTGCTGCAGCAACGCCACCATCTCTCCAAACACCGTGCCGACGGTGGCAGCGTGAGCGCCGTCGATGGTGATCTGGTTGCCCCGGACGTGAATGGCCGAACCGGGGAAGGCCCCCTCGACTCGACGAAGTAGGACGTCCCTCTCCCCGACTAGATCGGACATCAGGTCGTTACCGGGGACGCTGACGGTGAGCGTGGTCGACTCCATGGGCGTTGAACAGGTTACCTCCACCCAGTCCATCGGCCGGTTCTCCGCTTCACTAAGACTGCCTTCGCGCGATAGACGCCGCTACCGGGGCGGCCCCCCTAACGCTTCTTTCGCCGGCGCCGGCCCTTGCCGCCGACTCCCTTGGTCCGGCGGAATCGTCCCTTCTTGGACCGTTCGGCGTCCAGATCGGCGATCACCCGGGGGCCGGCCTCGTTAATGATGTCCTCAGCGGCATCCAGCAACGCGGCGATGCTTTCGTCGTCGCCCAACCCTTCCGGTTCGTCGGGGGTCTCCGGAGTGACAAGGCTCCCGTGGCTCCAGTTCACGTCAAGACGACGCTTGGTGAACGACGGGCAGTCATCCGGACACCGCCACGGCGCCTCAGGGGCAAGATCAAGATTGCACTTCCTAACCGTGTCGCCATTGGGGTAACTCCGGCTCTCGAAATGCTTGCAGTCCTGACGCATCGGCATAGCGCCAGTGTGGCGCGTCGGCGAGCGTCAGCGGTGACAGCCGGTCAACCGACCGAGCCCTCCATCTGCAGTTCAATCAGGCGACTCCACTCCACCGCGTACTCCATGGGCAGCGTCCGGGTAACCGGCTCGATAAAGCCGTTTACCACCATCGACATTGCCTGCTCCTCGGTCAGCCCACGGCTCATCAGGTAGAACAGCTGGTCATCGGCCACCTTGGACACGGTGGCCTCGTGACCGATCACCGCGTCAGCCGAACCAACCTCCATGTACGGATAGGTGTCAGAGATGCTGTCATCGTCAAGGATCAGGGCGTCACACTGGACATGGCTCTTACACCCGTAGGCGTCGTCCTCAACTCGCACCAGGCCCCGATAGCTGGTCCGTCCGCCCTCCTTGGAAATCGACTTAGAAACGATCTTGGACGTGGTCTCCGGAGCAGCGTGGGTCATCTTGGCCCCAGCGTCCTGATGCTGACCCGGACCCGCATAGGCCACCGACAACACCTCGCCAGACGCCTTCGGACCGGCAAGCACCACAGCGGGATACTTCATGGTCAGGCGAGAGCCGATATTGCCGTCAATCCACTCCATGTGTCCCTCGGCTTCCACCCGGGCCCGCTTGGTAACCAGGTTGTATACGTTGGACGACCAGTTCTGGATAGTGGTGTAGGTGACCCGGGCCGCCTGCTTGACCACGATCTCCACCACAGCCGAATGCAGTGAGTCAGTGGTGTACACCGGTGCCGAACAACCCTCGATGTAGTGCACCTCGGAACCCTCGTCAGCGATAATCAGGGTGCGCTCGAACTGACCCATGTTCTCGGCATTGATACGGAAGTATGCCTGCAACGGCATTTCGACCTTGACGCCGGGCGGCACGTATATGAATGACCCACCACTCCACACCGCCGAGTTGAGCGCCGAAAACTTGTTGTCGTTGGGCGGGATGACCCGACCGAAGTATGCCCGCACGATCTCCGGATACTCCCGCAGGGCGGTATCCATGTCGCAGAAGATGACGCCCTGTTCCTCGAGATCTTCACGATTGCGGTGATACACCACCTCGGACTCATACTGTGCGGTCACACCGGCCAGATACTTCCGCTCGGCCTCCGGGATACCCAGTTTTTCGTAGGTGTTCTTGATTGACTCCGGAACATCGTCCCAGTCGTCACTCAGCGACTCTGTGGGCTTGATGTAGTAGTAGATGTCGTCGAAATCGATACCCGACATATCGCCGCCCCACCATGGCATAGGCCGGTTGCCGAACCGCTGGAACGATTTGAGACGGAAGTCCCGCATCCAGTCGGGTTCGCCCTTCATCCAGGAAATCTCGCGGATGACATCCTCATTGATGCCCTTAGTGGGCTTGTAGACATAATCCTCCTCATCACTCCAACCGAGCTTGTATCGGCTGAGGTCGAGGCCCAAGTCTGTGGCGGACATCAATGCACCTCCTGTTGCCGTCGAGCGGGTATCCGAAAGGTGGGACAAGGATTTCCCCTATACAGATAGTAACAATCCTTCGACCTGTCCGTGACTCACATGTGGTGACGGCGTTGGCGGTCCAACCAGCCCAAGAGGATGGCGATAGCCCGCGGATCGTGGCGCAGGTGGTGTCCCGCACCGGCGATAATCCGAAGGGTTGCCGCCCCGTGGGCACTTGCCACCACCCTGGCATCCAGCGACGGAACAATCTCGTCGTCCCCACCGTGAACCAACAGGAGGTCCCGGGGCGCCAACCTCGAAACCGATCGTTCAGCCGACAGGTCGCGCAGCGCTCCAGACCACCGACCAAAGTCGGACGGAGCCTCCGTCATGTCGATGAGTCCGGCATCACGGGCGTGCAGAAGCAAACGGCGGGGGTTGGCCGCCCAGTCCGACCAGTCCGCCGGCGCGGCAAGCGCCCCCACCCCACTGACCCCCTCGTCGACAGCTGCCGCGCAGATGGCCAACGCCGCCCCACTACCAAATCCAACCAACCACACCCGGTCCACCCCGTCCTGATTCCGCAAGTCAGTGGCGGCCGCCACGACATCGTCTCGCCATCCATCAAGGCTGAAGTCGCCCTCGGAGCCCGGCATGCCCCGCAGGTAGGGAACCATGACCGACCATCCCATCTCAGTGGCGATCCGGAACGCGAGTTCGGGGAAGGTGGCCACCGAATTGGCACCACCGTCGACCCCGGTAGGGAAGCCGTGGCAAATCACGACACCGGGAACTCCTCCGTTGGAGCCAATCCTGGAACCTCCCCCTGCACCTACACCCGAAGGGCGGACCAGATAGGCGGCCAGAGATAAATCCCCGGATCGGAACCAGTGGTTCTCAGAGCCGTCGGATGCAGCGTCGCCAGCAGATGCCACAGCTGTCAGTCCAACTGACGAAGGATCTCGCGAAATTCCCGGCCACGCTCCACGTACACCGCAGCGTTGACCATGTTGGCGTCCTCGGGAACCACACCCTCACGCACGCTGGCGGGCACTCCCAAGGCCATGGACAAGGGGGGCACAACCTGTCCGTTGCGAACCACCGCGTTGGCGCCCACAATCGAACCCCGACCGATCACCGCCTCGTGTAGAACCACCGCCCCCACCCCAACCAGGGCCCGATCCTCAATGGTGCAGCCCTCCAAGTGGCAGAGATGCCCCAAGGTCACATCCTCACCGACGATGGTCGGCAGGTGGCTGGTGCAGTGAAGAACGGCGTTGTCTTGGACCGAAGTCCGGCCTCCGATCTGGATCAGGTTGTCGTCGGCTCGAATCACGGCATGGGGCCACACGCTGGCTCCAGGTCCCAACTCGACGCTCCCGATCACCACGGCCAGCGGGTGGACGTAGGCCGTCGGGTCGATCTGGGGAACCCGATCACCTAGTGCGTAGACGGCCATCAGTCGTGCGCCCGGTAATCGCCGTATTTCCCGCCGAGGAACACCAGTGGGGACCCCTCGTCGACATGGGACACTGCGACGACCTTGCCCATTACGAACCAGTGGTCACCGGCGTCAACCACCTCGTGCACAATGCAGTCGATGGACGCCAGGCACGATGGGATGGCCGGCGATCCGGTGACCTCAGCGGGCTGCCAGCCGGATCCCTCCCAAGGGTCGCTGTCTTTGCGAAAGAATGCGTTTGATAGGTCAGCCTGGTTATCGGACAACACGTTCACACAGAAACCTCCGGACGACGACATCCGACCCCATGTGTAGGACTCCTTGGCCGGCAGGAAGCCGACCAGTGGTGGGTCCATGGAAACCGAAACGAACGAACCAATCACCATGGCTAAGGGGTCCTCACCGTCCATGGCTGCAACCAAGGTCACGCCAGTGGGATAGCGACCCAAGACCTTTCGGTACAGGTCACCATCAATCTCACCGATGGCTTTCTCAGACACGTCGCCGGAACCTTGATCATCAGCCACTGGGCACCTTCCTCAGTCGTCGTCCACCCTTGGTCGACAGGGCCGAAGGCCGAACCTAGCGGGAGGACGCCACCGCCAACGTGTCGTCCGCGGGCTGCAGCGAGATCGTCTGACCCTCGGCAGCCGCCGACACCCGTTCGACATCAAGCCCTTCGGCGCGCTCCCGAGCCGCGTCCAGCAGCCCGTCGAGCTCATCGTCGTCGTGGGCCGGATCGTGATGGAAGAGCACCAGCTCGCCAACCCCAGCCTGGTGAGCCACCTCCAGCGCGTAATCGACCGTGCAGTGGCCCCAGTGGGAACGCTGGACGAACTCCTCCGAGGTGAACTGGGCATCGTGGATCAACAGATCCGCACCACGGGCCAGGGCGATTACCTGCTCATCAACTCGGGTCGAATCGTCGTTTGGTTGCTGATGGTCGCTCACGTAAGCCACGCTGCAACCGTTCCACTCGACCCGATACCCGAACGTCCGTCCGATGTGAGGTACTGACAGAGCGGTCACCTGCGCCGGTCCGACATCGAAACTGCCCTCGTTGATGTCATGCAGGGACACCCGGCCCGCCAATTCCCGGTAACAGATGGGAAAGAAGGGCGGAGCCATGAACGCGTCGAAAGACTGCTCGAGTGTGCCACCCTCATCACTGGGCCCATGGACGTCTAGTCGGGTATCCGCACAGTTCAGGGGAGCAAAGAACGGAAGGCCCTGGACGTGGTCCCAATGAAGATGACTGACCAGCGCAGTAGCCCGGAAAGGGTCTGATGGACACCGTTCGTCAACTCCGTAGAAGCGGAGACCGGTCCCCAGGTCAAAGATGATCGGATCGCCACCTGGCCCCTGGAGTACGACACAGGAGGTATTGCCCCCGTAGCGACGGTTGTTGTCACATGGGCACGGGGTCGAACCTCGGACCCCATAGAACGTGACGTCAAGTGGCTCCCCCATCGGAAACTAAGGGTAGGGACGTCTCCACACCTGATGGGGAAGATGTGACGCATCTCTCAGTGGGTTCGGGGTGGCCCATTCCTCAACACTCCGGTCGAGTTCGGTATGACAAGGAGGTAGGTGCGAGACTCGGCCAATGGTTGCCCAAACCGCCCCCAGTGGGCCACTCGCCCAGTTGCCCGACGGGCTAATCGCCATCGTGAAAGCTGACTGTCCGGCCTGTTCGCTGATTCAGCCAGTATTTGCCGACCTCGCGGAACGCGTCGATCTGACCGTCTACACCCAGGACGATCCAGCCTTCCCAGAGGTAGCCGACTGGGTGGTCGATGACACCGATCTGTCCGTCAGCTGGCATCTGGGGCTGGATGCCGTTCCCACTCTCCTGCGGATCAAGGACGGTCTCGAAACGGCCCGCACCACTGGTTGGGACCGAGACCGGTGGGAGGAGTTCGCCGATGTCGAGAACCTTGGTCCGGATCTGCCTCCCTTTAAGCCCGGCTGAGGGTCGTTGACGGTCGATCCCGGGCGGATCGATGAACTCCGGGCCCGCTTCTCTGACTCGGGGCTGAGCTCGCGTCGGGTTGAGGTGGGTGCACTCGAGGACGAGGCCGAGGCCATGTTCGACCGCGGTTGGACCGACGGCCTCCCGGTGGTCGCCCCCACCAAGGCTCGTGTAGCTCGCATGCTGGACGGGACAACCCGCTCCCCGGGCGACATTGTGACACTGGTGCCGCCGTCACTCGTCGAGTGCACGATCGAGAAGGTGGCCGTTAACGCGGTGATGGCCGGATGCCGACCCGAGTACCTACCAGTGGTGCTGGCCGCGCTGGAGACAATCTGTACCGACGAATTCAACATGCACGGGGTGCTGGCCACCACGATGGGTGTCGGCCCGGTGTTCGTCGTGAACGGACCTATCACCCAACAGATCGGGATGAACGCTGGGATCAACGTTCTGGGCCACGGCAATAGAGCGAACCTGACCATCGGTCGGGCTGTCCAGTTGGTAATCCGTAACGTCGGTGGCGGTCAGCCCGGTGGGATCGACCGCGCCACCCACGGCAGCCCGGCCAAACTCTCGTTCTGCTTCGCCGAGGACGAAGGCGGGAGTCCGTGGACGACGCTGGCCGAGGACCGCGGCTTTGACCGTTCGACCAACGTAGTAACTGCCTTCTGCGGCGAGGCTCCACGGATCCTCGTGGACCAGAAGAGTCGGTCGGCCGATTCGCTGTTGCGTTCTCTGGCCAGCGGGCTGCTCTCGGCCGTTTCGCCCCGAACGGTCCTCGCTATGGACGGCCTGCTCGTGATCTCACCTGAGCACATGGCCCGGTTCCGCGATGCTGGCTGGGATCGGGCCCGGTTCATGGACGAGTTGGGCGCCTACCTGATGGTCGAAAGTGATGAAATCCTGGTTGGAGCCGGCGGCATTGAGGAGGGGCTTCCAGAATCAATGGGTGGCCTGACCTTGCCGAAGTTCCGACCGGGCGGCCTCCTGGTCGTGCACGCTGGTGGACCCGCCGGCCTGTTTTCGGCCATCGTGGGTGGCTGGCTGAACGGCCCTATGGGCAGCGATCCGACGAGCAGAGAGATCACACCGTGAACGACACCAAGTCCACCACTAGAGAAGCCGAGCCGCCCATGGGAATGATGCTTTTAGACCCGACATCGGAAATAGCACCCTCGGGCCGCTCCCGTGCGGTACGCATGGCATCGCTGGAGGGACTGACGGTGGGCCTGCTCGACATCAGTAAACCCCGTGGCAACGTCTTCTTGGACCGTCTGGAAGACCACCTCGGCCGGCGGGGCGCCACAGTCCTGCGGTATGCCAAGCCGACGTTCACTAAGCCGGCGCCAGCGGACCTCCGTCACGAGATTGCCAGCCAGTGCGACGCCGTGATCGAAGCGCTCGCCGATTGAGGATCGTGCACGACGTGCAGTGTGCACGACATCGACGATCTCGAACGACGGGGACTTCCCGGAGTGGTGGTCGCCTCCGACCCCTTCCGGGACGCTGCCAAAGCCCAGTCGGAGGCCCTCGGGTTGGACGTGGCTACAGCGTTCACCCCGCACCCCGTGCAGGACCGTACCGACGCGGAGATGCATGCCATGGCCGACGACGTCGTGGATTCGGTGATTGCCGCCATCACAACAGCCCCGTCGATGTAGTCAGGCGCCGCCCCCTACGAATCGAAGCAGACTGCCGCTGAGACTTGCATCCTGGACCCAACGGCTAGGGACTGCAGAGCCACGAGGTGATCGACTTCGCACTCATGGCGAAGAGACCATGGACATCGTCTTCACCAACACTGGGCGAGCCGGGACCGACCGTCTTACCAACTGAACCGACCCCTTCAACTGTTAAGCGGTACGGTCGCAATCGTGCCTGACTTTCGCGATCTCCTCGCTGCGAACGGATATCTGGTCCTTGACGGCGCTATGGGAACCCAGCTCTTCGCTGCAGGGCTGGTGGCTGGCGATCCTCCTGAGAGTTGGAACGTTGACCACCCGGACCGAATCCAGGCCATCCACCGCGGCTACGTCATGGCTGGCTCCGACGTCGTGCTCACCAACTCGTTCGGCGGCAACCGGCACCGGCTGAAGCTGCACTCCCTCGAAAACCGCAGCCACGAACTCAATGCCGCTGCTGCCGCCGCCGCCCGGTCCGTGGCCGACCAGGCTGGCCGCCCCGTCGTCGTCGCCGGCTCCATGGGTCCCACCGGTGAGCTCATGGAACCACTTGGTGAACTCACCGAAGAAGAGGCGACCGAGGCATTCGCCGAGCAGGCCGCAGGCCTGACCCATGGTGGAGCTGACGTCCTGTGGTTGGAGACCATGAGCGCCCTATCGGAGGTCGAGGCAGGGATCCGGGGCGCGCGCTCAGCGTCAGATCTGCCAATCGTGGCCACCCTGAGCTTCGACACGGCTGGCCGCACCATGATGGGTGTCACCGGAGAAGAGGTGGGATCCCATTTGGTCGAGTTGGGTGTGGCCGGAATCGGTGCCAACTGCGGCAACAACCTGGCCGACACCGAAGCCGCGCTGGCCGCAATCCGGTCCACCTGCGGCAACGTTCCGGTGATCTCCAAGGCCAACGCTGGCATACCGGCCTGGAAGGGGGACAATTTGGAGTACGACGCCACCCCGGAGATCCTTTCAGCCCACGCCCACCGGCTACGACAGGCGGGGGTCTCCGCCATCGGAGCCTGTTGCGGCAGCACCCCCGACCACATCGCCCACATCCGGGGGGTTCTAGACGGCGACCTCCCAGTCCCCGATATCGCTCCTCCGGTCAGCGCGGCTACCGTCGGTCACAGTGTCCGCGAAAGCCGTGGGGGACGCCGGAGGCGCCGAACCTGATGCATCGACTGTTCACATGCCTCGCCGCCCTACTGCTGGCCGCTGCAGCCTGCAGCGGGTCATCGGGTCCTGCTGAAGTCGCTGAGCCCTCAGCAACAACCACCGCGCCACCAACCACCACCGCGCCACCAACCACCACCGCGCCACCAACCACCACCGCGCCACCAACCACCAC
>JASLKB010000035.1:262-6729 GCA_030747775.1 Acidimicrobiales bacterium | reverse complement strand
CCACCAACCACCACCGCGCCACCAACCACCACCGCGCCACCAACCACCACCGCGCCACCAACCACCACCGCGCCACCTCCGCTCCCCTGGCCCTCCGATGTCGGCACTAGTCGATTCGGGGTTCTTGGACAGTCCTTCGACGTTGCTGGGGGTTGGATCCGACCCCATCCGGGGATCTTCCTACGTTCGGAAATCGAGGGCGCCCAGCACAGCCGGAACTGGGGCATGGCCGACTGGCACGTGCAGCGTTGGCAGGCAGACCGGCTGGCCATCATTGGCACGATCTGGCCATTCGTCGATTGGGACCAACGAATCTGTCATGGATCGGACCCCGAGGTTCGACCCGTACTCTGGGAGCTGCCCACCCGACTCTTCGCCCCGTGTGACGACGAAGCCTTCGTGGCCTGGCTCTCCGACGTAGTCGAGCGCTATGACGGCGACGGTATCGACGACATGCCCGGCCTCGCCTACCCCATACGCCACTGGGAGGTGGCCAACGAACCGGCGATGCAGGGAGGTCACGGCCACTTCTTCCAGGGCTCGTCCACTGACTACCTGACCATGCTGCGTCTGGCATCCGACGCCATTAGAGCGGCTGATCCAGAGGCGGTCGTCCTTACCGGAGGCCAGGCGGGTATGCAGACTGGTTTCGTTGACTTCTGGCGCCCAGTCCTCGAGGCCGCTGGAGACACGTTCGATGTGGGGAACATCCACTCCATCGGATCGGATCAATCCTTCTTTAGTGACGACTACCGAGGCTTCCTCGACGAGACCGGCCATTCGGACAAGGAGTTCTGGGTCACCGAAGCACTGGTGCCCACAGCACCCGAACCGGGCGAGATGGCACCTACCCGTGACCAACTAGCCCAGAACACGGTGACCGGCTTTGCCACGGCACTGGCCGATGGGGCATCCCGGATCTTCAACGTCGGCCCACACGACCCCACCGGCGGGCCAGGGCCCGAGTCGGACGCCGCGTACCTACTCTTGGCCCGCACGGTCTCAAATTTCACGTCAGCCACATGGACCTCAAGCACTTCGGTGCGCTTTGACATGCCCGACGGTCGAGCCGTCCACGTCCTGTGGAACGGTGCCAACCTGCCAGCATCGATCGCCGGCACTGTCGTAACCGTCAACTACGACGGCACCACCGTCGCAACCGACGCCGCTGCGTTCACGGCGGACGTTCCAACACTGGTGACAGTCAACTCGTAGAGACCCATCCGGTGGCAGCAGTGAGCGCCTCCTCAGCTACTCGGGCCCCCTGATCGAGCAGTTCGGGCACCAACTCGAACTCAAAGTCTGGAGCATCGTCCACCGTCGGCAACTCCACGTGCAGCACGTCGAGGTCAGTGGGTACGTCCAACCACTGTTGACGGGTCAGTTCGGCCGCGGCAGCCCGAACGCCGACCATCATCAAAGACAGCGCCGTCTGCTTGGTGGCCGGGGTGAACTTGGCCGCCACGTCGAGCACCACCATCCGGGTCGGCGCCAACGAAAGAGCTCGCCGTAGTGGGATGTTGGACACGACCCCGCCATCGAGGTGCAGCGTGCCGTCGCCAAGGTCCACAGCTGGTAGCACTCCTGGGACGGCAGTGGTCGCACACAGCAGATCCACCAGCGGCCCACTGGTCCACCACGTGACCTGCCCGGTGGAGGCGTCGGTGGTCCCCACGTGGCAGGGCACGGCAGCCTGGGACAGATCCTCCATCGGCACGTGGTCGGCGATCAGCGCCCGCAGACGATCGCCGTTATCGAAGCTGGGGCGACCGCGCACGATGGCGGCCACGTTGCGAACCACGCTCCCCCGGATGGGACGCCGGTCGGCGACGTCGCGCCACACCTCTTCTAGGCGTCGCGCCCGCTCAACCGTCGGCCCTGCAGCTAGGAAACTCCCGTTCAGCGCCCCCGCCGAAACGGCCACCACCGCGTCAGGCACGATCCCGCGCTCAATGAGGACCCGCAGCATCCCAGCCTGTGCCGCCCCCCGAACCGACCCCCCCGACAGGACGAACACGGTGTTGGACGGATCGGTGTCAGCCGGGACACCGGACGCGCCCGACCGCCGCCAACTCTTAAGGAAGCGAAATCGGGCCATGCCCCGACGGTAGTAGCCGAGCGACATCAACCCGATGGTGGCGATCCGATACGCCGACCGGCACGCCACTAAAATCCGCTAATGCCCGAAACCGTCGACCTCCATGGTGCCTGGACCGCCTTCTGCGACCGCCTGAAGGACGGTGCTGACGTAGTCCTCGACCCCGACCTCCCCATCAACGAGGTGGATCGCGCCGAGGGTCTCCGAGCCCTGCTCCGTCGACTGTCCAGCGAGGTGAGTCGGGATCTGGAGGGCGGCGGCACCTCCCACCCGGAGCTGGCCTGGATCCACCCCTTCAAGAACGGACAGGACAACCCCGACGGGCTGTACCAAATAGCGTCACTCGACCTGTCTCGCACCTACCGCCTCTCGGGAACTGTCGGTTCGGTCCGGTACCTCGGCATCACCGCCATGACGACCGACTTCTCGGCGGGAGCCATCGAACAGTTCCTCACACTCAACGGAGACGAGTTGCCCACCGACGCCAACGGACGGTTCTCCATAGCCTTCGGCGCAGGCCCTGCACCCGAACCAGCCGTCGGCGAGGCACCCGACGGTGCCTGGTTCGAACTCCCTCCCCGACACTGCAGCCTCCTGGTTCGCCAGTTCTTCTCCGACTGGGAGGACGAGGTCCCCGCCGACCTGCACCTCGAGTGCATAGACCCCGGGCCATCTACCAGCCGCCTGCAACCTCACGAACTGGCGCCCCACTTGACCCGCATCGCCGACCAGGTGGTCGAAATGACGGCCTTCTGGACCCGGTTCGGCGCCTCCCACCTGACCCGCGAGGAGGTGAACGCGTTCGACCACGTCCAATCAACCCAAGGCAGCGCTTCCGATCTGGGTGGAAGCCTCGACCAGGGCTATGGCCAGACCTGGTACCGGGTGGGCGAAGGCGAGGCCCTCCTGTTGGAGGTAGAGATCCCCAACTGCGCCTACTGGGAGATCCAACTGGGTGACGTCTGGTACCAGTCGTTGGACTGGTGGAACCGCCAGTCCAGCCTGAACGGCGACCAAGCCGTGACATCCGACGACGGTGTGTTTCGGGCCGTGATCGCCCACCACGACCCTGGAGTCTCCAACTGGCTGGATACCACCGGATCCACCCAGGGATGCATCACCTACCGGTGGAACCAAGCTGACCGCCAGCCCATCCCGACCTGCCGGCTCGTTCCGTTGGCCACACTGGACGACCACCTCGACGAGAGATGGCACCGGATCACCGCCGAACAGCGAACCTCCGCGCTCCGGGTCCGACGTCGAGCCGCCCTCCGGCGGTTCCGTCGATGAACACCACTCCCGCTCCGCACCTTTCGATCCAGGTCGTCAACTTCGCCGCCGAGCCTCCTGGAGATTGGCAGCGCCTCTCGAACCACGCGGTGGCCGCCGACCGGGCCGGGGTGGACCGTCTGGCCGTAGCCGACCACGTTGCCTTCGGCGACAACCTGGACGCCTACGCCGACCCGTCCCGAGGAGGCACCGTCGGTGGCCGCCAACCCACGGGGCCGGACGGGGCCTGGCTGGAACCCCTCACCACCCTTACCTGGCTAGCCGCACGAACCGACCGGATCCGCCTCCAGACGGGAATCCTCCTGGCCGCCCTTCGTCGACCAGTCGTTCTCGCGAAGACGACCGCCACCCTGGACGTGCTGTCCGGTGGCCGACTCGACCTGGGCGTCGGCGTGGGTTGGCAGGCCGCCGAATACGAGGCCGCAGGTCTCGACTTCGACGACCGCGGACGCCTCCTGGACCACAGCCTCGAAGTGTGCCGTACCCTCTGGTCTCAGGACCGGGCCACCTACGCCGGCAACGAGTTGGCCTTCGACGGCATCCACGCCATGCCCGCACCCCTAAACCCGGCCGGCGTGCCCATCTGGGTCAGCGGCACCGTCAACCGACGGACGGCCCGCCGCCTGGCCACCTTCGGCTGCGGCTGGATCCCCTGGGGTCCCGATCGGATCGACGTGGCCGGCGGCATCGCCCGGATGCAAGAGATGCAGGTTGAGATGGGTCTCGAAGCTGGCCCGTACGAGGTCCAGGGATCGGTGCCGCTCGTCCAAAACGACGACGGGACCGTGAACGTGACCCGAACCATGGCTGCCGTCCCCGATCTGGTGGACGCCGGCGTCACCGACTGTCGGCTCTCCATTCCGCTTCCCGACGACGGCGCTACCGCCGAGGAAATGCTGGCCGAACTCGTCGACGCCTTCCGGACCATGGCCGGACGAACCTCCCGGCACGACCGATGAAGTTCGGGTTCTTCGGCGTCAACAGCGGGGTCCTGGCTGACCCGGACACCATGGTGCGAGTGGCCCGCACCGCCGAGGAGGCCGGCTGGGAGTCGATCTGGACCGGCGAGCACGTAGTGGTCGCCGACCCGCGACGACCACCATCACCGGTCACACCCGGCACCCACTTCGTGGATCAGGTGGCCGCGTTGTCATTCTTGGCCGCCCACACGTCAACCATCCGACTCGGTACCGGCATCGTCATCCTCCCCCAGCGAAACCCGGTCATTCTGGCCAAGGAACTGGCCTCGGTCGACGTGTTGTCGGGCGGCCGCCTCGAGGCCGGGTTTGGCGTGGGCTACGTGCCTGCAGAGTTCGAGGCCCTCGGCGTGCCGTTTGCCGAGCGAGGCACCAGGACCGACGAGCACCTCGACGCCATGCGGGCGCTGTGGCGTGGCGATCCCACGTTCGACGGCCGCTTCACCTCCTGGGCCGGGGTGGAAGCCTCACCCCGCCCGACTATGCCCACCGGCCCCCCGGTGCATGTGGGTGGTGGTGTCCCGGCGACCTGGCGGCGGGTGGTCCGCCGGGCCAACGGCTGGTACGGCTTCCTCACTACCCTGGAGTCAACGGCGGATGCGGTGGCGGGCATCCGATCTGCCGAAGTGGACCTTGACCGTCCAGCCGACCTCGGCCCGGCCATCCTCTCGGTGTCGCCATCCGAGCCGGTGAACCGCGACTTGATCCGTCGCTATGAGGACCTCGGTGTTGATCGGATGATCCTCGTCCACGACTTCCGAGACATCTCCCGTGGTCCACACCCGAAGCGGGCCGAGGCGGCACTGCGCTTCCTCAGCGAGGCTCCCGAGCGACTTGGGTTCGACTAACGCCTAGGTGGGCCTCGGGCCGCTGAGGGCGGGTATCCACGCCCGGGAGATCCAGTACGCCGACAGCATCAAGAGAGCTCCCCGCCTCCTGTACCGGGTCGTCGAACCCCATGGGCAGAGCCACGGCGAAGCCGTCACGACGCCCCACTCAGGCACGCCGATCAGGAATCTTCATCCAAGCGATCGGCCTCGACGCCAATCGATGTGGAATCGCCATGTCCCGTGTGCACGGTGGTCCCGCGATCCAACACGAACAACTGCGAGCGGATGCTCTCCACGAGGAGCCCGCGATCCGAGAACGACCTACCGGTGGCTCCTGGGCCACCGTTGAACAGCGTGTCCCCCGAGAACAGCACACCCAGGGTGGGCACATGAATGCAGCAGCCGCCCGGTGAATGGCCCGGCGTGTGCAGGATCGTGAGGTCGTCGCCGCCCAACGGCACTGTCATGCGGTCCCGCAGGGGGTCGTCGATCCGACGATCTGGGTGTACGACGTCCCACAGCATCCCGTCGTCAGGGTGCAGCCAGACTGGGGCGTCGGCCGTGTCGGCCAACTCCACCGCGGCATTGATGTGGTCGTTGTGGCCGTGAGTGCATAGAACTCCCCGGACCCTCCGACCCCCAACGGCCTCGACGATGGGTCGATGATCATGGGCGGCGTCGACCACCACCACCTCGTGGTCGTCGCCGACCAGCCAGATGTTGTTGTCTACCTCGAAGTCCTCGCCGTCCAGCGAGAAGATCCCGCTAGTCACCACCCGGTTAACGCGAAGGGTCATCGTCGAATCAGAGCACCACGACCGAACGCAGCACTTCACCGCGTTCCATCTTGTGGAAGGCCTCCTCGACCTGGTCTAGGGCGATCGTCTCACTCACGAAACGATCCAGATCCAGACGCCCCTGCAGGTACAGGTCGATCAGCATCGGGAAATCCCTGCTGGGCAGGCAGTCGCCGTACCACGACGACTTCAGCGACCCTCCCCGACCGAACACCTCGATCATGGGTAGTTCGAGAGTGGCCTCCGGATTGGGTACGCCTACTAGAACGACGGTGCCGGCAAGATCTCGCGCGTTGAAGGCCTGCTGGTAGGTGACGGGCAGGCCGACCGCTTCGATGGCCACGTCCACCCCGTTACCGTCGGTGACCGCACGTATGGCCTCCACTGGGTCCTCCACCGAGGAATTGACCGTATGGGTGGCCCCAAACTTCCGTGCCATCTCGAGCTTCCGGTCGTCCAGATCGACAGCCACGAT
>JASLKB010000035.1:0-252 GCA_030747775.1 Acidimicrobiales bacterium | reverse complement strand
GTGTGAGCTCCAGCCAAGTGCGCCCCAGCGATAGCCGCGTCGCCCACCCCACCACAGCCGAACACGGCCACCGAGTCGCCCCGGCCGACGTTGCCAGTGTTCATGGCCGCACCCAAGCCGGCCATAACGCCACATCCAATGAGGCCCGCCACCTCCGGCGGAGCTGCCGGATCCACCTTGGTCGCCTGACCGGCAGCCACCAGCGTCTTTTCGGCGAACGCGCCAATCCCCAGCGCCGGCGATAGCTCCATC
>JASLKB010000034.1 GCA_030747775.1 Acidimicrobiales bacterium | reverse complement strand
CATTGGCCTGGAAGCGCAGGGTGAAGGCCAGGCTGCGACGCCCCTCGGCCACCGGAGCACCCCGAAACACGTCGAACAGGGACAGGTCGGCCAGAAGGTCGCCGGCTGCCTCCACCAGGCAGGATCGCACGGCAGCTGCCGACGTGTCTTCGTCGACCTCGAAGGCCAGATCGATGTCCGACGACGGATACCGGCTGACCCGGCGGTACGGGCGACCGCCGTGGGGTAGGGCCAGAAGAGCCTCGAGGTCCACCTCCAGCCAACCCACCCGCTCGCCGATCCCATGGGCTTCTAGCACCCCGGGGTCGACCTCACCCACGAACCCGACCGGAGTGCCAGCCACCTCGATTCGAGCAGCCCGGGTCGGATGGAGGCCCGCCGGGCCGTCGGACATCAGGGCATAGTCCCGGCAGTCCAGGGCATCGGCCAGCGACGACCAGATGGCCACGGCGTCGCCGGCGTCCCGGCCACCGAGGCCGACCGCCAGGTGCTCCCGCTCATCAGGAAGGGGCTGTTCGGTGGCCGGCACCCGGTACACATGGCCGATCTCGAACACGCCGAGGCCCTCGAGTCGGTGCGAGGCGTTGTAGGCCAGCGTCTTGAGGATTCCCGGCCGCAGTGAGGCCCGCATGACCGACTCCTCGGCCACCAGCGGGTTGGTCACCGTGACGCCGTCGCCGGGCAGGCCGGCCCGCTCCAGGTCGCCCGGGGCCAGGAACGGCACGGGCATCACCTCGTCGAGGCCCAGGCCGACCATGGTGTCGCGGACGGACCGACGGTCGTGCTGGTAGGGGGTCAGAGACCCGGTGATGGTCGAGCTCGGGACGGTCCGGGCGATGCGCCCGTACCCGTGCATCCGGGCCACCTCCTCGACCACGTCGATCTCCGTGGCACTGTCGGGTCGAAAACAGGGTACGGCGACGTCGAGGTCCGCCGAGGATGGGTCGCCGTTGGCCGGCTCACTGGTGAACCCGATGGGCTCCAGCAGGCCGGCCATCTCGTCACGCGACAGGTCGGTGCCCAGCAGGGTGTTCACCCGGTCGGTTCGGACCCGGAACGGCGAGCGGTCGGGGACCGTCCCACGGACGTCAACGGTCCCCGGGGCCAACGTGGCGCCCGAGTCCGACAGCAGCTCGGCGAAGCGCCGCATGGCCACGTCGGCCACCTCGGGGTCGGCACCCCGCTCGAACCGGATCGAAGCCTCGCTTCGCAACCCGAGGCGACGCGATGAGGTCGAGATGGCTTGTGGGTCCCACCAGGCCATCTCCAGGACCACGCTGGTGGTCTCCCCGCCGATCTCTGTCGATGCACCGCCCATGATCCCGGCGATGCCGATTGCAGCGTCGTCGCCGTCGGCAATCACGCCGTCCGACGCCGACAAGGTACGGAACGCCCCGTCGAGTGTCTCTACCGTCTCACCCTCGACGGCCCGTCGGACCCGGAGGACCGGGCCGACGCCGCTCCCTTCAGTGAGGGCGGCCAGGTCGTAGGTGTGGCTGGGCTGGCCTAGTTCCAGCATCACGTAGTTGGATACGTCCACCACGTTGTTGATGGGGCGCATACCCAGAGCGGTCAGACGGTTGGCCAGCCACCGGGACGACGGGCCGATGGTGATGCCGTCCAGCACCCGGGCCACGAACCGACCGCACAACACCGGGTCCAGCACCTCGACCGACAGGCGCCCATCGGCGGGGTCACCGCCCTCGTCCGGCGACGGGTCGGGCAGGGCGAACGGCACCCCCTGACGGGCCGCAAGGTCGCGGGCCACGCCGGCCACCGACATGGCGTCGGGCCGGTTGGGATTCACCTCGAGGTCGTAGAGGACGTCGGGCACCAGCGCCAGGGCCTCAACCAGTGGAGTCCCGGGCGTAGGCGGACCCTCCCCCGTTGCGCCGTCGAGGAGCATGATGCCCTCCGAATCGTCGCCGAGGCCGATCTCCTCGGCGGCGCACAACATCCCGTTGGACCACTCGCCACGCATCTTCCGGCGGGCGATCTCCATGCCGTTGGGCATCGTCATGCCCAGGGTGGCCAGGGGCACTAGGTCTCCCACCGACATGTTGAAGGCACCGCAGCAGATCTGCAGGGCTTCCCCGTCGCCGGCGTCAACGTCGACCAGTTGGATACGGTCGGCATCCGGGTGGGGGCGCAGGTCGAGTACCCGGGCCACCACGACGCCGTCCAGTCCCCCACCGATCGAGGTCATCGCCTCGACGGCCAGGCCGAGGTCGCTCAACTGGTTACCGATCTCCTCGGGGGCGCCGTTCACGGGCGCAAACTCCTGGAGCCACGACAGGAGGACCTTCATCAAATCCTCCTAGGGGACGGCAGGGACAGGGCGCGCATCAGAACTGGGACAGGAAGCGGTGGTCGTTGCGGAACAGCTCCCGTAGGTCGTCGATCCCGTGGCGCATCAGGGCCAGGCGGTCGAGGCCGAACCCGAAGGCGAAGCCGGACCAGATCTCGGGGTCCAGGCCGCCGGCCTGCAGCACGCTGGGGTGGACCATGCCGCAACCAGCCAACTCCAACCAAGACCCGTCGTCCCGGAGGATGTCGAACTCGGCCGACGGTTCGGTGAACGGGAAGTACGAGGGGCGGAGGCGTGACGTGAACTCCCGACCGAAGTAGGCCTTCGTGAAGGCGTCCATGGTGCCGGCCATGTCCCCGAAGGTGATACCCCGGTCGACGACCAGGCCCTCGATCTGGTGGAACACCGGCATGTGGGTGGCATCAGCGGTGTCGCTGCGGAACACGCGCCCAGGCATGATCGAATAGATCGGCGGTTCGGTGGACTCCATGACCCGGATCTGGACCGGGGAGGTGTGGGTGCGCAACAGGGTGCTGCCCGGCTCACCGTGGTCCACGTAGAGGGTGTCGTACATGTCTCGGGCTGGGTGGTCGGGGGGAAAGTTGAGGGCACCGAAGTTGTGCCACTCGTCCTCGATCTCGGGGCCCTCTGCCACGGTGAAGCCCATACCCACGAAGATGTCCTCGAGGCGTTCCCAGGTCTGGGTGACCACGTGCCGGTGGCCGAGTCTGCGACCGGTGTCCAGTTCAGTCAGGTCGAGGCGCTCGGCCTCCAGGGTGACGGCACGTGCCTCAGCCTCCAACGTCGACCGACGCTCGGCCAGCAGGTGCTCCAGTGCAGCTCGCACCTCGTTGAGGCGACGGCCGGCGTCCTTACGCTGTTCGGCGTCCATCGCCGCCAAGCCTCGCCGCGCCTCGATCACCACCGATGCCTTGCCGAGGAGTTCGGCATCGAGCGCCCGGAGGTCGTCAAGGTCGACCACCGCAGCCACGGCTTCGGTGGCTTCGGCCAGGTGTCGAGTCAGGTGCTGGTCCAGGTCGGAGGTCATCGTGGTCAGAGTGTGGGAGAAGCGTCGGGTGGTCGGGAATCTGTGTCATGGATCGCATCGGCGACCCGTCGCAGGCTAGGGCACCACCCTTCGGTCCCCGATGACCGTTTCGGTTGGATGATGGTCGCTCTTCAGCCGATACGCGACAGTTCGTAGAGAGCGACCGAACCGGCGACGGCCACGTTCAACGACTCCATGCCGGCAGAGGTCTCCACGGTGGCCGTCCCGACGCAGGCTGCCACGACATCGTCGGACAGGCCGTGGGGCTCGTTGCCTAGGACGAGGGCCAACAGTCCGTCGGTGGCCGCCACCTGGGCCATCGACGCGCCCGCAGAGGGCATAGTCGCCCAAGCGGCGACCTCCGCTTGGGCCAATCGGTGCAGCACGTCAACAGCTCCATCGTCACTGACCATGGCGAACGGGATCCGGAAGGCTGAGCCGGCGGCGGCCCGGACGAGCTTCGGGTTGTAGGGATCCACGCCACCCACGAGGCACAAACCGGCGGCACCGAACGCCTCGGCTGACCGAAACAACGTGCCCACGTTGCCGGGGTCGGCCAGACCCACCAGGACCAGTAGGGGGTGCCCGGGTTCGATACCGGCGAACAGGATGTCCGTATCGACGTCGACAAAGCCCACCTCAGCCAGCGCCGGCTGCGGGGAACCAGTGCTGGTCAACCCGTCAAACACCGAGTCGGGCACCGTGCCGACGTCGGCACCGGTAGCCGACGCCCGTCGCAGAAGCGCTTCGAGCCCTGGTCCGGTATCGAGGTCGTCGAGCGGCGACTCGGGCACTACGACTAACCGAACGTCCAGACCAGCATCCAGCGCCTCGGCCACCAGTCCGGGACCCTCGACGATGAAGGATCGCTTCTCGTAGCGCTGGCCACGATCCCGGGCCAGCCGACGGAGCCCACGGATTCGGGGATTGCTCCCCGAGTAGCCGTGAATCATCCGATCGGGATCAGAGGACGGACGACAGCCCGACCACCGGGTCAGGCCGCTTCGGAGCCGGCCTGCTCGACGAGGGCGGCGAAGGCGGCGCCGTCGTTGACTGCGAGGTCGGCCAGCACCTTGCGGTCGACCTCGATGCCCGCCTGCTTCAGACCAGCAATGAAAGCGCTGTAGTTCGTGCCGTTCTGGCGGCAGGCGGCGTTGATCCGCTGGATCCAGAGCCGACGGAACTGGCCCTTGCGGGCCCGACGGTCGCGGAAGGCGTAGTTGCCAGAATGCATCACCTGCTCGTTGGCGGCACGGAAGGTACGACTCTTGTCGCCGTAGTAGCCCTTCGCCTGCTCAAGAACTGCCTTGTGCTTCTTCTTGCTGTGGACGGCTCGCTTGACCCTGGCCATCACGCTCTCCTGTCTTCGGGTCCCCGCCGGCGGCGGCGTGGACGATCGATGTTCGGTTCGATTGGGGCTGTTGCACCCCGGTGGGATTCGTTCAGATGCCGAGTTGCTTGCGGACAGCCGACGCGTTTGCCGGGTCCACATCAAACTGGCGGCCGCGCCGCCGCTTCAACTTCACCGCCTTCTTCACGTAGGTTCCCCGCTTCAGACGGCCACTACCAGTGACCTTGACTCGCTTGGCAGCACCCCGATGGGTTTTCATTTTGGGCATGTGTTCTGCTCCGTTTCGGTTCTGGTCCTTCGTCGGCCGGTCAGGCCGACGTCGGTTCGGTCGTTGACTCCTCGAGTGCAACGTCCTCTGGGGCCTGTTCCTCGGTATCGGGCTCCTCGGCCATTTCTGTCTCAGTAGTGGGTTCCTCGACAGTGGACGCCTGATCAGCCTCCCGTCGATCGGCGGCAGCCTCCCGCTGCTTGCGGGTGGCCTGGCCGGGCACCAGGACCATGATCATGTTGCGGCCGTCCTGCTTCGGGTACACCTCGACCCGCCCCACGTGGGACACGGCCTCGGCGACGTTGTCGAGGATGCGGCGCCCGAGTTCGGGATGTTGCATCTCCCGACCCCGAAACATGATCGTGACCTTGACCTTGCTGCCGTCACCCAAGAACGCCTCGACCTTGCGGGTCTTGGTGGCGAAGTCGCCCGGACCGATCTTGGGTCGATACTTCATCTCCTTGACCAGAACGTGGGTCGCCTTCTTGCGCGATTCCTTGGCCCGCTGGGACTGCTCGTACTTGAACTTCCCGTAGTCCATGATCCGGCACACCGGTGGATCGGCCTTGTCGGCCACCTCCACCAGGTCCAGGCCCAGTTCCTGGGCCGCGTCGAGGGCGTCGGGTAGGGACTGGATCCCCATCTGTTCGCCGTCGGGCGAGACCAGCCGGACCTGTTGGGCCCGGATGCGGTCGTTGATCCGCGGTTCTTGATTTGTCGGTGCTGCTATCGGTCGTCACTCCTGTGTGTCACGCAGGCTCTCGCTCCTCGTGAGGGGATGGGCGGTGGCGCTCGACCAATCCGACCGGTTGCGGGGATGAACCCGGAAAAGCCGAAACAGCGGGCGCCGGAAAGCCGACACCCGCCGAAGACGACGGCCGTCAAACCCATGGGACGTGCCCGGGGATCTGGACGGCTCGTCGTTCAGACGAGATGAGGACCCGGGCCCGCTGGACGCGTGCCGGGTGGGGGTGTACCCCGCTTTCCATCTGGTTGTGGGACGTAGGATACCGCTCCCGGGACGTCCCGGCACCCGACGCCCGCAACGGGCAGCAGGAGCGAAGCCGATGAGTAGTCTCTGGACCCCCGGCGGGGAACACCCGGTCGACCCGCAAGGTGACCCAGCAGCGGGTGTGGATCCCTCCCCTGACGAAATGAGTCCCGAGGAGCGTCAGCAGGCCGAAGAGATGGCCCGCGAGATGGCTGCCGTCCAGGAACAGATCGCCTCGGCGCCTGCCTCTGTGGTGGTGGCCAACCACCTGATGGGCTTCTACGAGTTGGCGGCCATCCACCTCTCCCAGCAGCCGCCGAACATGGGTGAGGCCTCGGTGGCCATCGACGCCCTAGGGGCGGTGGTTGAGAAGTTGCCGGGCCGCCTCGGTGAGGCCGAGGCCACGATGCGCGATGCCCTTCACCAGATCCGACTGGCCTACGTGTCAGTCGAAAAGGCCCTCCGGGATGACAATGCGTCCGCTCCCGACCCTGAAGGCGACGGAACCGAAGAGGCTGAGTGACCCCCGGAGTGAGCCCTCGCCGATGAACCGGGCCGGTAGCCCCGACAGGAACCTCGGTTCAGTGAACGATCTTGGAGAGTGGCAGTTCGATGATGTCGGTGGCCCCGCCATCACGCAGTGCCGGGATCAGCACGTTGATTTCCGACTTGGCCACCACTGTCTCCACGGCGAAGCCCGAGCCGCCATACAACTCGTTGACCGTCGGGGACTTCATTGACGGGATGAGATCGATCACCGCCTCGAGGCGGTCGCCCGGGACATTCATCTTGACCAGGACCTTGCCCCGGGCCTCCAGGGTGCCCTGCAGCAACCGGTGGATCTGTTCCATGGCATGGCGCTTTTCCGGATCGGAGTGAGCCTCAGCATTAGCTACCAGCTCGGTGTAGCTGGTCAAGATCGTGTCGATGACCTTCAGTCCGGCAGCCCGGATGGCCCGTCCGGTCTCGGTGATGTCGACCACCACGTCCACGATGTCGGGGACCTTGGCCTCGGTTGCGCCGTACGAGAGCCGGATGTCTGCCTCGACGCCGTGGGCGGCGAAGAATCGGCGAGTCAATTCTGGGTACTCGCTGGACACCCGGACCCCGGCCGGCAGGTCGGCCACCGACTCGACGTCAGAGTCGCCGGGTACGGCGACCACGATCCTCACCGGGCGTGCCGTCGCTTTCGAATAGTGGAGTTCTCCGAGGGACACCACGTCGCTGCCCGTCTCCTCGATCCAGTCCCGCCCGGTAATCCCGAGGTCGAACAGGCCGTCGGCCACGTAGGTGGGGATCTCCTGGGGTCGCAGGATCCGAACGTCGTCGACCCGAGGATCGTCGATGGTCGCCCGGTAGTCGACCGAGGAACTCCGGCGGACCCCGAGGTCAGCTCCCTCGAACAGTTCGAGGGTGGACTTCTCAAGGGAACCCTTAGGGAGGACGAGTTTCAGCACGGCACGAACCTACCCGTCGCGCCTCGTTGCCGGACCGGGATTTAGCCCTGACCGGCAACGTTCATCCATCTTCTTGTAGGTGCGAGGTCAGGCGTCGGGCACCATCTCGATGCGCAGGTCGGGTCCGAGGCGCCGAACGTCAACGAATTGACCGCGCCACGCCTCAGCCATGGTGGCCGCACCACTGCCGGCCAGTAGGGGTCGGCCGTCGTCGCCACCCAGCAGGGCGGGGGCCATGTAGGCCACCACCCGGTCGACCAGCCCCTCGCGGTGGAACCGTCCCGCCACCTCGGCACCACCCTCCACTAGGAGTTGCAGAACGTTCTCCGAGCCCAGGCGGTCCAGAAGGGCTCCCAGGTCTCCGTGGTGCTCTTCGGCGGGCAAAACCTGTGCATCGGCGGGGATGGCGCCCAGCACGATCCGGCGGGGATCGGTCGATTCCATAGCGGCCGCCTCAGGCCAGTCGCGGATATCCAACCGGGGGTCATCAGCCCTTACGGTGCCCGACCCCACGCAGACGGCGTCGCTCTCGGCCCGCATCCGATGCACGTCGGCTCGAGCCTCGGGACCAGTGATCCACCGACTAGAGCCGTCGGGAGCGGCGATGCGCCCGTCAACGGTGGTGGCCATCTTCAGGACGACCAGTGGTCGACCGGTCCGCCGGTGGTGAAGATACGGGGCCAGTTGTTCGGCCACTTCGTCAGCTCGTACCCCGACCACCACCTCCAGCCCCGCCTCTCGAAGTCGTGCGATGCCCCGACCGGCGACTTGCGGATCCGGATCCTCGACCGCCACCACGACACGGGCCACCCCAGCGACCACGATGGCTTCCGTGCACGGACCGGTGCGTCCTTCGTGATGGCATGGCTCCAGCGTGGTCACCAGCGTGGCCCCGTCGATCGATCCGCCGTTGGCCGCAGCGGCCTCCATGGCCACCCGTTCTGCGTGTGGGCCACCAGGTGGCCGGGTGGCACCCGTGCCGACGATGCGGCCGTCGACCACCACTACCGAACCCACCCAGGGATTGGGCGAGGTCCGGCAGCGGGCCGTCGCTGCGGCATCGATCGCTGCATCCATTGCAACGCTGTCATCCGCGGTGCCGTTGCCGTCGTCATCGGTAAAGCGCGCTGCATCAACCATGGCCTGAACCCCCGACGACAGGCGTGCTGCCCTGCCCCGATGGGTGGGGATCGGCGTTGTCGACCATCAGGCGCACCGCGTGGGGCACTACGTCTGCGACAGCCTCCAGGCACTCCACGCAGCCTCGGGCTGAACCTGGCGTGTTGACGATCAAGGAGGTACCTAGCGTGCCCGCCACACCCCTCGACAGTCTCCCCAAAGGATTGACAAGGCGCATGGCCTCTGCCAGACCCGGCGCTTGGCGATCCAAGACAGCGAGGGTTCCCTCCGGAGTCTGGTCCCTCGGGCCGAATCCGGTCCCGCCGGTGGTCACGATCAGGCCGTGGAAGCCGTCGGCTAGTCGCCGCAGAGTGGCCGCCACCTCGTCGGTCCCGTCGGCGGTCACCGTGGTGTCGGCCACGTGCCAGCCTCGTTCCCCGCAGAGGGCTACCAGGGCGACCCCCGACTGATTCTCGCGCGTGCCGTGCACCACCCCGTCTGAGACAGTCAGAATCTTCACCGACAGCACACCGCCATCGGGGGCGGGCGGCCGCTCGTGATCGTGCCCGGTCATCCCCGGACGATACCGGAGGGTCCACCGGGCGAGCCGATCCCCGCCAGACCCGCCAGTTGCCGGGGCTACCCTCAATCAATGGCCCGAACCATCGCGACTGACGCCCTCGGTGGTTACGAGATCACCGAGTTCGCCCACGGGGGCATCACCCGCACGGTGCTACGGGCCGGATCCGGACCGGCGGTCATCGTCATGCCCGAGATGCCCGGCATCACGCCCCTAGTGGCCGACTTCGGTCGACGAGTGTCCGCCATCGGTTGTACCGCTGTCCTGCCATCGCTTTTCGGGACGCCGGGACGCCGAGCCCGGCCTGGATACATCATGCGGACCCTGGCCGGCGGCTGCGTGTCGCGTGAGTTCACCGCCTTTCTGCGACGACGGACCTCACCGGTCACCGACTGGCTCAGGGCATTGGCCGCCTTCGAACACGGCCGCTGTGGGGGTCCAGGGGTGGGGGCCGTTGGCATGTGCTTCACCGGTGGATTTGCCCTCGGAATGATGGTTGACGAACGGATGCTGGCTCCGGTGCTCAGCCAGCCAAGCCTGCCGCTGCCCATTGGTGCTCGTAGCCGCCGGTCGGTGGGCCTGTCCAACCGAGACCTGGAGATCGTTCGGGACCGCGTTCAAGGACGTGACAGTGACGGCGTGTGCGTCCTCGGCCTCCGATTCAGCGAGGACGGCATGGCGCCAGTTGAACGCTTTGCCCGCTTGGCCGAAGAGTTCGGGGATGGTTTCATCGGCGTGGAGATCGACTCCTCGCCCGGCAATCCCCACCGAATCTCCAAGCGAGCCCACTCGGTCCTGACCGACGAGTTGGTCGACGAACCAGGCCACCCGACCCGAGACGCCCTCGACGCCGTCTTGGAGCACCTACACCGCGGGCTCCTGTCCTGAGGATCCCGTCCCGACCACCCGGGCCGGTCAGGGCACCCGGTAGATGAACACCGCCATCCCTTCGCTGTCTAGATCCTGTGGGAGCAGCATCCCCCCGATGCCTCCATCGCCGTGGGGCCGCCACGGTTCCCCCACCGGAACGGGAACGAGGCTCGGGCGGGCGGCCCGAAGCCGACGGTCCACCCCGGCGGTCTCAGCCTCCGTCAGCGTGCACACGCTGTAGGCCAGTACCCCCCCCGAAGCCACGAGATCAGCCGCCTGTCCGACCAGTTCCAGCTGCAGGTTGGCCAACTCGTGGATCGACGCTTCGTCGTACCGACCCTTCCGCCAGCGGGCATCAGCACGTCGCCGCAGGACCCCCAACCCCGAACACGGAGCATCCACCAAAACGCGGTGAAAGGAACTCGGCCGGAACGGTGCCAGCCGACCGTCGGCCACTGCCAGCAGCAGATTGCTGTCCAGACTCCGGGAGTTCTCGGCCACGAGGCCAAGGCGTCGCTCCCGGAGGTCGCAGGCCACCACCCGGGCTCCCGATGCGGCCAGCGCAGTCGCCTTCCCGCCGGGAGCCGCACATAGATCCAAGATCCGTTCACCAGTGTGTCCAGTCGACCCCTCGAACCCGGCGGTTAACACCGCCTCAACGACCAACTGCGACGCCCGATCTTGGTGGTAGCCGTCGTCGCGCACCACTGCGGGGGCTGGTCGGTTCATTGCCTCCAACGCGCCCACAGCGACATCGTGACCCAGGTCGGCGACCATGCGGTCGAATACCTCGTCAGGACAACTCAGAGCGACAGCCGGTGACGGCCACGGCGGAGACCCGGCGAGTTGCTCGTCGGCCACCCGGCGGAGCACGGCGTTACACAGGCCCCGGACGCGCCGAGGCGCCACAGCCACTGTGGTTGACACGGCGGCATGCGGTGGCACTCCGCCGAAGGCCAGCTGCCAGGCGCCTAATCGCAGTACCGTCCGGACCTCCGGTTGGATCTCATCATGGAGAAACCTGTCGACCAGGTAGTCGCACGCTCGACGCATCCGGGTGGTTCCGTAGACAAGGTCGGTGGTGAAGGCCCGGTCTCGACGGTCCAGTTCACAACGATCCAAGGCGGTCCTCAGTGCCAAGTTGGCGTAGGCACCGTCGCGTTCGATGCGACTCAGGACCTCTAGGGCCAGACGTCGAACGTCGGACGTCGTGTCGCCATCGGACCTGTCCGTCATTGGGTGGCGACCATCAGGTGCCCAGCACCTCGCCAATGGTCGGTCGTGCACCGGCAGCCCATGCGTTGAAAGCCATCCGCGCCCGGTTGGCCGGCTGGACCTCCACGAGGCGAAGGCCGTCCCCCTCCCCGGAGCCGACGGCCACCACGTCACCGACAAGTTCCCCCGCTACGGCCCCGGCCCCCGGCAACCCGCACGGGGTGGCCTGCCAAACCTTGAACGGTTCACCCTGGAAGGTCGTATGTGCGCCACCCACCCGAACAACCCGATGGAGTTCGTCAGAGGACCGCGACCAGTCCATGCGGAGGTCCTCCCGCCCGATCTTGTGGGCCCACGTGGGTTCGCCCACCTGCGGCTCACCTTCGCTGATACCCGCCTCCAAGGCATCCACCAGCAGCGTCGATCCCAGACCGGCAAGCCTCTTCCTTAGTTCGTCAGCCGACTCGTCAGGCCCAACCGGGGTGGCCACCCGGCAGCGGACGACACCGGTGTCCAACTCCTCGGCCACGTCCATCAGGCAGACTCCGGTCTCGGCATCGCCAGCCAGAAGGGCCCGTTCGACCGGTGCGGCACCCCGCCAGCGGGGCAGCAGCGAAAAGTGCAGGTTCAGCATGGGAAGAAGATCAAGTACAGACACCGGAATGATCCGGCCGTAGGCCACGACAACCCCCAGGTCGGCACCCGAGTCGACCGCGGCATCTAGGTCGTGGACGACCGGCAGCCCCAGGTCGGCAGCTGCGGCACCCACCGGGGGGGGCGTCGGTTGACCCCTCCGGATCCGTCGGCGATCCTCGGCGGTGACCACCACGACGACCTCCGTTCCCAGCCGATCGGAAGCCTCGTGAAGCGCCAATAGAGGCGCCACGGCGATGGCGGGGTTCCCAAGGTAAGCCAACCGACGGGGTCGGGTCGGCACAGGCGCGGTCACGGCAGCCGCAGGCCCCCACCCGGGGATCGGTCGTCAGGCCCACCAGATAAGGGCACGGGAGGGAGGGAACCGCCCGACAGGCCAGTTCGAGTCATGGCCATCTCATTCAGGGCACGGCGAGCCTCCCGACGCTGGTCGTCGTCAAGGTGATCGACCAGAAGCACTCCGTCCAAATGGTCCAATTCGTGCTGGAACAGCCGGGCCTCCAGTTCGTCAGCCTCGATCGACAGCTCATTGCCATCGAGATCCACTCCCACCAGGTGGACCGTCTTGGGGCGGACGACCTCCCAGGACAGGCCAGGTACCGAGAGACAACCCTCCTCAAAGACCCACTCGCCATCGGACTCCACGATCCGCGGGTTCAGGATCACCCCGGCGGCCTCACCGTGGTCGTAGACGAAAAAGCGCTTCTGCACGCCCACCTGCGGGGCGGCCAAGCCGATCCCGGGCGCCTCGTACATCGTCTCGAACATTTCCTCACACAGGCGCACCAGGGCTCCGTCCACGTCGGTCACGTCGGTAGCGGGGGTGCGCAGGACGGGGTCGCCGATGACCCGGATCTCATGGTTGGGCACGACCTGAGGCTACCGTCGCCACCGTGAACGCCCGGAGGAGTCATGCCGACGAGAGGCTGGTCTGGTGAGTGACCCGCAGCAGTACTGGGCCAACCGGCCCGATGCGGCGTCTCGCCCAGGAGAGGTCTCCCTACTGCTACCCGACGTGGACCTCCGGCTGACCACCGACCGTGGCGTCTTTTCGGCGAACCAGATCGACCGGGGCACCCGATTCCTCCTCTTGGACGGGCCGCCACCACCGGGAGGTCCGGTGGACCTCATGGACCTGGGTTGCGGCTACGGGCCCATCGCTTGCACTCTGGCCACACGAAATCCGGAGGCCACGGTGTGGGCCGTTGACGTGAACGAGCGGGCCCGGGAGCTTTGCCGGGCCAACGCCCTTGCCGCCGGTCTGGATGGCGTGCGGGTCACGACGCCCGACGAGGTGCCTGACGGACTGTCCTTGGCTGGGTTGTGGTCGAATCCGCCCATCCGGATCGGCAAGAAGGCCCTGCACGACCTGTTGGACCGGTGGCTGAGCCACCTAGCACCAGACGGCACGGCCCATCTGGTGGTCCAGCGCCACCTCGGCGCGGACTCACTTGCCAAATGGTTGGATGCCCGGGGCTGGCCGACCACGCGCAGGGGGTCCCGCAAGGGGTTCCGTCTGCTGGACGTGGGCAGCCGCACGGAGACGAGCGCCAATAGAGGGAGACCTGAATGAGGGGCCGGGCGTGAAGAAGCTCGACAGCACGGGGCTGAAGCGTCTCCACCGCGAGTGGAGACGCAGGGCCGAACCCGACGTGGCCCTCTTGCTGGACAGCGTGCAGACGCCATACAACGTGGGGGCCATACTCCGGACGGCAGCCGCCTACCGGGTATCCCACCTGTGGTTCGCCGGAGCGACCAGCCCACCTACCCACGCCAAGGTGGCCAAGACAGCCCTCGGGACCGGTCGTTACCTCACGTGGACGATTTGCGACGAGGTAGACGAGGCGCTGGTTGAGATCGCATCGGCAGGCTATGGGCTGGTCGGCATGGAACTGGCCGACGGGGCCCAGCCCATCAACGAAGTGGCGTTCGGTGAGCGGACCTGCTTGGCCCTTGGCCACGAAGACCGGGGACTGTCGTCCACCGTGCTGGGGGCCTGCGATGCCGTGGCCTACATCCCCCAACTAGGCAAGGTAGGCAGCCTCAACGTCGGGACGGCCGCCGGCATCGCGCTCTACGAACTGAACCGCCGGAGCTGGTGACGACCCGAACCCAGGATCCGACTGTCAGGCTCGGGCCGGGTCGACCTCGATCCTGAGTCGACCCCGGGGACGATCCACTGAGGCCAACAGATCCGACAGCGTCTCGGGATCCGGCGCCCTGACCAACCATGCGTTGTCCCGCGGGCCCATCACTTCTACCCCCGGCGCCCCCCGGCCCTCCACCCGCTCCAGGCCAGCCACAAACGCCGGGGCCACCGCACCAGAAATCCGGGCCAGCGCACCGAATGGTGGTAGGCCGAGAAGGTTCCGACGATCCCGCTCGGCCGCGGCCTGACGACCGGGATCGGCATGCAGCACGGCTTGGAGGACCTCATGGTCGGGCTGACGGGTCTGGATGACGATACGGCCACCGTCGGAGCGCGATCCCAGGAGATGGGCAGCTCGACCCAACAGTGCCATGGCCTGATCGGACGCCCGGGTCCGGGGCGCCAGTAACTCCTGGTCGAAATCCAGGAAGACCACCCGGGCCACCCGGCGACCGATCCGGTGGAGCACGGCCTCGGTCCCCACGAAAAGGCCGGCGTGCGACCCGTCCAGCACCCGCGGGTCCGTCTCGGCGGTGACCTCAACTACCGGTCGGCCGGCCAGAGCCTCAAGTTCCTCACGTACCCGGTTCACGCCGGCCCGGAGGTTGCGCATGCGGGTACCGCCACAGGCATCGCACACCATGGGTCGATGGGCGTCGTCCACCGGACACCGGAGTTCTCCCGAGTCGACAGACCCGGTTCCCCGGTCGTCGACCAGTGCCGCGTCGTGGACCTCACAGCGGGCCAGCACCCCGCATCCGTCACACGCCAGCAGCCGCGCTCTCCCCTTTCGGTTGAGGACGCACACCACCGGGTCACCGTCCTCACCCCGCAGTATGGGCACCAGCGACGAACTGAACAGGCCACTCCGAACGACGTCGTCAATCCGGCGATCAATCAAGTCCACCACCGGCCATCCGTCCCGCTCAGCTGACCGGGACGGGACCGAGACCCGCCCGGGACCCGCTGCCTCTAGAGCGTCCACGCTAGGCGTGGCTGACACCAGCACGCAGGGAACTCCGGCTCGGCGGGCCCGCTCGATGGCCACGTCTCGAGCATTCCAAGTCGGTGCCCGTTCCTCCCGATAGGCGTCATCGTGTTCGTCGAGGACGACCACCGCCGCCAGATCACGCAGAGGCGCCCATGCAGCGGCCCGCGCACCTACCACCACCCCGCCGGCCGCGGCGCGGGCCCAGTCTCTGGGCACGGAGGCCACCGGGATTCCAGCGCGTCGGAGTTGACCAGCCAGGCGTCGGGCCGTCTCCACCGTTGGAGTCAGTACGAGCGCGTCCCCCCGGCGGGCCGCACCCAGGATTAGGGGCAGCACGTCATCGCCGGGCGGTAGCCGGACTACCCATGGCCGCCCGTCCGGCCCATCAATGCAGGAATCAGGGCCCAGCGACTCGTCGTACCACCGGCTCCCTGTAGTTGGCACCACCCAAGGAGCAGGCGCTGACGGGAGGACCTCGACCATGGATGGGGATGACGCGGTCGACAGGAAGCTGGATACCGGTCCCACCCACCGACGAGCGGCCCACCGCGCCAGGTCGATGACAGAAGGATCAGGACCTAGGCCACTTAGACGGGTGAGAGGCCGGAGGGTCACTCCGGGTGGTGGCTCTACCCGGTCGGCCACCACCCAGCCCGCCACCCGGCGACCGTGTAAGACGATGCGTACCCGGCTACCGATGCCAAGTCGCTCTGCCCGACCATCGTCCGACCAGGCGTCTGGGACGAGGTAGTCGAAGGCGCGCGAGACAGCAGCCACATCGGGCAGCACCCGTACCACTCGGTTGCCCGACTGAGCAGCGATGGAAACGTCCGCGGCCTCCGATACGCCGTCGAACGACAGTTGACCCTCTTCTTGCTCGCGTCCGGGCTCGGAATCACCCGTTGACCCGACGTTCACGGGCCGACGCGCCCCGGGTCAGCCCAGGCCCAGGAACGAGCGGACGTCGTCCACCCGGTCGGTGGCCTCCCAAGGCAGGCCGGGGCGGCCGAAGTGCCCGTAGGACGCCGTCTGGCCATAGATGGGCCGCTTGAGGTCGAGATCCCGGATGATGGCTGCTGGCCGGAGGTCAAAGACCTCCTGCACGCAGGCCGAGATCCGGTCCGGGTCAACG
This sequence comes from Acidimicrobiales bacterium, assembly GCA_030747775.1. Lineage (GTDB taxonomy): Bacteria > Actinomycetota > Acidimicrobiia > Acidimicrobiales > MedAcidi-G1 > UBA9410. The sequence goes on along the minus strand of JASLKB010000034.1, from coordinate 1,533 downwards.
TTCGCCGTGCCGAAGGTGTCAACCAGTACCGAGACCGGCCGGGCCATTCCAATGGCGTAGGCCACCTGGACCTCACAGCGCGATGTAGCTCCAGCCGCTACCAAGTTCTTGGCTACCCACCGTGTGGCGTAGGCCGCCGAGCGGTCGACCTTGGACGGGTCCTTGCCCGAAAAGGCACCACCGCCGTGACGGGCCATGCCCCCGTAGGTGTCCACGATGATCTTGCGACCGGTCAGACCGGCGTCACCGACCGGGCCACCGATAACGAATCGACCGGTCGGGTTGACGTGCACCTCGTAGTCGTCGTCGGAGAACTGCTCGGGGATCACGGGACGAATGACCTGCTCGATCAGGTCGGGGCGGATCATTGAGTCCCGGTCGATGCCATCGTTGTGCTGGGTCGACACCAGCACCGTCCGAAGACGGACCGGCGTATTGCCCTCGTAGTCAAAGGTCACCTGAGTCTTCGCGTCGGGTCGGAGGTAGGGCACGGTGCCCGCCTTCCGGACCTCGGCGTGGCGTTCGGCCATTCGGTGGGCTAGGTGGATGGGCAACGGCATGAGCACGTCGGTCTCGTCGCACGCGAAGCCAAACATCATTCCCTGGTCGCCGGCGCCCTGGCGATCTAGGTCGTCATCCTCTCCGGCCGTTCCGGCACGGACCTCCTCGGCGGCGTCCACGCCCTGGGCGATATCTGCAGACTGGCCGTCAAGGGTGACCATGACGCCACAGGTATGGCCGTCGAACCCGAAGTCCTCCCTGTCGTAGCCGATCTCACAGATCATGTCCCTGACGGTCTTGGGAATGTCGACGTAGCCGCGGCAGGTGACCTCCCCGGCCACCACGACTAAGCCGGTCGTGATCAGGGTCTCGCACGCCACCCGACTCTCGGGGTCCACCTTCAACATGGCGTCAAGGACAGCATCGGAGATCTGGTCGGCCATCTTGTCGGGATGGCCTTCGCTCACCGATTCGGAGGTGAAGGTCCAGTTGTCGCTCACGTTTCGTCTCCGTTCGGTGACCGGTTCGTCCCAGCGTGGTTCGTTCTGTGGATATGGAGAGCAGCGTCGAGTACTGCACACGCCACCTCCCGCTTGTTGCAGAGGGGCACCTCGTTAGCTCCACCGCCAGCGTCGAGCAAGACCACGGCGTTGGTGTCGTGCTCGAACCCCACCTCGGGGACCGACACGTCGTTCGCCACGATCAGATCGACGCCCTTGGCCTGCAGTTTCGCAGCCGCATTCTGACGCAGATCATCGGTCTCCGCGGCGAACCCCACGAGGACCTGTCCAGCAGTCCGGATCCGGCCCAGTTCGACAAGGATGTCGATGGTTGGCTCGAGACGGACCTCGGGGACGCCGAGGTCCTTCTTGATCTTGCGTTCGGCCACGTTGACGGGTCGAAAGTCGGCCACCGCTGCGGCCATCAGGACCACGTCGGCTCCGGGCGACCGCTCAAGTACGGCAGACGCCATCTCGGCAGCAGTGTCCACGGCCACCACATCCAGTCCCAGGTCCTTGGGGGCGGTGGTCG
>JASLKB010000033.1 GCA_030747775.1 Acidimicrobiales bacterium | reverse complement strand
GGAGGTCTCGGGAAAGTTGAGGAACGTGAATCCTTGCAATCGTTCATCCGTCCGATCGTGGGATCACCGGATGGGCGACTAGCGGTTGGGTCGATGGTCGTGGGACATGTGGTGATGGTCGGAATCATGACGATGATGCCGCTCCACATGCGTTCCGGGGGCCATGAGCTTCAGGTCATCGGGGCCATGATCTCACTGCATATCATTGGGATGTACGCATTTTCACCAATAGTCGGGAGGCTTGTCGACCGACTGGGGCCACACAGGTTGATCGCCGTCGGGAGCCTCCTGCTGGCCGTGGGTGCCGATGTGGCCGCCCACGACGAAGCCCACCAGTCCCTTGGTGCCTTCGTGGGGATGTTCATCGTTGGTATTGGGTGGAGCTTTGGCCTGATCGCCTCTTCAGCATTGTTGGTCCGGACCTTCGACGGCCCGAATCGAGTCGGGATTCAGGGACTGGCTGACATGTGCATGACTACCGGCGGAGCCTCAGCAGGCATCGTCGCAGGCTTGGTGTTGGAGGTATCGACCTTTCCTGTACTTGGACACGGAGCCGCACTGGTTGGCGGACTACCTGCAGTAGCCGTTCTCATTCGTTGGTGGTCCAAGCGACGAATGGTAAGCGCACTGTGACTGGTCCCCTTGAAGGATTCCGAGTTCTCGATCTCAGTCAGATCGTCAGCGGGCCGTTCGCTTCGCTTCTGCTGTCGGACCAGGGGGCCGACGTCGTCAAGGTGGAGCCGGTTGACGGGCAGGACGTGACCCGGCGACAGAACTTCGCTCGTGGTGGCCTTTCGGCCTTCTATATGAATGGCAACCGCGGCAAGCGATCAATCTCTGTTGATTTGACGGTCGACGATGGCCGCCAGATTCTTCTGGACCTCGCGTCAACCGCCGACGTGTTCATCCAGAACTTCCGTCCTGGCGCCTGCGATCGCCTGGGGCTTGGATACAAACACGTGCGCGCCGTCAATCCCGACGTCGTCTACGTATCGATCAGTGGCTACGGACCTGACGGTCCGTATGCCAATCGCCCGGTATTGGACCCGGTTATTCAGGGACTGACCGGCATGGTCGCCTACCAGGTCAATCCCGATATCCCGTTCCCCGATTTGGTGCGGAACATCGTGTCCGACAAATCCACCGCTTTGACGACAGCTCAGGCCGTTACGGCGGCCTTGCTTGCCCGGGAACGTGGTGCCGGGGGTCAGCATGTCGAGGTGCCGATGTTGGACTCCACCCTGGCCTTCTTCTGGAACGACGGGATGGTCGACCTCACCCTTGTGGGCGATGGTGTTTCGCCCGGCCAGACGTTGGCCGAGGTGTACAGACTGACCGACTGCGTGGACGGAAAGATCATTTACTTCGCGGCCTCGACCGCCCACATCCACGGGGTCTGTCGGGCGGTCGGTCATCCCGAATGGTGTGAGGACCCGCGCTACAGCCTCGAGGGGTTCGTGGAGGATCAGGCCAACCAGCAGCTGTTCGGTGTGATGACTGTCGAGGCGTTCGCAACGATGACCACCACCGAAGCTCTAGAGGGTCTTGAAGAGGCTGACGTTCCTTGTGGCCCCATCCTTGAGAAGGCAGATGTTCTAGCCCATCCGCAGGTAACTCACAATGGGTCTGTGGTGACCTGGGAGCATCCGACTGCCGGGACGGTACGTAGTGCCCGACCCGGTGCCCGCTTCTCGGCCACACCGGTCGAGATGCGCCTGAATGCCGCTTGGCGGGGTGCGGACAACCGGGAGATCCTGCGCGAGCTCGGCCGGTCCGAGGAGGAGATCGACGCCTTGTTGGCTGCTGGGGTGATCGGTGAACCGGACCCCACCGGTGGTCTCCGTGGGTAACGTCTCGACATGGACGCGGAACCCACAGCTGACGTGATACCGGTATCACATGTCGACCTTTTCGACATGCCTGCCGTTTGGCATGTAGCCACTATCGGGCCCGGTGGGGAGCCGCAGGTCTCTCCGGTGTGGGCCTCCTTCGATGGCACTTACGTTCGTTTCCCCCACGCCGAGGGTCGTCAGAAGTGGCGCAATCTGTGTGCGGACGATCGCGTCGCCCTTTCGGCCACCGACCCGTCCAATCTCGAGCGCTACCTCGAGGTCCGAGGCCGTTTGGTGGGTTGGGAGTACGACGGTGCCCTGGAACTTCTCGACCAACTGGCGATGAGCTACCGGGGTGAGGAAATCTTCCCCCGTGGCCACCTGGGACCGTTGAGTGAGCGGTGCACTGCTGTTATTGAGCCGCTGTACTGCACGACATTGGGATAGGGGCAGTACGAATAGGTGCCAGAGCGGCCAACGGGGGTCGACACCACGCGGAGACGGTGCAGCCACGTCCAGCCGTACACACCTCCTGATCTAGTTCGAGGCGCCGAATGTCGCAGGACGCGACACCCTTGGTCTTGCTGTTGAGACTGTCCCAGTACGACAGGGCCTCGTCGGCTTTTCCGCCGAGCCGTCCCGAGGATCTCCTCATCGGCGTCGCGTAGGGCGTAGGCCACTACGTAGTTCCCCGAGCCTGTGGATCCGGTGCGTTTCAAGAGGATCTCCCAACCGGTTGTCGAGGCTCCCATGACCTGACAGGTGCCGAGTTCGCTGATGGCCGGAGTAAAGGTGGAGGTGGGCGCAGCGGAGGGTGGCACCGTCTCCGTTGTCGTCAGGGGCTTGCCCATTGTGCTGCTAATCGTCGGAGATGGGGCTGTCGACGAAGCCGGGTAGGACGCTGATTGGGGTCGCAGTTGCGGCCGGCTGGCCTTGTGAGGAGCAGGCAGTTGTAAGCAGTGTCATCAGTGCCAGCACGGCCACGACACGCCGTGGGCATGAGGGTGGGTTGATCGACGACACATTGGAAGTCTTCTAGATGCCTCCACTCGCCCGGTAGCGTCCGCCAATGATCGAGACCTCAGGATCGGGCCCCCGCTCCCCTGATGCCTTTTACGGGTGGTGGATGGTCGGCCTGGCCAGCCTGGCCGGGGCCCTCACTGGCCCGGGACAGTCCATCGGCGTTTCGGTGTTCCGCGAGTCGATCGCAGTGGACCTCCACACCACCGACACTGCGGTTTCCACGGCCTACCTGGTGGGGACACTCCTAGCCTCCATGACACTGCCCCAGATCGGCCGCTGGGTTGATGAGGTGGGATCCCGTCGGGCCATGACCATGGTGGCGGTTGCCTTCTCCCTGGCCTTGGCCCATATGGCCATCGTTGGTCACGTGATCTGGTTGGCCGCAGGGTTCCTGGGTATCCGGATGCTCGGACAGGGCGCCCTTGCGCTGGTGGCCCAGGTTTCGGTCACCCACTGGTTCGACACGCGTCGTGGTTTGGCACTCGGGGTGACCATGACTTTCACAGCTGCAGGTATGGCGGTGGTGCCTTTGTTGCTGTCACTCGGTGTTTCAGCATGGGGTTGGCGGTCCACATGGCTAGTAGCGGCAGCAATCATTCTCGTGGCGGTCCTGGCTATTGCCCGGCTCGGCCTGGTGGACCAGCCGGCGGACCTCGGCCAGGCACGGGACGGTGGTGCCGGAGGCGGCCAGGAGGTCTCGTTCCAGGTCGTTCAGGGCGTAGGCCGTTCCGAGGTACTGCGTTCCGCGTCATTCTGGATGTTGGCTGCAGTGGCCGCGGCCAACAGTGTCCTGATCACGGGCATGGTTTTCCACCAGACCAACGTGCTCGGAGAGCTCGGCTATTCCAATACGGGGGCGGCGGCGATGTTCCTCCCCCAGGCGATCGGAGCGATTGTCGGAGGATTGACCTTCGGATGGGCCTGTGACCACAGGGGCAGGTTCTTCATGCCGGCTGCGGTGGCTGCCCTCCTGGCCGCCGGGTGTCTGCTCGGCGGGCTGGGCTCGTCTTCCGGGACGGTATTCGCCTACTCGATAGTTCTGGGGGTTTGCACGGGAGGTGGGGCGGCCGTCAACGGCACTCTCCTACCTGCCTTGTTCGGCCTACGGAACATCGGCACTCTCACCGGCCTCCTCAAGGTCATCAGTGTGATGAGCACCGCCATCGGTCCTTTGGCCTTCTCGATCGGCGCCGACGTGTTCGGGACCTACCGGGGAGCCCTTGTTGTGTTCGCAATCTGGCCGGCCGTCCTCGTAGCTGCTGCCGTCATTTGGCGTCCTGGGCGAGCCTGATGGAATGGAAAGCGGCGACGCGATTTCAGCTGATTGCTCGGCCGCAGGTTGGGAGTCAGAATTTGAAATAGAGGAAGGGCTTCACGCCGCTGGGACCCAACAGGTCAAAGACGAGAACAGCCACGGTGACACCGACGGCCTGCAATGGGACTGGCAGCCGTGTGACACGATCCCACCACGAGCGGCCCGTCCCAGCCGACACGACCTGTGTGGCCGCCCCCACAAGCAGGAGCAGGAACACGCCGAGGTCTACGGCTGGCGCCGAGGTCCATGAACCGCCAAGCGCTTCAAATACCTCAACGGCCCGGCCCAGATCCACGGCTCTGAAGAACACCCAACCGGCGCACACCACGTGGAACGTCAACAGTGTCCGGAATGCTTTGCCGACAAGTGTGGACTTACCGCCAAGTAATCCCGGAATGGCTCGCTCCGCCACCAGCCCTAACCCGTGGATGACCCCCCAAAGGACGAAGGTCCAACCAGCGCCGTGCCACAGACCACCCAGCAGCATGGTTGCCAAAATGTTCCGCGCCGTCCTGCCTCGGCCTCCGCGACTACCCCCGAGGCCGATGTAGAGATAGTCCCGGAGCCACGATGAGAGGCTGATGTGCCATCGCCGCCAGAAGTCCTGGAGGCTGAGTGCCCGATACGGCTGGTTGAAGTTCATCGGAAATCGGAACCCCAATAGCAGGGCGATGCCTATGGCAATGTCGGAGTACCCGCTGAAGTCACCATAGATCTGGAACGCGTATCCGTAGATGGCCAGCAAGACTTCCAGGCCCGTCGCCCCACCCGGATTAGCAAATACCCCGTCGACCAGTTCTGCACCCAGTATGTCTGCGAGGACCATCTTCTTGAACAATCCGCCGAGGATCAGCTTGGTAGCCAGTCCGGTGTCGATGGGGGCCCTGTCGTCGGTGGCCAACTGGGTCAGGAAGTCTCGAGCCCGCACGATGGGGCCGGCCACCAGTTGCGGAAAGAATCCGACGAATAGGGCGAAGTCAAGTAGGCGGTCGGTTGGTTCGAGGACTCGCCGATGGATATCGATGGAGTAGGACATTGTTTGGAAGGTGTAGAAGCTGATACCTACTGGGAGGATGAACCCCAGCGTTCCTGTCGATGCCTCTACGCCGAGGCCGGCTAGTAGTTCCACGAACGAGTCCACGAAGAAGTCCGCGTACTTAAAGAAGCCCAGCATCCCTAGGTTGGTGCCCAAGCTGCAGCACAGCCAGAGGCGCCGAAGACGAGCGTCGTCGGTGGCGTGGATGGCCCGTCCCGCTATGAAGTCGACGATCGTAGACACCCAGATCAGTGACAGAAACCGCCAGTCCCACCAGCCATAGAAGACGTAGCTGGCAACCAGCATCGAGGCCTTCCAGGCTGTCGGACGTTCCAGGAGCAGCGTGTGGACGGCCAGCACCAGGGCTAGAAACACGGCGAAGGTGATCGTCGGGAACAGCATGGGCTTGGCGAGTCTGCCACTCCGGTCCGTGTCCGTCGCGAGACGTTGGGAACTCTGGGTGTTCGTCGGTAGTACCGGCACGCGCCGCCCCGGGCTCTAACGGGGCGACCAGTACGATCCGGGACCGATGGGAGATGACCGGATTACGGGTGACCGACCCGGGGGCGACCTCGGTTCACTGGTCGACGGGTCGGACATCCGCCGGGTCCACGTGCTTGCCTGGCGTGATGTCGACGATGCCGAAGCCGGGGGCTCCGAACTCCACCTACGCGAGGTGACTCGTCGGTGGGTGGCGGCCGGTCTGGAGGTCTGCGTCCGTACGTCTGAGGTCCCGGGCGAGCCCACCACTGTGGTGCGTGACGGCGTGAAGGTGGTGCGCCGGTCCGGACGCTACAAGGTGTTCCCCCAAGCCATCCTGGCCGAGATTCTCGGCCGTCATGGGAGACGCGATGCTCTGGTGGAGGTGTGGAATGGCGTGCCCTTCCTGACCCCCCTATGGGCCCGGGGACCTCGTATGGCCATTCAGCACCACGACCACGCCGACATGTGGCCACTGGTGTTGTCGCCCGGGTTGGCTCGTCTGGGGTCACTGCTCGAGCGTCGTTTGGCGCCACCGTGCTATCGCTCCACTCCGGTGGTCACCCTGTCCACGTCATCACGTGTTGGCCTCATCGACGGCCTGGGCCACCAGCCCGATGGTGTACACGTGGTTGAGCCAGGCATCCACCACCGTTTCTCCCCCGCCGGTCGCCGGGATGCCCAGCCGCTCGTGGTGTCGGTTGGACGTCTCACAGCGTCCAAGCGCGTCGACGTACTGATCCGGGCCTTTGCTGAGGCCCGTGACCAGGTGGCAGACCTTCGCCTGGAGGTCATAGGCGACGGGCCTGAGGAGTCGTCGTTGCGAAGTTTGGCCGCCGATCGGGGTGTGGCCGACGCGGTGGCTTTCCGTGGTCGGATCTCAGATGACGACTTAGTAGATGCTTACCGGCGGGCCCGTCTGGTAGCCAGTGCCTCGATCAGCGAGGGATGGGGTATGACCCTGACGGAGGGTGCAGCGTGTGGCACCCCAACGGTGGCCACCGACATCGCCGGACATCGTGACGCTGTCGACAATGGACGTTCCGGGCTACTCGCCGCAGAAGACTCTGCGCTACCCGGATTGATCGTCGAGGCCATCGGGTCTCGCTGGGACCAATTGTCAGCGGGTGCCCTGACCTTCGCCACACGCTTCGACTGGGACCGAACGGCCACCGAGGCCTTCAGGATCTTGGATGGCACGGTGTCTTCTCAGTGAGGCTTCCTTCCCTGAGGTTCACTGGTAGCGCCGTTCAACGCTGGGTAATCCTCGGATTGGCCTACGTGCCGCTCCTGCTTAATGACCCCGGCCGGTTGGCTGCCGACACCAAGGCCTACCTGTACCTGGATCCCGGACGCTTGCTGGAGCGGGCCACGTCGATGTGGCAGCCCGAGGTCGCCATGGGCACCGTCACTCACCAGAACATCGGGTACCTGTGGCCTATGGGTCCCTATTTCTGGTTGGCCGACGTGCTGGGAATGCCCGACTGGCTGGCCCAGAGACTCTGGCTCGGAACGGTGCTAGCCGCTGCGGGCCTCGGAGTGACCTGGCTGTTACGGACTCTCGGCTGGGGCGTCGACCGGCAAGGCAAGCGGTTGAAGATGAACGGCCTGGAGGGCGGCATCCTGGTGGCGTCGCTGGCCTACATGCTCAGTCCGTACGTCCTGAACTACGTGGACCGGCATTCAGTGATCCTCCTGCCCTGGGCCGGCCTGCCTTGGATGCTGGGGTTAACGGAGCGGGCGTTGAGGACCACCGGATGGCGCCATGCGGCGATTTTCGGGCTGGTTGCCCTGACCGTGGGCGGCGTCAACGCCAGTTCTTTACTCCTGGTCGGTCTGGGTCCCGTCGTCTGGCTGTTGTGGAGCGGGTTGGAGCGTGCAGTACCGTGGCGACGGGTCCTAGGAGCCGGGGCGCGAATCGGACTGGCTTTCTTGGCCACCGGCCTTTGGTGGATGGTCGGTCTGGCTGTGCAGGCGGGGCAGGGTCTCCCCACACTGCATCTAACGGAGAACTACCGGGTGGTGTCGGATGCCGCCACGGCCCCTGAACTCTTCCGGGGCCTGGGCTACTGGTATTTCTATGGTCAAGGCCGACTCGGAGCGTGGATCGAGCCTTCGACCTCGTACACCCGATGGGCTCTACCTCTCTCGTTCGCACTGCCGCTTTTAGCCCTTCTGGCTGCCGCAGTGGTCCGCTTCCGACACCGTGGTCACGCCTTGGCCCTAGTCGTCGTCGGGATCCTCGTGGGTATTGGTGCCCACCCCTATGACGCCCCGTCGTTCCTTGGTCGAATTTTTCGTGAGTGGACACTCACCGACGCTGGGCTGGCCCTGCGAAGCACGCCTCGGGCGCTCCCGCTATCACTTCTGGGACTAGCCATCTGCCTGGGCGCGGGGGTGGCCGCCATGGCTCGCTGGCGGCCCCGTGTGGAGGGAGTGGTAACTCTCCTCCTGTGCCTTCTGGTGGTGGCAAATCTTTCCCCGCTGTGGCAGGGCGAAATGTTGGGGACACTCGTCCAGCGACCGGAAGAGATACCGGGTGCTTGGAAGGACGCCGCCGCCCATCTCGACGGCCAGGGGAACGAAACCCGGGTACTGGAGATTCCGGGCAGCGACTTTGCGGCTTACCGGTGGGGCAATTCAGGCGATCCTGTACTCCCTGGACTTATGGATCGCCCCCACGTGGCGCGTGAACTCATACCTCAGGGCTCGCCTGCATCGGCGGCCCTACTGGTAGCCCTGGACACCGAGATTCAAGAAGGGCGTCTCGACGCTGACGCCCTGGCGCCGTTGGCGCGCCTTATGGGAGTCGGCGACGTAGTCCTGCGGTCAGATTTACAGTTCGAACGGTTCCGGACGCCCCGGCCGGCCGACCTGTGGGCCGAGGTACGTGATGCCCCTGGTTTCGCTCCGCTGGTCGGATTCGGAGAAGCGGCCCCGAACGTAGCGGGCCCGGAGCGACCGCTCCTCGACCAGCACACCCTGAGCAGACCAGTTGACGCCGACCATCCGGCCCCGGTCGTGGTGATGCCGGTGGCCGACCCGATACCCATCATCCGAACCGCTGATCCGTCCCGTCCGATTCTCGTATCCGGCGATGCCGAGGGCATCGTGGCCGCCGCTGGGGAAGGTCTGCTTGAGGCCGGTCGTCCGCTCTTCCTCACCGGGTCGTTCTCAGATGACCCGGTCATCGTGAACCAGTTAGTGGGATCCGGTACCCGGATCGTTCTTACTGACTCCAATCGGAAGGATGGTCATCGCTGGGGCACGATTCGTGAGACGGCCGGCTATACCGAGCGTGTCGACGAGGAGCCGTTGCGCTTAGATCTCTCGGACCACGCGTTGACCGTCGTGGCCGATCGGCCAGGGGTGCGGACCGTGGCCGTCCAACGGGGCTTACGGGTCGATTCCACTGGGTACGGCAACCCGGTGACCTTTACGCCTGGTGACCGCCCGTTCCATGCCATCGATGGCGACCCGGACACCGCCTGGAGCGTTGGCGCCTTCAACCACGTAATCGGAGAACGACTGGTCCTGACGCTGGATGAGCCGGAAGTGGTCGCATATCTGGTGCTCCAACAGGCCCGGCTCCGAGGCCAGAATCGGTGGATCACCGGGTTGGCTGTGGGGCTGGACGGCCACCCACCGGTCCTGGTGGACCTCGATGAGTCCTCCCGCGTGGTGCCGGGCCAGCGGATCGCCCTACCGGCCGGGGAGGCGGTGAGGCGCATCGTGCTGGAGATCCGGTCCACCGACGTGGGGTCGCTGGACCACTACGCCGGGGTGACCGGTGTGGGGTTTGCCGAGGTCCTCGTCGGTAGACCGGATGGCAGTGAGCTATCAGCCGATGAAACCATCGTCTTGCCCACCGACCTAACCGATGCCATCCAGAAGTCCGGCATGGACGACCCAGGGGCCGAAGTGGTCGTGGTGCTCACCCGGCAACGCTCCGACCCCCGAGATCCGGTTCGAACCGAGCCGGAACGGGCTATGGATCGGACCTTTGAGACGCCGTGGAGGCGGACCTTCGCGATCCGAGGAGAGGCCCGTTTGTCGCCTCACGCACCCGACGAATTGTTGAATGCCCTCCTGCGTGATCCCTCATCGGGCACAGCCACTGCGACAGCCAGCCTGGCCGGCGACCTGTTCTCCCGCGCTCGCTCAGCATTCGACGGTGATCCGGCGACGGCGTGGCAGGCGCCCATCGGCATCCAGAAGGGCCACGTGGTGACGCTCGCCCTGAACCACCCACGTGAATACCGAAACCTTGTTCTGACCTACCGAGCCGACGGGCTCCATTCAGCCCCACGCAGGGTGACTGTCCTCGGTGACGAGGGGCCGGTTGGAACCGTATCCCTCGATGGAGCGCTCTGGGATCGCGATACCGGTGTGGTTCAGGTGGACCTTGACGTACCGGCGTTCACCAGTCGAACGCTCTCTATCCGGATCGACGAGGTCCAGGAGCGGCTCACGATGAACTGGTATTCGGGGCTTCCCGACATCCTTCCCGTGGGCATCATCGAGGTGGGAGCCGAGGCTGCCATCGGTCCGTCGTTCGCCAAGCCCCCTCGTGCTCTGGACACAGGCTGTCGGAGCGACCTCGTCGTTCTGGACGAAACGCCGTTACCGATCCGCATAACCGGTATGACCGTCGATGCCCAAGCCCGACGACCCCTCAGCGTCGAGATATGTGACGGTCCCATCGACCTGACCGCCGGTGCTCACCGTCTCAGGATCCGCCCCGGCGCTAGGTCCGGGTATGACTTAGACCGCCTGGTGCTGCTTTCCACGGGTACTGTCCCGTCCGCTGTCCCCGTCGTCCCCGACCTCCAGATAGCCATGGAGGGGCGCACTGCGATCGACGTCAGGGCTACCGGATCTGACGGGCCGTTTTGGCTGGTCCTGGGCCAGAGCCATAGTGACGGCTGGCGCCTCGACCTCGACGGAGGAACGGTCAAGGGCACAACGACTGACGTTGCACCAACCCTCGTCGACGGCTTTGCCAATGGTTGGCTGGTCACCCCGACCGGCGATGGACCCGTCGACCTGGATCTCCGCTGGGGTCCGCAGCGACTGGTCCGACTCGGCCTTAGCTTTTCCCTGTTGGCCGCGGTGGGTTGCCTACTAGCCGCGTGGAAGGGTCGTAACGACGTTGGGACTCTGGTCCCGAAACCCCCAGCATTGGTGTCCGGACATCGCCGGTGCCTAACGCCGCTTCCGATGACGGAGGCCACCGTCGTCGCCCTGGGGGCGGGTGCATTTGCACTGGTCAACCTGCCGAGGTGGTCGATTGTCGGCCCGGTGATTGCGTTGGTGGCGTGGGGGGCCCTACGCGGTCTCCTCCCCCACCGGTCGACCTCGCTGGGTGGTGTACTGGTCATGGCCGTCGCAGCAGCGTGGATCGCCATCGACCAGATCCGTTTCCGGTTCCCTCGGGACTTCGTGTGGCCACTCTTCTTCGAACAAGCCCATGTGCTAGGCGTGGTGGCCGTGCTGCTACTGGCCTCGGCTGCCCTCGAGTCGCTAGTGGATCAGCGGCGTTTACGGGACTGATATCACCGGCTCTCTCGGACTCAGCCCAAGGAGGTGTTGGCACCCGTCCAGAGCCATGTGACCACCGAGGCGCCTACGGCGACCATGGGGACGCCGGCCACCGCAGCCACTGCCCAGCGGCGGTCAATCCTCCCGCACAGGGGGCTTAGGGCGCGCGGAGTCCAGGCCACGAAAGCCAGAACGGCCAGCGGTGCCGAGTAGCGGGCCATTTGCAGACCGATGTGTTCGTAGCCGGATAGATCGGTGAAGTACACGTAACTGGCGGCATAGATGGCCACCAGCAGGAATGCTACGCCTCCCCCCATAAGCCCCCGCCTGGCACCTCGTAGCCCCCTGAGGTCATCGCCGTCCAGGACGAGGAGAGCTAGGAGTATCAGACCTGCCAGGAGCCAGGAGATGATGTCTGGAAGGTCGGCCTCCCAGAAACCAAGTTGCCGGAACCAGCCCTGGACGTAGAGCGGGTACTCCGAGATCCAAGTGTCGACAGTGGCCCACATGAAGCCCGGCAGGTCACCTAGCAGTCGATCCCGCTGGACCGCAGGCTGGTAGTTGATCTGCTTGATCATGGTGGTGGTAGCCGCCTGGTAGTTCTCCGACGAGCGGGCCAACGTGGTCGCGAGGCCGAGAATCAGAGCCCCAGCGGCTACAGAGGCGGCCCGTACACGGGTTGCATTCCTGTTGAGGATGGCCGAGAGCGGGAATAGGCAGAGGACCAGGAAGTAAGGCGGCTTAGCCAGTGCTAACAGGACCATGGGCACCACCAGAGCTGTCAAACCGACCGCCTCGTTGGCCTCGACGCGCGTCCACAACGCGACAGCCACCAGTACGACGGCCACCGTGAATCCGTCGGGCGAAACCGAGGCACCCATGGCCAGATTCAGTGGGATGAGCGCCGCGACGACCAATGTCCACTGGAAAGCCGCTGCCGATCGAACCGCCCACCACGCCAACGCCAGATACGTACATAACGACACGAGACGACCCGCCCAGAGCGCTAGGACACCAGGTGCGTCAACGGCGACCGGCACTATGGCACCCACCGCTGCCGGCACGTAGGCCACCGGTGTCGACGCGGCAGTGGGTCGGGTGTCGACAAAGGCCATTTGGCCATCTGGCCTGTGCTCCAACAGTGCGTTGATCGAAGCGGCCGTCCACGGTGGGCGACCGTCTTGGTGGTCCAGAATGATCTGGGTGGTGGCTTCCCGGTGGGCCTTGGGGATGACCGAACCGATGCCCTCCGGCGTTGGGCCCGGCTCGAGGTTCCCGCTGGCGATGTCCATCACCCGGGCAAAGTGGGTGAATTCGTCGTAACCCGTCCAAGCGGGAGACAAGACGGCTATGAGGATGCCCAGCGGAAGGCCGACGGCCAGAAGGAGTCGCTGGGGCGCCACATGCCTGATCGTACTAATCACCGGACCAGCGGTAGCTTTCCTGCGATGAGTGTTACGACCGAGACCGACTTGACCGGCCACTCAGAGGCCGGTCCACCGGTCCTGCTGGTCCATGGCTTCGGGACCTCAGCATCGGCGACCTGGCGGTACAACGGCTGGCTGGACCTGCTGGCTGACGCCGAGCGGGCCGCTATTGCCGTCGATCTACTGGGTCATGGGGAGGCACCCCACCCGACCGATCCGGAGGCCTATCGGGACCTCGAGGACCACGTCCTGGCCGCCATGCCAGATGAGGCAGTTGATGCCGTCGGCTTCTCCGCCGGTGCGTCGGTGATCCTCTGGTTGGCAGCCCATCATCCGGGACGCTTCCGCCGGATCGTGGTTGCTGGAGTGGGGGCCAACCTCTTCGAACGAGACTCGGAGCGCTGGCATGTGATCGCTGAAGCGGTCCGCACTGGAACGTTCGACGATCCTCAACTCCGCTATTTCGCGGACCTTCCCGAAGCCGGTTCCTCTAGGGATGAAAAGGTTGACCCTGCATCACGTGCGGCCATGGCTGCCTTTCTGTCCCGTCCAGACCGTCGCTTCTTCACCCCCAAGATCCTGGCTGGAGTGACTATTCCGGTGTTGGTGGCTCTAGGTGATCGCGACTTCGCCGGCCCGGCCGACCCGCTTGTTGAGGCACTTCCGGACGCAACCCACAAGGTCCTACGGGGCGTGGACCACTTCGCCACGCCCAAGGACTTCGGGTTCATCGACGCTGCGCTTGATTTTCTGGAAGCTCAACCCTTTTAGCCGGGCGGTGGACCGAATCGACCGGCGGCGGCGTCCACGACTGCCCTAAGTCGAGCCCATCCCGAGTGGTACGGGCCCCGTACGTTGGGACGCCACCAGCCGATCACGTGTTCGACTACCACCACACCGATGCGAAAAGCCATATTTGCGAGCCCGAAGTGGACCCGAAGTAGGAGCAGGGTGTTGCGAACCATCAAGTAGTCGATGACGGCAGCGTCAGCGTTGCTCTCAGGATTCTCGACCAATGCACCTCGCACTAGGCCGACTTTCCAACCGGCTGCTCCCGCCCGGAGGCCGAGGTCGGCCTCCTCGCAGTAGGCGAAGTACCGCTCATCAAAAACGCCGATCTGTTCCACGCAGTCACGCGCCAGCGCCATGAGGGTTCCGTGTGGGTAGTCCGCTAACTCCCATTGAGGGACAGAACCTGAATCGGGCCCGGATTCCATGGGTTCCCCGATCGGACCCAACCAGGGTTGCACCCTTGGTAGGTGGTTGTCGCCCACATCGGCACAGGCCAGCCCGGCCTCGGGATGGGACGCCAGTTGCTCGACGAGTAACCCCACGGTGCCGTAGGCCGGTCGGGCATCGTGCGGTGCCAAGAGGCACATTGATGAGTCGGATGCCAGCCAGTGGGCTAGGCCGATATTGGCGCCGGGTCCGAAGCCGAGGTTTCGACCCGCCTCCACGATCGTGACCTCATCCGGGAGATCGTGACGCAAGAGCGCGAGCTGATCGGGGTCAGATCCGTTGTCGACAACGGTCATCGCGATATCGAGGTCTGCCGCAGCGGCCTCATCCAGGAATCGCTGGATAGTTCGCCGTCCCGTGGCGCCCCGGTTGCGGTGCACCAGAACCATGTGGACCGACAGAGGATCACGAGGTCCTGTGTCGTGGCTACTCGGTTGCTCCTGGCTCATGGCGGGCCGGTGTCCCGGTTGGATATCAGCGGATCGGAACGTCTGAGGCAGCGATTGAGACCGGAAGTTGCGATTCACCCGAGAGTGCCCGGTCCACGGCAGCAGCACAGGATCGACCTTCGGCGATAGCCCACACGATTAGCGACTGGCCGCGTCCCATGTCACCGCATACGTAGACGCCATCGACTGACGAGCAATATTCGTCGTTACGGGCGACGTTGCCGCGTGCATCCAGTTCCACGCCAAGCCCGTCCAGAAGGTCGTTGCGTTCAGGGCCGGTGAAGCCCATGGCCAAGAACACCAGCTCAGCCGGAAAGTCCTCTTCGGAATCCTCGATGACTTTAAAGGACATCCGACCTTCGATGAACACTTGCTCGACTCGATGGGTTCGTAGTGCCGTCAGATACCCATCGGAGCCCACGAATTCGGACGTGTTGATGGCGAATTCCCGAACACCGCCCTCCTCGTGTGCCGACGAGACCCTGTAGACCATGGGCCACGTCGGCCATGGGTTCGAGTCGGCTCGCTCGTCAGGTGGGCGGGGCATGATCTCGAATTGGTGAACCGACTTAGCACCCTGCCGGAGGACGGTACCGAGACAGTCGGCACCGGTGTCGCCTCCCCCGATGATGATGACGTCCTTACCCGCAGCGTCGATGGGACTCACGTCTAAGTCACCCTCCTGGACTCGGTTGGACCCAGGCAGGTACTCCATGGCTTGGTGGATGCCGATCAGTTCCCGACCGGGGATGGGCAGGTCACGCCACTGGGTGGCACCACAGGCCAGCACTACGGCGTCGAAGTCTTGGGAAAGCGATTCCACGGCTAGGTCCACGCCGACCGCCGTGTTGGTCCGGAACTCGGTGCCCTCAGCCTCCATCTGAGCCAGACGACGGTCCAGGTGCCGCTTTTCCATCTTGAACTCGGGAATGCCGTAGCGCAGTAGCCCACCGATCCGGTCGGCTCGCTCAAAAACCACCACGTTGTGTCCCGCTCGTGTGAGTTGCTGGGCGGCAGCTAGGCCGGCTGGCCCGGAACCAACGACGGCAACCCGCCGACCAGTGTTCTCAGTGGGCACCAATGGTTTGATCCAGCCCTCTTCCCACGCCCGGTCCACGATTGCTACCTCGACCTGCTTGATGGTCACCGGTGGCTCGTCAATCCCAAGGACGCAAGCCCCCTCACAAGGAGCGGGACATAGACGGCCAGTGAATTCGGGGAAGTTGTTGGTGGCGTGGAGGCGCTCGATGGCCTCCCGCCAGTGACCATTCCAGACAAGGTCGTTCCAGTCCGGGATGAGGTTCCCCAACGGGCAACCGCTGTTGCAGAACGGGATGCCACAGTCCATGCACCGACTGGCTTGCGTCCGGAGGTGGTCCTCTCCAAAAGCCTCGTAGACCTCTTTCCAGTCACGCAGTCGCACCGGCACCGCCCGCCGGTCAGGCAGGAGTCGATCGTGTTTGATGAAGCCACGTGGGTCACCCATTGCCGTCCCCTTCTCGCTTCCAGTTCAGTTTCCAGTGGAGGCCATGATCTCCGCAACCTCGTCACGTCCGGCTGCTTGGGCAGCCGCTGCCGCTTCTAGAACCCTCTTGTAGTCAGTCGGCATGACCTTCACGAACAGGCTGGACTCGGTCTCCCACCTGGACAGAAGCCGCTCGGCAACCTCCGAACCGGTTTCTGCCTGATGGCGAACGAGGAGGTCCCTGAGCCAGACCCTGTCATCCGCATCTGTGGTCTCCACGAGGACCATCTCACGGTTTATCCGTGTCGGGAAGGAGCCATCGGGATCGTAAACGAAAGCGACTCCCCCCGACATCCCGGCGGCAAAGTTCCTCCCAGTTGGTCCGAGCACCACGGCTCGACCCCCGGTCATGTACTCACACCCGTGGTCACCGATACCCTCGACCACAGCAGTAGCCCCTGAGTTGCGGACGCAGAAGCGTTCGCCAACTCGTCCCCGGAGGAAAGCCTCACCTCCGGTGGCTCCGTAGAGGAGCACATTCCCGGCGATGACCTCCTCGGAGGCCACGAACGGGGCATCGGGTGGTGGACGGACGGCGATACGGCCTCCGGACAGGCCCTTGCCTACATAGTCGTTGGCGTCACCGGTCAATCTCAGGGTGACTCCTTGAGGTACGAAGGCGCCGAAGCTATTGCCTGCTGAACCGTGCAGATCGACCTGGATGGTGTCGTCGGGCAAGCCGGCGCCTCCGTTGCGTCGGGTCACTTCGTAGCCCAGCATGGTTCCCACGGAGCGGTCGACGTTTCCTACCGCTGTGACGATGCGGACTGGCTGGCCATTGGCAAGTGCTGGCTCGGATTCGGAGATCAGGGTGCGGTCCAGTACGTCGTCCAGGCCGTGGTCCTGGACGCTGGTGTTGCGACGGTCAGCTTCGCCCACGTTGGGGACGTGGAGAATGGGCGCTAGGTCCAGGCCTCCACCTTTCCAATGATTAACGGCATCACGCGCATCGAGACATTCGGCCTGACCGATGGCGTCGGCCAGAGTACGGAAGCCCAATTGGGCGAGGATCTCGCGTACTTCCTCGGCGATGTATTCGAAAAAGTTCACGACGAACTCAGGGCGCCCGGTGAACTTCTTACGTAGGCCCGGGTTCTGGGTGGCTACTCCCACGGGGCACGTATCTAGGTGACAGACCCGCATCATCACGCACCCCGACACCACCAGCGGCGCCGTGGCGAAACCGAACTCGTCTGCACCTAACAGTGCCGCAATAGCTACATCCCGCCCAGTCTTCAGTTGGCCGTCCACCTGCACGACGATGCGGTCCCGCAGGTCGTTCAAGAGGAGTGTCTGCTGTGTTTCGGCCAGTCCTAGTTCCCAGGGGGCACCGGCGTGCTTGATGGACGTAAGTGGTGAAGCTCCCGTCCCCCCGTCATGGCCCGAGATGAGCACTACGTCGGCATGAGCTTTGGACACGCCGGCGGCCACCGTGCCCACCCCGACCTCGGCGACCAACTTCACATGGACCCGGCTGACCGGGTTGGCGTTCTTCAGGTCGTAGATGAGCTGGGCGAGATCTTCGATGGAATAGATGTCGTGGTGAGGAGGTGGCGAGATCAGTCCGACACCAGGGGTGGAGTGCCGGGTACGGGCGATCCAGGGATACACCTTGTGGCCGGGCAACTGTCCGCCCTCGCCGGGCTTGGCACCCTGAGCCATCTTGATCTGGAGGTCGTCGGCGTTGACCAGGTATTCACTGGTTACGCCAAATCGCCCCGAGGCCACCTGCTTGATAGCCGACCGACGTAGGTCGCCGTTGAGTTCCGGGGTGAACCGATCCGGATCCTCACCGCCCTCTCCGGTGTTTGACTTCCCACCAATGCGATTCATAGCGATGGCGAGGGTCTCGTGGGCTTCGGCACTGATCGATCCGTAGGACATGGCCCCGGTGGAGAACCTCTTGACTATCTCGCTGACCGGCTCGACTTCCGCTATGGGGACGGCCGGCCGAAGGTCGTCGCGAAAGCGGAATAGGCCACGGAGAGTGGCCAGCTTTTCGGACTGGTCGTCGATGAGCTGCGTGTATTCCTTGAAGATCTCGTATCGACCCTCGCGGGTGGCGTGTTGGAGCTTGAAGACAGTCTCCGGGTTGAACAGGTGGTACTCGCCCTCGCGGCGCCACTGGTATTCGCCGCCTACCTCCAGCGTGCGGTGGGCACGCTCCTCGGGGTTGTCGGGAAAGGCGAGGGCATGGCGGGCCGCCACCTCGTCGGCAAGGACGCCGTAGCCGACGCCGCCGAGGCGGCTGACCGTGCCCACGAAGCAGTCCCCGACCACTTCGTCACCCAGGCCTATGGCCTCGAAGATCTGGGCACCGGTGTAGGACGCCACGGTGGAGATGCCCATCTTGGACATGATCTTGAGCAGGCCCTGGTCGCACGCCTTGATGATGTTCTGACGAGACCTCTCGGCCGTCAAGTCGGGCGATAGGCCGTGCATGCCCTCGACCACCATTGCGTCTACCGACGCGAAGGCCAGATAGGGACAGACCGCTGAAGCCCCGTACCCCAGAAGCAGGCCAATGTGGTGCACCTCGCGGGCATCCCCGCTCTCGACTAGGAGGCCCACACGGGTCCGAGTCTTCTCCCGGATCAGGTGATGGTGTACCGCTCCGGTCGCCAGCAGCGA
>JASLKB010000032.1:1521-18622 GCA_030747775.1 Acidimicrobiales bacterium | reverse complement strand
CCGGCACGCCGTCCTTGCTGCGACGGAAGTCGATGACCCGGTACTGCTGCTTGTGGCCGCCACCGCGGTGACGGGCAGTCTTACGGCCGTAATTGTTGCGACCACCGGTGCGGTTCTTCTGCTCGGTCAGCGACCGCTCCGGCACCGTCTTGGTGATGTCGGAGAAGTCAGCGACCGTCTGAAACCGACGACCGGGGCTAGTGGGCTTGCGCTTGCGCTGGGGCATGTTCCTAGACCTCGAACAGCTCGATCGAATCACCCTCGGCGAGGGTGATGTATGCCCGCTTGACGTCGGGGCGCTTGCCGAATGTCGGCATCCGCCGGTTCCGCTTGCGCTTGCCGTCGCGGTTCAAGGTGTTCACCTTGAGGACCTTCACGTCGAAGATCGACTCAACGGCGTCGCGGATCTCAGGCTTAGAGGCTGACTTGGCAACCTCGAACGTATAGACGTTCTCCTCGAGCAGGGCGTAGGACTTCTCCGACACGACCGGCTTCACGATGACGTCGCGTGCGTCCTTCACTCTTCTTCTCCAGCTTCGTCTTCGTCAACGACAACCGGCGGAGCCGACGCCTGGGAAGCCGCCGGAGCGGTCACGGGCAGCGTGGCCGTCGTGAACACCACGTGGTCGTTCACCAAGACGTCGTAGGCGTTGAGCTCACCGGGTGACAGGACGTGCACCTGTGGCAGGTTGGCGAAGCTCTTCCAGGTGTTCTCGTCGGATCGTTCAGCCACCACGAGGACACGGCCCTCGATCCCGAGGGCTGTTAGGGCAGCCACCGCGTCCTTGGTGCGGGGAGATTCGAAAGCCCAGCCATCAACCACAACCACCTTGCCCTCAGAGGCCCTGTCGCTGAGGGCCGAACGCAGGGCAAGACGAACCATCTTCTTGGGCGTCTTCTGGGCGTAACTGCGCGGCTTAGGTCCCAGTGCCACGCCGCCCCCACGCCACTGCGGCGATCGGATCGAACCCTGACGGGACCTGCCAGTGCCTTTCTGGGCCCATGGTTTGGCACCGCCACCCCTGGCCTCTGCCCGGGTCAGCGTGCTCTGGGTGCCCGACCGGCGGGCAGCCAGTTGGGCGGTCACGACCTGGTGCATCACGGCGACATTCGGCTCGATGCCGAACAGGGCGTCGTCAAGATCCACGGAGCCTGCGGTGCCGCCGGTCTGGCTACGGACATCGACCTGCGCCATCACCGACCTCCCTTCACTGCGTCACGAATGAGAACGGTGGCACCACGCGGACCGGGCACCGATCCACGTACCAACAGCAGCTCGCGCTCGGCATCGGCCTGTACGACCTGAAGGTTCAGCGTGGTGGTCTTCTGGTTACCCATACGACCTGGAAGGCGCTTGCCCTTGAACACGCGGGACGGGGTAGCGCACTGGCCGATGGCACCCGGCTTGCGGTGCACTTTGTGGGCACCGTGCGAGGCACGCTGTCCAGCAAAGCCGTGGCGCTTCATGACGCCGGCGAAACCCTTACCCTTACTCACCGATGTCACGTCCACGTGACCTTGATCGGCGAGCGACTCAACCGTGATCTCCTGGCCGACCTCGTAGCCGTCAACGTCGTCAAGTC
Source organism: Acidimicrobiales bacterium (assembly GCA_030747775.1). GTDB lineage: Bacteria > Actinomycetota > Acidimicrobiia > Acidimicrobiales > MedAcidi-G1 > UBA9410. The sequence goes on along the minus strand of JASLKB010000032.1, from coordinate 17,039 downwards.
GGAGTTCCACCAGACGGTCACCAGCCTCCACGTCGGCAGCGGCAAAGTGGCCGGCCTCCGGGCGGGTCAGCTTCTCGGCATCACGGTGGCCGATGGTGACCTGTAAGGCCGAGTACCCGTCACGCTCGGTGGTCTTGACCTGGACGACGCGGTTTGGGCGGACACGAAGCACGGTGACGGGAAGGACACGGTTGTCCTCATCCCACACCTGCGTCATGCCGACCTTCTCGCCGACGATTGCCTTGTTGGCCATGATGGCTCCTGCGACTGGTGCCGGTGATCTGCCGGCAGCGGTGGCCCCGGAAGGCCGCTCAGGCGAACGCTCCGCAAAGGCATGAGCCCAGCGGAGCGGCGGTTCTGTTTTGCCGAGCGGTTCGTCGGACCCGGTCTCCCGGAACCGTCGCCTACTTGGACGTCGATTCACACAGCGGGCCGACCACGGACGGTCTGCCAGAAGTGCAGGTGACAACGATACGGCGGTAAGAGGCGACCCACAACTGGCTCCGAGCTTGCCCCCCATTTGCCGCTCGCCACCTACGCTCCCCAGAACCATGCTCCTTGAAATCCCGTGGGATCCTCAGCCGCCCCGGGGCCGACCGGTAGCGTCGCTGACAGTGAGAGATCGGTTCTATTTCAACGATCGCGGGCCTCGAGACGGGGCTGGGTCATGACCGAGTCGGGCGACGCCTTCACGTCGGATCCCGACGGACGCTCCCTACCCCCCTGGGCCCGACGAGCCATCTTCAGCCTGTTGGTCGGCGTCGCGGCGCTCTATTACCTCCGCGGCCTCCTCGAAGCGTTACGCCCACTCATCCTCGTCCTCCTGGTGGCGTTCTTCCTGTCGTTCGCCCTAGAGCCCGCGGTGAACCGACTCGAGCGGGCCGGGCTGCGACGAGGCCTCGGTACGACGCTCGTCATGGCCGCTCTGGTGACCGCACTCGGTGGCTTCGGCATCCAGGTGGGCAGCCTGCTGGCCGAGCAGGTCACCGAATTCAGCGAGAACGTCCCTGCCTACCTCTCCGACGTGGACGAGTGGCTAGAGGACTCATTCGGTATCGAGAACGCCACGGCTGACCTACGAGCCGACTATGACACTGGCGCCTTGGCGAGTTGGCTCGGCGAGGTCGCCGACGACTTGGCCCGCTTCGGGACCACAGTGGTGAACGTTCTGTTCCAATTGTTCACCGTCGGCATGTTCACCTTCTACCTGGTGGCCGAAGGGCCGAAGCTGCGTCGGCTGGTCTGCTCGTTCATCGCCGAACGGCACCAACGCCATGTTCTAGAGGTCTGGGACCTGGCCATCGAGAAGACCGGCGGCTACATCCTGTCCCGGAGCGTGTTGGCTCTGGGCTCCTCGCTCGCCCACTGGGCAGCCTTCGAGATCATTGGCCTGCCATCAGCGCTCGCCCTGGCCCTGTGGGTGGGGATCATGTCCCAATTCATCCCAGTCGTCGGGACGTTTATCGCTGGCGCCCTCCCACTTGTAATAGCCCTTCTGGGCGAGCCGGTGGACGGCCTCTGGGTGGTTGTGGTGATCGCCGTCTACCAACAGATCGAGAACTATGTGCTCGGCCCTCGGATCACGTCGCACACCATGCAGTTGCATGTGGCGGTGGCCTTCGGCTCGGTGATCGCTGGGTCGGCCATCCTGGGGGTGGTGGGTGCCCTACTCGCCCTCCCGGCGGCGGCCACCATCCAGGCCATCATCGCCGCGGAGGCCGAGCGGCACGAGGTGGCCGAACACCTCCAAGAAGCCAGCAGCCAACGCCGGGGGCACAGCGACCGGTTCGAACCCCCATCAGACGACTCCGACGAAGCCTGAAGCTGACCGGTCGAAAAAGGCCGAAGCGCCCCTTAGAGGGGCGCCCCTGCACTAGTTCTCTAGGTTCCGGACCAGAGACTGGCGAGAACTAAACCTGCTGGATCTTGATTTCGATGCTCACGCCGGCCGGAAGGTCCAAGCGCTGCAGCGAGTCCACCGTCTTGGGCGACGGATCCATGATGTCAAGGAGCCGCTTGTGTATCCGCATCTCGAAGTGCTCCCGGGAATCCTTGTCCTTGAAGGGACCGCGGATCACCGTGTAGCGATGTTTCTCGGTCGGCAGTGGAACCGGACCACGAAGGTCGGCCTGGGTCCGTCGAACTGTCTCGACGATCTTCTTCGTCGACTGGTCAATGACCTCATGGTCATACGCCTTCAGCCTGATCCGGATCTTCTGCCCTGCAGGCATCTGCGTCGTCCTGCTACTTCAGGATCTTGGTGACGGCACCGGCACCCACGGTCCGGCCGCCCTCACGAATCGCGAAGCGCAGGCCCTCGTCCATGGCGATCGGAGCGATGAGTTCAACAGTCATGGTCGTGTTGTCGCCTGGCATGCACATCTCTGTACCTGTAGGCAACTCAATCATGCCAGTCACGTCGGTGGTCCGGAAATAGAACTGCGGGCGGTAGTTCGAGAAGAACGGCTTGTGACGGCCCCCCTCCTCCTTAGTCAGCACGTAGACCTCGGCTTCGAAATTGGTGTGCGGAGTGATGGAGCCGGGCTTGGCCAGCACCTGGCCGCGCTGGACCTCCTCCTTGTCTATGCCACGCAATAGGGCACCAATGTTGTCACCGGCCTCACCCTGGTCCAGCAGTTTGCGGAACATCTCCACACCTGTACAGGTAGTGGTCTGGGTCTCCTTGATGCCGATGATCTCGATGCTGTCGCCGGTGTTGACCACACCCTGCTCGACGCGACCGGTTACCACGGTGCCACGGCCAGTAATCGAGAACACATCCTCAATCGGCATCAGGAAGGGCTTGTCCACGTCGCGTTCAGGCTGCGGGATGTACTCGTCGACTTGACTCATGAGATCCACGACCTGGTCGCCTGCGCCGTCATCGCCCTCGAGAGCCTTGAGCGCCGAGACACGCACGACCGGGGTGTCGTCACCCGGGAAGTCGTACTCGTCGAGGAGCTCACGCACCTCCATCTCGACCAGTTCGAGCAACTCCTCGTCGTCCACCATGTCGCACTTGTTCAGCGCCACGATGATCTTCGGCACGCCGACCTGGCGGGCCAAGAGCACGTGTTCACGGGTCTGGGGCATCGGACCGTCTGCGGCCGACACCACGAGGATCGCACCGTCGACCTGGGCGGCGCCGGTGATCATGTTCTTGATGTAATCGGCGTGGCCAGGCATGTCGACGTGGGCGTAGTGCCGGTTCTCGGTCTCGTACTCAACGTGGCTCACGTTGATCGTGATACCGCGCTCGCGCTCCTCGGGAGCCTTGTCGATGTTTTCGAACTCGGTGAATTGGGTGGAGTTGGGATCACGATCGGACAGGACCTTGGTAATCGCCGCGGTCAGCGTGGTCTTCCCGTGGTCGATGTGACCCATGGTGCCCACATTGACGTGGGGCTTGTTGCGCTCGAACTGGGCCTTGGCCATTTCGCTTCTTCTTCCTCGGTTCTCTTGCTTTGGATTTGTGTTCTGACGACTGATCCGGCTGGTGGAGGCTGTTCTCTCGGTCACTCGCCGTGGATTCGACGGGTGATCTCCTCCTGCACCGACCCGGGCGTCTGCTGATACGAGTCAAACTGCATCGTGTACGTGGCACGCCCCTGAGTGCGTGAACGCAGGTCGGTAGCGTACCCGAACATCTCCGACAGTGGTACCTGCGCGCTCACCACCTGATTGGTCCCACGGGCCTCCATCTGGCCGACACGGCCCCGTCGAGAGTTGAGGTCGCCCACCACGTCGCCCATATAGTCCTCCGGGGTCACGACCTCGACGGACATCACGGGCTCGAGCAACACCGGTTTGGCCATTCGCATGGCCTCGCGGAACCAGGCCTGGGCGGCGATCTTGAATGCCATCTCCGAGGAGTCCACGTCGTGAGACTTGCCATCGTTCAGGCTGACCTTCAGGCCGAGCACCTGGAAGCCGGCTAACGGACCATTGGTGGTAGCAAGTTGCACACCGGCGTCCACCGACGGGATGTACTCCTTGGGAATGCGACCGCCGGAGACGTTGTCCTCGAACATGTACGTCGCCTCGTCGTCCGCGAACGGCTCGAGACTGGCCACGATCTCGGCGTACTGGCCTGACCCGCCGGTCTGCTTCTTGTGCGTATAGCGATGATCAATGACCGGCCGGGTGATCGTCTCGCGGTAGGCCACCTGAGGCTTACCCACGTTGGCGTCCACCCGGAACTCGCGCAGCATGCGGTCGACCAGCACCTCGAGGTGCAGCTCGCCCATGCCGCCGATGATGGTCTGACCAGTCTCCTCGTCGCTTCGGACGGTAAAGGTCGGGTCCTCCTCCGCCAAGGCACCAAGAGCCTTGCCCATCTTGTCCTGGTCAGCCTTGGAGCGGGGCTCAACGGCCACGTGGATCACGGGATCCGGGAATTCCAACTGCTCCAGAACTATGGGTCCGTCGGGCGAACAGAGGGTGTCGCCCGTCCGGGTGTTCTTGAGGCCGATGCCGGCCACAATGTCGCCGGTACGGACCTCGTCGCGGTCCTCGCGGTCATTGGCGTGCATCTCGAGCACGCGGCCGAGCCGCTCCTTGTTGCCGGTCCGGGTGTTCAGCACCGCCGATCCCTTGTCCAGCACTCCGCTGTAGGCCCGGAAGTAGATGAGCTTGCCGACGTGGGGGTCGGTCATGATCTTGAAGGCCAGAGCGGAAAACGGGGCGTCGTCGGACGCTGGCCGCTCGAGGACATCACCCGAACGGGGATGCACGCCCTCGACCGGCGGAAGGTCGACCGGCGATGGCAGGAACTCCACCACTGCATCCAGGAGCGGCTGCACACCCTTGTTCTTGAAGGCCGACCCAGTGAGGATCGGCACGCAGTGCCCCGCAAGCGTGCCGGCACGCACGGCGCTGCGAACATCATCAACAGTGATCTCCTCTTCGCCGACGAACTTCTCGAGGATGTTCTCGTCAAACTCGGAAAGAACATCGATCAACTCGGCCCGGTACTCTTCGGCAGTGTCAGTTAGGTCGTCGGGGATGTCCACGACGTCCCACGAGGCACCAAGGTCCTCGCCCTGCCAGACCAGCGCGTTCATCTCGATCAGGTCGATGATGCCAGCGAAGTCGGACTCGGCACCAATGGGCAGCTGAATAACCGCCGCATTACAACCCAGACGCTCGCGGATGGTGCCCAGCACGTAGTAGAAGTCAGCACCGGTGCGGTCCATCTTGTTGATGAAGCACATGCGGGGAACGTTGTACTTGTCAGCTTGACGCCACACCGTCTCGGTCTGGGGCTCCACACCGGCCACGCCGTCGAACACGGCGACGGCGCCGTCCAGCACCCGTAGCGAACGCTCAACCTCGACGGTGAAGTCCACGTGGCCCGGAGTGTCGATGATGTTGATGCGGTGTTCGTTCCAGAAACAACTGGTGGCGGCCGAGGTGATGGTGATTCCCCGCTCCTGCTCTTGTTCCATCCAGTCCATGGTGGCGGCACCGTCATGGACTTCGCCGATCTTGTAGTTCACGCCGGTGTAGTAGAGGATCCGTTCGGTTGTCGTGGTCTTGCCCGCGTCGATGTGAGCCATGATCCCGATGTTGCGGGTCTTCTGCAGGGGGTGTCGATTCGCCATCTCGGTACTCGGTGTCTCGTCTGTCTCGGTGGACGTGTTCGGTCGGCTACCCGGACCGGTTGATTCACCGTGATGCGCCGAGGCGCCACGGCGACAGCCCAGCGGCTCGCAACGGGTGCGCGCCGATGGCTGGTCCGGGTAGAGGATCGGTCGGGGGACCGCCTACCAGCGGTAGTGGGCGAACGCCTTGTTGGCGTCAGCCATCTTGTGTAGGTCCTCACGGCGCTTCACCGAAGAACCCAGGCCATTGGAGGCATCCATGATCTCGTTGGCCAGGCGCTCGGCCATGGTCCGCTCACGACGATCACGCGAATAGTTCACCAGCCAACGCACGGCAAGCGTGTTGGCCCGGCGGGGGCGAACCTCGACGGGGACCTGATAGGTGGCACCACCCACACGACGGCTACGTACCTCAAGCTGGGGACGCACGTTGTCGATGGCCCGCTTCAGCGTGCCGACCGGCTCGGAGCCGGTCTTGGACTCGACGGTGGCGAGCGCGCTGTAGACAATGCGTTCCGCGGTAGAACGCTTACCGCGCTGCAAGACCTTGTTGACGAGTTGGGTTACCGCAGTGGACCGGTAGACCGGATCCGGAGTCAACTCACGACGAATGGCAGGGCCCTTGCGTGGCACGGTCAGCCTTCCTTCTTGGCGCCGTAGCGACTACGGGCCTGACGACGCTGACTCACGCCCGAGGTGTCAAGCGTGCCGCGGATCACCTTGTAACGGACACCAGGGAGGTCCTTCACACGACCACCACGCACGAGCACGATGGAGTGCTCCTGGAGGTTGTGGCCCTCGCCGGGGATGTAGGCCGTAACTTCGCTACCGCTGGTGAGGCGCACGCGGGCCACCTTTCGGAGAGCAGAATTCGGCTTCTTGGGGGTAGTGGTATACACGCGGGTACAAACCCCACGCCGTTGCGGCGCGCCCTTAAGCGCCGGAGTGGCTTCCTTGCGGCGCTTGGACTGGCGGCCCTTGCGGACCAGCTGCTGAATGGTGGGCACTCGTACTCCTCGGTTCGGCCCGTCAACGGACCGCTTCTTTGTTAACTCTGGAACTCGGACTCGAACACCGCCACTCGTGAGAGCAACGGGCCGTCATGCCTAGAACTCCCGTAACCGGGTCGCGGCGCCGGCCAGCGGACGAGTCTACGGCTGGCTTCAGCCCGGTCAAACGTCCCCTGCCACGTCGCCGGCGTCAGCGGGCACTTCCATGGCACCAGCTAGATCTATGACATCGGCCTCGTAGGCCCCGGCGAGGGCCTCTTCGTCCGGTCCGGCCTGACCGGCCAGCCACTCGGCGAGTTCCTGCTCCTCGTCGGCCGACGAGTAGAAGTCCATCGGCTTGTAGTCCGGTGCGTGAGTGGCAACCCTCCGGTACTCCTCCATACCGGTACCCGCTGGCACCAGCTTGCCGATAATGATGTTCTCCTTGAGGCCGATGAGCTTGTCACTTCGACACTCGATGGCCGCTTCTGTGAGCACCCGGGTGGTCTCCTGGAAGGAGGCCGCCGAGAGCCACGAATCGGTGGCCAGCGATGCCTTGGTGATGCCCATGAGTTCGGGGCGTCCCTCGGCAGGACGCTTTTCCTCGGCCACCAGCAGGCGATTCGTCTCGGCGAACAACCGTTGGTCAACCTGCTCACCAGGCAGAAAGTCGGACTCGCCAGGGTCGTTGATTTTCACCCTTCGGGTCATCTGCCGCACAATGAGCTCAATGTGTTTGTCGTGGATCGACACACCCTGATCCCGGTAGACCCGCTGGACCTCTTCGACGAGATATTGCTGAGTCTCCCGGACGCCCTTAATTTCGAGAAGCTCCTTGGGATCACGAGGACCCTCGACGATGGGGTCACCCGCTCGTACCTCGGCGCCGTCGACCACTTCAATTCGGGCCATACCCTGGATCAAGTGGACATCCTCGGTGCCGTCATCGGCGACCACGGTGACCTCGCGACCACGACCCTCATCCTCAGCAATCCGGACGACGCCGGATATCCGGGCCAGTGTGGCCTTGCCCTTGGGCTCCCGGGCCTCGAACAACTCCACTACACGAGGCAGACCACCGGCCAAGTCCTTGCCAGCCACACCACCGGTGTGGAAAGTACGCATGGTCAGCTGGGTACCGGGCTCGCCAATCGACTGAGCGGCGATCACGCCGACGGCCTCACCGATCTCGATGGCCTTGTTGGTGGCTAGAGACATGCCGTAGCTGGCCGCCGAGACGCCAATAGGTGACTCGTCGGTCAATGGCGACAGCACCCGGACCCGGTCGATGGTCGTGTCGTCGCGCATGGCAATCATCTCGGGCTCACCCACGATCGTCCCAGAAGCCAGAACGGAACCGTCACTCAGGGAAACATCATCGGCCAGAGTCCGGCTGAACAGGCGAGTCTCGAGATGACTCCGACGGTTGGGCTCGTCGGGGCGAACATCATCGATCCAGATGCCGCGCACTCCCATCTCCGACTCGAACGGGTCGACGTCGTTGATGATGAGTTCCTGTGAAACATCGACCAGGCGACGGGTCAGATAGCCCGAATCGGCAGTCCGCAGAGCAGTGTCGACAAGTCCCTTGCGAGCTCCCGGCGTAGCGATGAAGTACTCCAACATCGCCAACCCCTCACGGAAGTTGGACTTGATGGGACGAGGAATCATGTCGCCACGGGGGTTGGCTACCAAACCACGCATACCCGCGATCTGGCGGACCTGCATCATGTTCCCTCGAGCACCCGACTTAACCATCATGTCGATTGGGTTGGCCTCATCGGACTCCAGGGCATCAACCATGCAGTCGGTAACTTCAGCGGTCGCCGAGTTCCAGATCTCAACCTCCATCTGCCGACGCTCGCCGTCGGTGATGATGCCCTTGCGGAACTGGGCCTCGACCTTCTCGGCACGCTTTTCATGCTCATCGAGAATGGCCACCTTTTCCGGCGGGGTCTTGACATCATCGATCGATACCGTGAGACCCGAGCGGCTAGCAAACTCGAAGCAGGCATCCTTCATAGCGTCAAGGGACTCGGCGACCACCTTTTTCGGATAGCCGCGGGCCAGATCATCCACGATCATCCCTAGTTCAGACTTCCCGATCTGGTGGTTTACGAAAGTGATCTCCTTCGCCACGTGCCCACCGACGATCAAAGGCTCAATGTCGTGACCGGGCAATGCTGCATTGAAGAACACGCGACCGGGCGTTGTGCTACGCCAGGTAGCGGCGACGCCATTGGCCGGCGTCTCAATCAACTCCGGGTACTCGTCAGAGCGGTACTGAATACGAGCGTGCAGGTGCACGCCCCCGGTCTCCCAGGCCCACTTGAGATCATCGAGGTTGCGGAAAACCTTGCCCTCACCGCGCAAACCCTCGCCCTCGGCAGTCAGGTAATAAGCCCCGATGACCATGTCTTGGGTTGGAGTGACAAGCGGACGTCCATGGGCTGGACTGAGCACGTTGTTGGCCGACAGCATCAGCACCCTGGCCTCAGCCTGAGCCTCCGACGACAGCGGCAAGTGGACTGCCATCTGATCGCCGTCAAAGTCAGCGTTGAACGCCGCGCAGACCAACGGGTGGATACGAATGGCCTTGCCCTCAACCAGTACCGGCTCAAAGGCCTGAATGCCAAGACGATGAAGGGTGGGAGCTCGATTCAACATCACCGGGTGCTCGCGAATAACTTCTTCGAGGACAGTCCACACCTGAGGCTTGCGCCGTTCAACCATGCGCTTGGCTGACTTGATGTTCTGTGCCAACTCCTCGTCGACAAGCTTTTTCATGACAAACGGCTTGAACAACTCGAGCGCCATGACCTTGGGTAGGCCGCACTGATGGAACTTGAGCGTCGGGCCGGCCACGATGACCGACCGGCCCGAATAGTCAACACGCTTGCCGAGCAGGTTCTGACGGAACCTGCCCTGCTTGCCCTTAAGCATGTCCGAAAGGGACTTCAGCGGGCGGTTGCCCGGCCCGGTCACCGGACGGCCACGACGGCCATTGTCGAATAGGGCGTCAACGGCCTCCTGGAGCATCCGCTTCTCGTTATTGACGATGATCGCCGGGGCTCCCAGGTCGAGTAGTCGCTTGAGGCGATTGTTCCGATTGATGACCCGGCGGTACAGGTCGTTGAGATCAGAGGTAGCAAAGCGGCCACCGTCCAACTGGACCATGGGACGCAGTTCCGGCGGAATGACCGGCACAGCATCGAGGATCATGGCCCGCGGCTCGTTAACCCGGCGACCGTGCTCGTCGCGACGGTTGAAGGCAGCCACGATCTTGAGCCGCTTGATGGCCTTCTGCTTCCGCTGAGCCGATAGGGGCTTCTGGCCCTCCGCTGGATCAATCAGTGCCCGCAGCTTGACCTCTTCATCATCAAAGTCAATCCGCTCGATGAGCTGGGCCAAGGCGTCGGCTCCCATCCCACCCTCGAAGTATTCACCCCACCGGTCCTCAAGCTCACGCCAGAGCATGTCCTCCTCGATGATCTGGCGGGAGAACAGCCCAGTGAACTCATCCCATGCCCGGTTCAGAACATCAAGCTCCTGTTCGTACTGGTCGCGAATGAATTGAAGGTCTTTGGTGGCGGCCTTAGCTCGCGCCTTGAGGTCCGACTCCTTGGACCCCTCGGCCTCCATCTCGGCCAACTCAGACTCGAGATCCTCCTGACGGCGATTCAACTCGCGGTCGCGCTCTTCTTCTATGGCGAGGCGCTCCTCAGCTAACTCGGACTCCAGCTCAGGCAGGTCCTCATTGCGCTTATCCTCGTCCACCCAAACCACCAGGTTGGCGGCGAAGTAGATCACCTTCTCCAGCTGCTTAGCCTTAAGCTCCTCACGAGGCTCGGTGCCCATAAGTAGATATGCCAACCACGACCGGGTGCCGCGCAGGTACCAAATGTGGACAGCCGGGGCGGCTAGTTCGATGTGCCCCATACGGTCACGACGCACCTTTGACCGGGTGACCTCGACGCCGCAGCGCTCGCAAATAATGCCCTTGAAACGGACGCGCTTGTACTTACCGCAGTAGCACTCCCAGTCCTTAGTCGGACCGAAAATCTTCTCACAGAAGAGTCCGTCCTTCTCCGGCTTGAGAGTTCGATAGTTAATGGTCTCCGGCTTCTTGACCTCACCGTTGGACCACATGCGGATGCCGTCCGCGGTGGCCAGGCCGATACGGAGCTGTTCGAATTCGTTGACGTCGAGCACTATGTCTTCCTGCGTTGCTGGTCTGGTCTGTGTCGGGCAGCTGAGGTGGATCAGCGAACGAGAAGGCCGGCGGCGCGGCGCTCGTCCTCCTCGTCGGACCCACGCTCCGGACGTGACAGGTCAATACCGAGCTCCTCCGCCGCGCGGTATACATCCTCGTCAAAGTCGCGCATCTCTATCTCGTGGCCGTCCTCAGCAAGGACCTCCACGTTGAGACAGAGCGACTGCATCTCCTTGATAAGAACTTTAAAACTCTCGGGAATACCTGGCTCGGGGATGTTGTCGCCTTTGACGATGGCCTCGTAGACCTTGACCCGCCCCAGCACGTCATCAGACTTAATGGTCAGGAGTTCCTGCAGGCAGTAGGCAGCGCCATACGCCTCCAATGCCCACACCTCCATCTCGCCGAACCGTTGACCACCAAACTGGGCCTTGCCGCCCAAGGGCTGCTGCGTAATCATCGAGTACGGGCCGGTCGACCGAGCATGGATCTTGTCGTCCACTAGGTGGGCCAGCTTCAAGATGTAGACGTAGCCGACCATGATCTCGCTGTCGTAAGCCTCACCGGTTCGACCGTTGTAAAGGGTCGTCTTGCCGTCCAACTTGACTAGCCGCTCACCATCAACCGACTCAGGCCTCAGGTTGCCGAGAATCTTCTGAATGGTCGGGTGCTTCCCAGCACGGTCCTCCTCGTCCCAGTGCGCCCCGTCGAAGACGGGTGTGGCCACATGGACCGAGGGCTCTGTAGAGGGGCGGGTCTTTTTCTCAATGCCCCGTACCGGCTCGGTTCCGACAGCCTCACCGTCGATCTCCCAACCCCACCGAGCGCAATAACCCAGATGGGCCTCAAGCACCTGGCCGACGTTCATACGCGAAGGAACGCCGAGCGGGTTCAAGATGATGTCCACAGGAGTGCCGTCGGCCTGGTAGGGCATGTCCTCGATCGGAAGGATCTTGGAGATCACACCCTTGTTGCCGTGGCGGCCGGCCAATTTGTCACCCACACTGATCTTGCGCTTCTGAGCCACATAGACCCGGACCAGTTGATTCACACCGGGCGGCAGCTCGTCACCGTCGTCACGGTTGAACACCTTGACATCGATCACTTTGCCGGTCTCACCGTGCGGGACCTTCAGCGACGTATCACGGACCTCGCGGGACTTCTCGCCGAAGATGGCTCGCAAGAGACGTTCCTCAGGGGTCAGTTCGGTCTCGCCCTTCGGGGTGACCTTGCCGACCAGCACATCGCCGGGCGATACCTCGGCACCCACGCGAACAATGCCCCGATCATCAAGGTCAACCAAGATCTCATCGGACAGGTTCGGAATGTCGCCGGTAATCTCCTCGGCACCCAACTTGGTATCACGGGCGTCGATCTCATGCTCGTGAATGTGGATCGAGGTGAGAACGTCGTCTTTGACCAGACGCTCAGAAAGGATGATGGCGTCCTCGAAGTTGTAGCCCTCCCAGGACATGAAGGCCACCAGGAGGTTCTTGCCGAGGGCCAACTCACCACCGTCAGTGGACGGGCCATCAGCCAACAACTGGTCCGCCTTGACCCTCTGGCCCGGAGCGACCCGGATCTTCTGGTTGATGCAAGTGTCCTGATTGGACCGGACGTACTTGAGTAGCGGGTGAACAACCCTGCCCGCCTTGTTGTAATTCATAGTCACTGATACGCCGTCGATGGCCTCCACCGTGCCGGCCTCATCGGCCAAAAGCATGTCGGCCGCATCGTGGGCCGCGCTGGCCTCGATGCCAGTGCCGATATAAGGGGCCTCGGAGCGCACCAACGGGACCGCCTGACGCTGCATGTTGGCGCCCATAAGGGCTCGGTTAGCGTCGTCATGCTCGAGGAACGGAATGAGAGCAGTAGCCACCGAAACAATCTGCTTCGGCGAAACGTCCATCAATTGGACCTCAGCGCCCGGCACGTACGAGATCTCTGTAGTGGCGCCGAAGAAGACGTCCTGTTCGAGCTGGAGCTTGAGATCGTTCAGCGAGGCGGCCTGGGGCGATCGGCGCACGAGCACACGATCATTACGGAAGGTGCCGTCATCATTGAGCGGTGCGTTGGCCTGGGCGACGACGTACTCTTCCTCGTCGTCAGCCGCCATGTAGACGATCTCGTCGGTCACCCGACCATCGACCACCTTGCGATACGGCGACTCGATAAAGCCGAACGGGTTCACCCGACCATAGGTGGCGAGGCCACCGATAAGACCAATATTGGGACCCTCGGGGGTCTCGATCGGACACATGCGGCCGTAGTGCGAGAAGTGGACATCACGCACCTCGAAGCCAGCCCGCTCACGGGAGAGGCCACCCGGGCCAAGCGCCGAGAGGCGACGACGGTGAGTCAATCCCGACAGTGGATTCACCTGGTCCATGAACTGAGACAACTGGCTGGTTCCGAAAAACTCCTTTATGGCAGCGACCACCGGTCGAATGTTGACCAGGTTCTGCGGAGCAATGGCCTCCACGTCCATAGTGGTCATGCGCTCGCGCACGACCCGCTCCATGCGAGACAACCCGATCCGGAGCTGGTTCTGGATCAACTCACCCACCGAACGGATGCGACGGTTGGCGAAGTGGTCCTGATCGTCGAGGCGGTAGCCGGGCTCGCCCTTGGCGAGATGCAACAGATAAGTGCATGTAGCCAGGACCTCGGAGCGGGTCAGAACCGGCGAATCAAGGTCGGGGCGCTCAAGCTCGATGTTAAAGACGCCCTCGATCTTCTCGATCTCCGCACCCAGCTTCCGGTTCAACTTATAGCGGCCGACCCGAGACAGGTCGTAACGACGTGACTCGAAGAAAGCGTTTCGCAAATAGGCACGGGCGGCCTCGACCGAAGGCGGCTCACCGGGACGGACTCGCCTGTAAATCTCAAGCAAGGCCTCTTCCTGAGGCGACTTGCGCTCGCCGGCCTCCACCGCGTCCTGCCAGCCGTCAGGAAGCTTGTCCTTCTCCCACTGTCCCTCGAGATAGTCGAAGTACCGGACGAAGTGATCCAGAAAGCCGGGCTCGTTCTCCTCGTCGTAGCCGAGAGCACGCAGCAGCGTGAACATCGAGATCCGGCGCTTGCGGGCCACCCTGGTACCGGCGGTCACATGCTTGCCCGGCTTGTGCTCGACATCAAACTCGATCCACTCACCGCGGTAAGGATGGATAGTTCCGGTCACTAACTGGTGCTTAGACATGTTGCGCAGCCGATAGCGGTCACCGGGCTGGAAGATGACACCCGGAGAACGCACCAACTGAGACACCACAACACGTTCAGTGCCGTTGATGACAAAGGTCCCCTTATCGGTCATCCGGGGGAAGTCCCCCATAAAGACCGTCTGCTCCTTGATCTCACCTGTGTTCTCATTCTTGAATGCAGCGCGCACAAAGACGGGAGCGGAAAAGGTCATGTCCTTCTCCTTGCACTCCTCAACGGTGAACTTCGGCGGCGGGCACAGGTCCTCATCCGTCGGGTCGAAGTCGAGCTCCAACGAGAGCGTCTCGCTGAAGTCGGTGATGGGGCTGAGGTCCCGGAACGTGTCGGCGATGCCATCAGCACTGAACCACTCGAACGACTTCCGCTGGATGTCGATGAGATGGGGCAGCGGGAGGACTTCCTCCAGATTGCCGAACGAATACCGGTCCCGGACGAGGGGGCGAGCGGACACCTAAAACTCCTGGCCAGGATGAACGGACGTTGGGATCACCACGGACACGAGACCGGACGCCATGAAAAAATGACGAACAGAAAGCGCGACCACGGCAACGCCTGATCCTAACGGCCCCGCGCAGAAATGCGCAACCCCGCCGGGCAGCACAAACCAGCCCCGAAGGGCTGACAGAAACGAACGGTACGGGTTCGCCGTACGTCGGTCAAGGACCGAGGTGAATCGTCATCAAACCGTCGGAAAGCGGCCCCAGCCATTGGAAAACGACGGACCCCGGGGGTCCGCCCTCTCGGACAGGACCCCCGGGGTCCGTGCAAGCAGTTGGAACTACTTGAGTTCGATAGTGGCGCCGGCGGCCTCCAGGGCCTCCTTAGCCTTCTCGGCGTCCTCCTTGGAGGCACCCTCCAGCACATTGCCTGGTGCGCCGTCGACCAGATCCTTGGCGTCCTTGAGACCAAGGTTCGTGAGGGCACGCACCTCCTTGATGACCTGGATCTTCTTATCGCCGGCACCAGTCAGGACGACGTCGAAGGAGTCCTTCTCCTCCTCGCCACCGTCAGGGTCGCCACCGGCGGCCGTAGCCACAGCGGCCACAGCCACGGGGGCCGCAGCGGTCACACCGAACTTCTCCTCGAAGTCCGACAGCAGTTCGCTGAGCTCCAGCACGGTCATCCCAGCGATCGCGTCCAGGATCTCTTCCTTCGTCGCCATGATCACTCCTCTTCTTCGTTGTCGTCTTGGCTGACAGGTGCACCGACGATGTCGGTGCCTTCGTCCGCAGCCGTCTCCTCCGCAGAGGACTCGGCAGCATCGGTTTCCTCGGCGGCAGGTGCCGCATCGGTCTCATCCTCAGCCGTCTCCTCCGCAGGGGACTCGGCAGCATCGGTTTCCTCGGCGGCAGGTGCCGCATCGGTCTCATCCTCAGCCGTCTCCTCCGCAGGGGACTCGGCAGCATCGGTTTCCTCAGCGGCAGGTGCCGCATCGGTCTCATCCTCAGCCGTCTCCTCCGCAGGAGACTCGGCAGCATCGGTTTCCTCAGCGGC
>JASLKB010000032.1:0-1514 GCA_030747775.1 Acidimicrobiales bacterium | reverse complement strand
TCCTCAGCCGTCTCCTCCGCAGGGGACTCGGCAGCATCGGTTTCCTCGGCGGCAGGTGCCGCATCGGTCTCATCCTCAGCAGGGGCGCCAGATGCACCTCCCTGCTCGATCAGGGCCTGCAGGGCGTAGGCAACGTTCTGCGGCAGAGCGTTGAGTAGAGCCGCGAACTGTTGCATCGGTGCGGCCATGGCCCCAGCCAGTCGAGCCAGCAGGACCTCACGCGGGGCGATCTCAGCCAACTCCAAGATCTCCTCGACGGTCAGCCGCTTCTCGTCCAGCAGACCACCCTTGATGATCAGTTCCTCATGTACCTTGGCGAACTCCTTCAGCGCCTTAGCTACGCCGACCGGATCGCCGGCCGAACCATCAGCCTGCTCCCCGACAAAAGCGATGGCCGTCGGGCCGATCAAGAGATCTTCAATCCCGAGACCCAACTCGTCGGCGGCGAAGCGCACAAGGGTGTTCTTGTAGACCTTGTACTCGCCGCCGGACTGGCGCAGGGCACGACGCAACTCAGCCATGGCCGGTACATCCAGGCCCCGGTACTCGGTAAGGACCGCAGCGTCGCTGGTCGAGAACTTCTCTCGGACCTCATCGACCACCGCCGCCTTCTCGGCTCGGGCTTCTCCCACGCTCACACCTCCTCGTCTGTTCTCTCCGGTCGGGCCGGCAATGCCGTGCCCCACCCGGTCCACTGATGTTTCCTCGTACCGACCCAAAAGCCGGCCGCACACCGCAGACCCGGTCCTGGGCGTACCCAGTTCCGATCAGGAGGACTCCCCTGCTCGGGCGGTCGATCGGCGCGGCGGACGGATCCGGACCACACCAGGACTCGTTCTGCGCGGTAGCGCAACCCGGAGGTCTTCGGTGAGCGTGTCGATTGTGCCAGCAAGGGTACCGGCGGCTGCCGGTCACCCCACCGGAATGCGTCCCTACTCGGAGACCCGCTGCGGGTCGATCCGAATCCCTGGACCCATGGTCGATGAGATCGACACCTTCTTGAGGTATCGACCCTTGGCGGACGACGGCTTCAGGCGCTCAAGCTCCTCAATAGCTGCTGAAAGGTTGGCCACCAGCGCGGAAGCCTCGAAGCTGGCCTTGCCGATGGGTAGATGAACGTTGCCGTACCGATCAGTCCGGAACTCCACCTTGCCGCCCTTGAAGTCGCCGACCGCCTTGGCCACGTCATCAGTGACCGTGCCGGACTTGGGGTTCGGCATCAGGCCACGAGGTCCAAGGGCCCGACCCAACTTGCCAACGGTAGGCATCATGTCTGGCGTGGCGATGGCCACGTCGAAGTCGAGCATGCCACCCTCCACCTCGGCGGCGAGGTCATCGCCCCCCACGTGGTCGGCACCCGCCTCACGGGCCGCGTTGGCGGATTCACCCTGAGCGAAGACAGCGACGCGGACATCCTGGCCTGTGCCCGATGGGAGGGCAACGGTGCCCCGCACCATCTCCTCGGCCGTACGCGGATCAACACTGAGGCGGACGAGGAGATCGATCCCCTCGTC
>JASLKB010000031.1:2245-18703 GCA_030747775.1 Acidimicrobiales bacterium | reverse complement strand
AGGAAAACATAACTTAAACCTAGCATTTCGAAGAGATTGGGACGTCCTCGCCAGGCG
Organism: Acidimicrobiales bacterium; assembly: GCA_030747775.1. GTDB lineage: Bacteria > Actinomycetota > Acidimicrobiia > Acidimicrobiales > MedAcidi-G1 > UBA9410. Next base: position 18,646 of record JASLKB010000031.1, on the reverse strand, counting down.
GCCAGCCGGCCAGCCAGTGCCGTGCATTTGAACGCCTTGACATGAGGTCGTAACGCGGAGGCGGGCCGGGTGGCCGACATGATGGCCATGTTGGCGCCCAGGACTCCCACGTCGGCCAGCAACGCCGGTGTGGTCAGGTCACCGGCCCTCATGGCGTCACGGCCGGGATCTTCAGTTGCGTCGCGCCTCGGCCCACGACAATCCCCGCTCTACGTCGATCTCCCGAGGCAAGCCCAGCACCCGCTCGGCGATGATGTTGCGCTGCACGGCGAACGTTCCCCCACCGAGGGTGAGCGCCGGGGCGAACACGTACCCGTAGTGCCAGATCGATGACACGTCGGGAAATTGACGAGTCTCCAGACGGTTCTCGGTCGTGCCCTCGGATTTCGCCATATCCAGCCGACCTGGCGGCCCAGACCCGACCAGCATCCCGGCGGTGCCTGCCACCTCCTTGGCCATCTCCATGACGTGCTGGCCGTGTTCGTCGGCCATGGCCTTCTGGATGGAAGCCTCGGCGCCGGGTTCCCGTCCGGTGATCTGGGCCGTCAGGGTCCGGAGCCGGTTCAGGCGAAGCACCTCGGCCTCGCAGAACAGGCGCGCCAGTCGCTGGCGCTCCACCGGGTCGTCCACCCCACCGGCTTCGCGGACGAGGTCAAGCAGGTCGTCGGCTGACGGCCCCTCGCCCCACAAGGACCCGGCCGACGACAACGACACCCGCTCGTTGGCCAGCGTCACCCGGGCCAGGCGCCATCCGTCCCCCTCCTCGCCGACAAGGTTCTCGGCCGGGATTCGCACGTCGTCGAAGAACACCTGGTTGAACGAATGGGCCGTGGTGGCGTCGATGATCGGCGTCATGGTCAGGCCGGGCAGGTCGGTAGGGCAGATGAAGTATGAGATGCCCTTGTGCTTGGGCTGGTCGGGATCGGTCCGGGCGATGAGGATGCCAAACTGCGCCTTGTGACCGCCGCTGGTCCAGATCTTCGACCCGTTGACGACGTACTCATCTCCGTCGCGTACTGCCCTCGTGCCGAGGTTGGCCAGGTCCGAACCGGCTTCGGTCTCCGAGAACATCTGACACCAGAACTCCTCCCCGGTGAAGATCCGGTCAAGATACCGAGCCTTTTGCTCCTCGGTGCCGGCCAGGGCGATGGTGGGCGCCGCCCAGCCGATGCCGATCGGGTTCTCGGGGCGTCGCACCCCGTTGCTTCGCAGCTCCTCGTCAATGAGGATCTGGTGCATCGGACCGGCGTCGATCCCGTGCGGAGCGGGCCAGTGGGGAACCACGTAGCCGGCGTCGTGGAGTTGGCGAGCCGTCGGTTCCGGGTGGTCGGCCAGCCACTGCCGGACAGCAAGGCGGCGGGGATCGTCGTCGGCAGGGAGGTCGAAGTCCACGATGCCGAGTCTGATCGCCCGAACGGTCAGGCCAGCAACCGGGCCACGATCCGGCGCTGGACACCAAAGGGCACCACCCCGCGGGCCGCCCACCGCAACCATGCTCCGCGCCCGACGGGGTGGCGGATCACCGGGCGGCCACCGGAAAGGCAGGCGGCCACCGTTCGGGCCACCACCGCCGGATCGCCACCCGCCTCGACGGCCTTCCTGTCGGCGTCAGCCATGGCCCTAGCGAGGGTGGCATAGGGCCCGTCAGGGTCTCCGTGCCAGGAGTCGTCGCGCCAAATCCCCGTGGGGAAGGCCCCCGGTTCGACGAGGGCCAGGTCAATCCCGTGTGGGCCGACCTCGAAGGCCAATGACTCGGCAAACCCCTCCACACCCCACTTCGAGGCCGCGTAGGCCGACCAGGTCGGCAGGCCACCCAGTCCACTGGAGCTGGAAATGAAGACGATCCGCCCGCCATGTGGACGCATCCGGGGCAGGGCGGCATGGGTGACGGCCAGGGTCCCCAGCAGGTTCGTCTCTATGACCCGGCCCACCTCGACCGATGGCAACTCCTCGAATGGGCCGACCGACGCCACACCCGCGTTGTTGACCAGGCCCACGATGCGGCCCACGTCTCCGGCCAACTGAACCCATCGGTCGGCACGGGCAAACGCCTCAGCAATCGAAGCTCGATCCGTGACATCCATCTGGAGAATCTCCACCCGGTCGGCCACCCCGGCCTCGGACAGTGCAGCATCCAACGACCCCCGGCGAGCTAGGTCGCGCATGGTCGCTGCCACTCGATGACCCCGGCGGGCCAGTTCCACGGTGATGCCCAGGCCGAAGCCTGACGAGCAGCCGGTGACCATGACGACACCCTCGGGATTTCGGGGCGACGCCAACGGTGGGGGCTGCCCGGTGAGGCGACCGATAACCCGGCGCTGAAGTCCGGACGGGACCAGTCCGCGAGCGGCAAACCTGGCTCGGGCCGTCAGCCCGACTGGGTGGCGGAGCCCCCTCCGACCCTCGACGACGCCCACCATGGTCGCCGACACCGACGCTGGGTCCAGCGCCCGGGCCCACGCCCGATCGTCACCGGCCTCAACAGCATCCACCAGCGAGGCGTACGGCCCGTCGGGGTCACCGTGGACTGTGCCCAAGTCCCACAGGCCGGTGCGAACCGAGGCTGGCTCTACGAGGGCCACCCCGACCCCAAGCGGCTGGAGCTCGTGGGCCAGAGACTCGGCCCATCCCTCGACAGCCCACTTGGAGCCGCAGTAGGCGGCTAGCCCCGGTAGGGCGGAGAGCCCACCAACCGATGACACGACCACAACCCGTGAAGCCTCGGTGGCCCGCAGGGCCGGCAGCGCGGCGCGGGTCAGGTGCATGGCCCCACCGAGGTTCACCTCAAATAGTCGCCGAACCTCGTCGAACGGGGTCTCCTCGAAGGCACCGGCCACCCGAACTCCGGCGTTGGCGACCACGGCATCCAGGGTCCCCCCGGTGGCAGCCAGCACGGCGGCCACTGCGGCCTCCACGGCTGCCCGGTCGGTGACGTCCACCCGGATCGGTTCGATGGATCCGCCGAAGCCGACTAGGTCCGAGGAGGCGAGGTTCGACTCACCGGCTCGAAGGTCAAAACCGAAGACGCGCCAACCCCATCGAGCGAGGTCCGACGCGGTGGCCTCGCCGATGCCACCAGCGGCTCCAGTGACGATCGCCGTACGCATGTGCCGAGATTAGGAGGTTGGCTGCTCCACGGTGATCCGGTCACCCTGGTGGATCGTCCCCGGCACCACCACCCGAGCGTTGACGCCCCGGAGGTTGACCGCTCTACCCTCCTCCGAATTGACGAACCGGAGGGCGTCCAGCCCAAACCGCTGCGTGAACTTTGAACACCCGATGTGGGGTTGGTCGGTCACCTCAAGGACCGCATCACCGATCCGCAGCCGCGACCACACCGGTAGGTCATCCGGGGAAAGCGAGAGGTCGACGGCCAGTTGGTCGCCTGCCAACGCACGCCGCTCGGGATCCGGGGAGATCAGCGCCAGAAGTCTGCTGTTGATGAGGGTCAACTGCATGTCGGGGTGGGGGCTGCCGTCGGCGGTTGTGCTGCTCGGCCGCCGGCTCCAGTTGTCCCCGACCAGGCCCTCGGCCACGTCCAGTTCTCCCTCGGCGAGCACTTCTCGCTCGCCGACGTCCGGTCGTCGAACGATCAGCTCCAAGGTGCCGTCGTCAACCGGCGACCGGCCGATCTCGTCGAGGCCGGCCTGCAGCTCATCAGCTGTCCTGTACTGGATCTCACTCATGCCACGACGCTACGCCACCCCACCGGGTCCAGCCTGATCGGTATCCGGTTGCGTGACTGCACCAGACTCCCCCGATGGCCGAGACACGGGGGAGCACCGACTGGGGTGTGGTGGCCTTCCTGGCATCGGTCGGCATTTCAGTGGCCTACGGCATCGACGCCTCGCTCCCGGCGTTCGACGAGATGAGACCCGACGTGGGTCTCCCACCGGGATCCAACCGGATCACCCTGGCCATCACCGTCTACTTCCTCGGGATGGCCGGCGGCCAGATCGTCTACGGACCGATCTCGGACCGGTTCGGTCGTATGGCAACCTTGCGGACCGGCATGGTCATCTACGCGGCCGGTGCCGCCGGGTCGATGCTGGCCACCGACTTCGGGTTCCTGCTGGCGAGCCGTACTGTCTGGGGACTTGGCGCCTCGGCCGGCTCGCTTATGAACCTGGCCATCCTCCGGGACCTGTATGCCGGCGACCGGATGGCCCGCATGATGTCCACCGTCTCGGCTGTCTTCCTGGTCGGCCCCGTAGTGACCCCGCTGATCGCCGAGGGAATCCTCCGGACCGCGTCGTGGCGGTGGGTGTACGCCGTTGGGCTGCTTCTGGCCTTGGTGATCGCGGCGTGGACTACCCGGTTCGGCGAGACGCTGGCCCCTGAGGATCGTCGCCCGCTTCAGGCCGGCCCCACCCTCGATGCGTTTCGCCGGGTGGTGACGTGCCGCCGCACCGTCCTGTACGCCACAGCCCTCCTGTTCGTAGATGGGGCCTTCCTCGTGTTCCTCGGAAGCACCCAGCAGGTGTTCGACGTGGTATACGGCCGGGCCGACCAGTTCGCTGTCCTGTTCGCGGCGTCGGCCGTGGTCTTCGCTGCGGGCTTCATCCTCGTCAACCCGGCTATCGGCCGTTGGGGCGCCCATCGTGTCGGATTGAGCGTGCTCACCTCGGCGATCCTCCTAGGGGTCCTCCTGCTCGGGCTTACCCTGGCTACTGACGGCGTTCCCGGGTTCTGGACGTGGTTCACCATCCAGGTGGTAGCCAACACACTTCTGGCCTTGGTCACCCCGGTGGCCATGTCCTTGGCCCTCGAGCCGATGGGAGAGCTGGCCGGCACGGCGTCAGGAATTCTTGGTCTCGGCAGCTATTCGGCTGCATCCCTGATGGCCGCTCTCGTCGGAATCCAGCTCGGCGAAACCACCACTCCGTGGGCCGTCGGATTCGTGGTGTACGCCGCCATTGGCCTTGGGCTGCTGGTGGCCGCCGGCCGAACCTCCCAACCGAATCCCGGATCCCGACCTGCACCGGCATAGGTTGCGCGTCATGGACCTCCTCGAGATCCCGGTCCCGACCGTCAACCTGTGGCGCGGGGTCGATCTCGGTGGCACCGACGCCATCGTCACCGTCCTTCCCGACGACGACCTGGCCGATCTGGAAGCGGCCGCCGTCGACCTCGTCGCCCGAGGAGTCGATCCGGTGGACGCCACCACAGACGACCTGCCGTTGGGAGCGCTCGAGCCGCTGGTGGATGGACTGCGACACGAGGTGCTGCACGGGCGAGGGCTAGCTCTCCTCCGAGGTTTCCCGGTGGACCGGTGCACCGTCGACGAGTTGAGCCACATATTCTGGGGCATCGGGCTGCGCCTCGGAACCGCTGTCTCCCAGAGCGTGATGGGTGAACGCCTGGGGCACGTCATCAACGTCACCGACGTCGACCCCCATGCCAGGGCCTACCGGAACCGATCCGAGTTGGGCCCCCACAGTGACCCGGGCGATCTGCTCTCATTCCTCTGTATCAGGCCGGCTGAGGCCGGCGGGGTGAGTCGGTTCGTGAGCTCGCTGGCCGTCTTCGACGAGATCCGGCGGGTGCGGCCTGACCTGCTGGCCGTCCTGGCTCGGGGTTTTCGCTACCACCGCTTCGGTGAACAGGGGCCTGACGACGACCCGGTCACCCCCCACCACCTACCGGTTTTCAGCCAGTGTGAGGGAATAGTCAGCGGCCGCTACGTCCCTGAGTACGTCCAGATCGCTGCCGACGAGGACCCGACCATCGAGTTGACCGACATCGATCACGAGGCCCTCGACCTGCTGCACGCCACCACCAACCGGGCCGACCTGGTTCTGGACTTCACCATGGCTGCAGGCGAGGCCGTAGTGGCCAACAATTACACGGTGTTCCACGCCCGGACGGCTTTCACCGACTCCCCCGAGCACCGACGGCACCTGCTGCGACTCTGGCTGGCCGCCGACCCACCCCGACCGGTGGTTCCCGAGACCCGGCAGTACATCGGCGAGCCGGGTATCCCCCCGCAGGCCGGACAAACTCCATCCTTCGCCAGCCGGTACGACGAGCGATGACCGTTGGAACGTCCCGGCGGGCCACTTCGGGCTGAACGACACCAAACTGGCACGCTCTGTCGATGACGGCACCCGAGGCGGTCCGGATCCCGTTCCGGGTGAAGGCGCTGATCTTCACTTTCTTCCTCAACTCCTTCGCGGTGGTTGGGCAGCTCACCATCGTGGGCAAGCAGGTGTACGACCTGACGGGCAACGAACTCCACCTGGGTCTGCTCGGGTTGGCCGAGTTCCTTCCGGTTGCCCTGCTGGCCCCGTTCACCGGTGCAGCCGCCGATAGGTTCGACCGTCGGTTGGTGTTCGGCGTGGCTACCGCCGGCGAGGTGGTGGCGTCGATGCTCCTGTTTCTCTACGCCCGGTCCGCACCGACGTCAGTCGTCCCCATCTTCGGCATCATCCTGCTCTTCGGCCTGTGTCGGTCCTTCGCGTCACCGGCCGGACGGGCACTGCCCATCGACCTGAGCCCACCGGAGGTGGTAGCCCGGGTGGTGGCTCTCAAGACCGTGGCCTTCCAGGGCGGACTGATCGTCGGTCCGATCGTCTTCGGCTTCGCCTTCGTGGCCAACGAGTCGCTTCCCTACCTGCTGTCGGCCGTCGCCATGAGCGCCGTGGTGGCCATCGTGGTGTTCGTCCCTTCGTCGGGTGTACGGCGGCTCGCCTCCTCCGGAGCCCGCCAGGCCATCCACGACGCGTTCGAGGGCCTCCGGTTCATCCGCCGCAGCCCGATCCTTTTCGGCGCCATGGGCCTGGATCTGTTCGCCGTCCTTTTCGGCGGCGCGGTGGCCCTACTCCCAGCCATCGCCGAGGACCGTCTCGGCGTCGGAGCGGTGGGCCTCGGCTGGTTGCGGGCCGCTGTGGGCATTGGGGCCGGCGTGGTGGCCGTGACCCTGTCGATCCGGCCACTTCAGCACCGGCTGGGGCGAACTCTCCTGTGGGTCGTGGCCCTGTTCGGCCTGGGCACCATCGGGCTGGGGCTGACCCGCAACTTCGCTTTGGCCTTCACGGCCATCGTGTTGCTATCGGCAGCCGATGCCGTGTCGATGTTCATCCGCCTGACGCTGGTACCCCTCGCCACCCCAGAGGACATGAGAGGCCGGGTTCTGGCCGTGGAGAACGTGTTCATCGGGGCCTCCAACGAGTTGGGGGCCGCCGAGTCTGGGCTAACCGCGGCGTTCATGGGACTGGTAGGGGCAGTGGTGTTCGGCGGCGCGGCCACCCTGGTGGTGGTGGCCGTGTGGTGGCGACTATTCCCGACACTGCGCGACATGGATACCTTCGACGAGATCCGACCGACAAAGGAGGCGATCCCATGATCCGGACCACGATCGACCGTTGGCACGACCTGCTGGGTGGTGACGGCAACCTGGACGACCTGCTCCACGAGGACTGCGTCTTCTGGTCCCCAGTGCTATTTCGCCCCCAAAAGGGTCGGGAGCTCACGAAGTTGTACCTGACCGCTGCCTCCCAAGTGTTTCCCGGTGACTCCCCGGGGGGTGCCATCGGGGAGGGATCTGCGGATGGCGGGGCAGCGGGGTTCCGCTACACCCGGCACGTCCTGGACGGAAACCATGCTGTCCTGGAGTTCGAGACGACCATGGGCGGCATCTCCGTCAACGGTGTCGACATCATCACCTGCGACGACGACGGTCGGATCGTGGAGTTCAAAGTCATGCTGCGTCCCATGAAGGCCGTCGAGGCGGTCAGGGACCGGATGGCTGCCATGCTCGAGACGCTCGGCGGCTGAACCTCCGGAGGGCTACGCCGGCCCAGGCGGCGTGACGTCCATGGCCGCCCGGATGACGGTGGCGACGTCCCGACAGTCGGCATCGGTCATCGACAGCGGGATTCGCAGGTCGCACAGGCCAGCCAGCACCACCGAGGTGGCGTGCAGGACCTGCTCGTCGGCGTAGCGCCAGTGGTCGTACCGACTGGTGAACCCGACTGGTTCGTCCCGGCCGAACCACTTCACGTGCACGCCGTGAGCCTCAGCGACGTCCAGCCACGCCCCCATCCACGCCTGGTCCGGCGGGCTACCATCGGGGCCCGCGACCGAGAACTGGATGGACGACGGCGCTGCCTCTTCGCCAGCGGGCCGGTTCGGGATACGAATGCGAGGGTCGGCGGCTAGTAGGGCGGCCAATGCCCGGTAGCGGGCCGACCATCTGGTGACTCGGGCCGGGAGTTCGACCAGCTGCGGGCGGGCCACCGCGGCGGCCAACGCCGACATGCGCATCGACAGGTTCGGCGTGGTCAACCGGTGACGCTCCAGCACCTCGGCCTCGGGCGCCGCTCCGTGCTGGGCGTAGAGCATGTACGACCCGCTCAGGAGCACCGCCCGAGCGGCCACGTCCTCGTCGTCGGTAACCAGCAGGCCTCCCTCGCCGGAGTTCACATGCTTGAAGGTCTGGGTGGAGAAGCAACCAGCCATCCCGAAGGTGCCGGTGGGTCGACCCTTCCACCCGGCCCCCATGGTGTGGGCGCAGTCCTCCACCAACACCAGGCCGAGGGCGTCGGTGACCTCGCCGAGGGCATCCATGTCGGGCACGTGTCCGCGCATGTGCGACAACAACAGGACCCGGGAACCGGATCGCTCGGCGGCGGCCGCCAGGTCGTCCAGGTCGATCCGGTAGTCAGGGGTGGTGCCGACGAACACCGGCGTGCCACCGGCGTGGACCACCGCCCCAGGCACCGGGGCCAGGGTGAAGGCGTTCATCAGCACCGGCTCACCGGGTTCGACGCCGATGGCCATCAGCGCCGCGGCCAGCGACGCCCCGCAACTGTTGAAGGCCACGCAGTACCGGCGACCCACCAGGTCGGCGAACTCGGCCTCGAGGCCGGCCACGTCGGATTCCCGGGCACCGGTCTCGCCGTAGCGGAACAAGCGACCCGACGCCATCAACTCGTTGGCCCGCCGGACCCCGGCGTCGGGGATCGACGGCTGGTCGGTGAAGTCCAGGTTGACCCGGGGCAGGTCACCGGTTCTGGCCTGCTCGGTCGGCGCTGCAACCCGCAGGTCGGCGGACCGGGCGTGGCCCTCCATCCCCTCCAGTCGGCTGATCCGGGCGGCTACCGGCCCGTGGGCCGTCGCGGCCTCTGGCGTCATCTCCTGCCAGGTGAGCTGCTTGACGAACCGGTGGACGTTCAACCCACCGCTGTACCGGGCGGCCCGTCCCGTCGGAAGGATGTGGTTGGGGCCACTGGTCTTGTCACCGAAGGTGACGTTGGTTCGTTCGCCGAGGAAGAGCGAGCCGTAGTTCCGTAATCGGGCGCGCCACCAGTCAAGATCGGTGGCCATCACCTGGAGGTGTTCCGGGGCGTACTCGTCGCACACCGCTGCGGCCTCGTCACGGCTGTCCACGACGATGACCTCGCCGTGGTCCCGCCAGGCAGTTACCGCCGATGACCGGGCCGGGTCCGGTAGAGCCTCGGCGTGCACCTGGGCAAGGCCAAGCACCTCGTCGGCCAGATCGGCCGAAGTGGTGACCAGCCACACCGGTGAATCGGGGCCGTGCTCGGCTTGGCCGATCAGGTCGGTGGCCACGGTGGCCGGATCAGCAGTTCCGTCGGCCACCACCATCGACTCGGTGGGCCCGGCCACCACGTCGATGCCAACCCGGCCGAAGAGTTGCCGCTTGGCCTCGGCAACGAGCGAGTTGCCTGGACCCACGATCACGTCGGCCGGTCTGCCGGTGAAGAGGCCGTAGGCAAGCGCTCCGATGCCCTGCACCCCACCCAGGCCCAGGACGCGGTCGGCGCCGGCCAGATGCGCGGCGTGGAGAATCGCCGGGTGGACGCCACCCCGGTCGGGGCGGGCCGGCGAGGCCACGAACACCTGGTCGACCCCGGCCACCGAGGCCGTGGTGACGCTCATGAGCGCCGAGGCCACGTGGGCGAACCGCCCGGCGGGCACGTAACACCCGGCCACTTGCACGGGCACCAGGCGCTGGCCGGCCACCAACCCCGGGGAGAGTTCGACGGCGAACTCAACCATCGAGTCCCGCTGGGCACTGGCAAAGTCGCGGATGTGGCGGTGGGCGAAGGCGATGTCGTCGATGACGGAAGAAGGCAACGACCCGGTAGCCGCGTCGATCTCGTCGGCTGTGACCTCGATGGGGCCGTTCCAGCCGTCGAACTCTGCGGCCAGGCGGACCGCCGCCGCCTCGCCACCCGCCTCGAGGGCGACCAGTAGTTCGGCCACATGACGACCTACTTCGGGGTCGGCCACGTTCGGCGGCCGGCTGGCCTCCTTCAGGTACCTGAGGGTCACCGTCTGATGTTCCCACGGATCCCCACCGGAGGGCATACCTGCCGTATCCATCTGCGACGATGGATCCCTTGTCCGAAACAGATCCCCGACCCAACGACCAGTCCGACACCGATCTGGTCCGTCGTCTGGCCGCCAGCGCGCTGGACCACGTCGTCGATCCTCCACGGGGCGACGATCCGGTGGTGCGGTTCGCTTCACCCGAGGAGCTGGTGACGGCCTTTTCCTCCTCGGTGGGCCTGGCCCTCGGTGAACATGCACCGTCCCACGACAATGACGCTGTCGAAGCGGCTGCACGGACGGTGCTCCACCACTCCGTCCACACCACTCACCCCCGGTTCCTGAACCAGAACTTCGCTGGCGCCGACCCGGTGGCCGTGGTCGGCGACTGGCTGGGCGCCGCGCTGAACACGGCCAATGCCACGTTCGAAATTGCACCGGTGTTCCACCTGCTGGAAAGCGCCCTGCTAAGCAAGTTGGCCCACCTGGCCGGCTTGCCCTCCCCGGGGCCTGACGAAGTGCCACCCAGCCTCCCGCCGGGAATGTTCTGCCCGGGTGGATCGGTCGCCCTGTTGTACTCCCTGCAGTTGGCCAGGCACCGGCTTCAACCCGACCTCGTCCGGTCCGGGGCCAACGCCCAGCCGCTGTCGGTCTTCGTGTCGGAGTCTGGCCACTACGGGGCGGGCAAGGCGGTAGCCATGCTGGGTATCGGCACCGATGCCGTGGTGGAGGTGGCCACCGACCACGACGGCGCCATGGACCCCGGTGCCCTGCGAGTCGCCATGGCCGCCACGGTGGCCAAAGGGCGGACCCCGCTGGCCGTCATCGCCACCGCCGGCACCACGGTGACCTGCGCCTTCGATCCACTCAACGAGGTGGCGGACGCCTGTGTCGAACACGACGCGTGGTTCCACATCGACGGTTGCTACGGGGCCTCCGCTCTGTTCTCGGCCGACCACCGCCACCATCTAACCGGGTCTCACCGCGCCGACTCGATGGTTTGGAACCTTCACAAGATGATGGGCGTCACCCAGCAGTGCACGGCCCTGTTGTTGCGCGAGCCAGAACGCCTCGAAGCCTGTTTTTCATCGGGCGCCGAGTACCTCTTCCAGCCAGACAAGCGGTTCGGCGAGTGGGACTCAGGCGACCGGACCTACCAGTGCGGGCGACGGGTCGACGCCCTGAAGCTCTGGCTGACGTGGAAGGCCCGCGGTGATGACGGTTTCGCGGCGCGGATCGACCACGCGGTGGCCATGGCCGACTTCGCCCGCATGGTGATCGGTGCCTCCGACGGGGCGTTCGTCCCCGTCGTGGACACCGGGTTCACCAACGTGGTGTTCGTATGGGTGCCTCCCGAGCTCCGACCGCTGGATCTCGAATGCCTGTTCTCAGAGTGGTCCGAGGGCCGATCCGGTGACGTGTGGGATCGACTCCACCGGTTAGCGCCCCGTATCAAGGCCCGGATGCAGGCCGAGGGAACAGCCCTGATCGGCTACCAGCCGATCCACGGGGTCAACACCTTCCGCATGTTGTTCATGAACCCGGCGGTCGGCCCGGACGACGTCGACGCGGTGCTCGGCCACATCGCCCGGTACGGCGCCGAGGAGTGGGCCACCCTCGATTGACCGGCCCCGGTGCCGGTCAGGCCCGAAGGCCGTCCAGCCAGTCGCCGACGATCCGGTTGAACTCGTCGGGCCGTTCCTGGTTGGGAAGGTGCCCGGTGGCGGGAACCTCGGCGTAGAGGGCTCCCGGGATCCTGTCGGTCAGGAACTGTGAGTCCGACGGCGGGCAGACCCGATCGTGTTCGCCGACGACCACCAGCGTCGGGACGTTGATCCGACCCAGGTCGGCGGAGTGGTCGGTTTCGGCGAGTGAAGCTGCGGCATGGCCGTACCCGGGCATCCGGCAGGCCGTGGACATGATGGCCGCCACCCGGTCCACGACCTCGGCTGGCGTGTCGTCGGCGACGAGTAGGGGGGTACGGTCCCGGACGAAGGCCTCAGGGTTGGCAGCGTACTGCTCGGCCCGCAGGCGCATCATGCCGGCCTGCTCTGCGTCGATGCCCGATCCGCGGCTGGTATCGGCGAGGACCAGGGCCCGGAGCCGGTCCGGATGGCGCAGCGCGAACCGGGTGGCGATCACACCGCCCCAGGACACGCCCAGCAGAACGGCCCGGTCCACGTCCACGTCGTCCAGCAGACTGACCACCGTGTCGGTGAACCCGTCGATGCCCGGCGCGTCGGCCGGGTCGTCGGACTCGCCGTAGCCCGGAGCGTCGGGGGCCAGCAGCCTCCAGCGGTCAGCGAGGCCGTTGACCTGGCCCAGGAACGCGTCGCCCGAGGATCCGATCCCGTGCAGGAGCACCAGAACCGGCGCATCGGGATCCCCCGCCTCCACGACGGACAGTGGACCCCGTCGAACTCTCGTCGTCTCGATCATCGTCGCGTCACCTTTGCAGCCCTCATCTGGTAACCCGTTGTCCGGTTGGGACATGATGCCCCGTATGAGCAACTCCCCACTGAAGGTCGGCGTCCAACTCCACCCTCAGGCCACCACGGTCGAGGCTCTGCGTGACGCGTGGCGAAGGGCCGACGACATGGGAGCCGACTCAATCTGGATCTGGGATCACTTCTACCCGCTCTACGGGGAGCCGAACGCCGAACACTTCGAGGGGTGGACTCTGCTTTCAGCCATGGCCGCTGACACGTCCAACGCCATGCTCGGCACGATGGTGACGGGTAACTCCTACCGAAATCCGGAACTACTGGCCGACATGGCCCGCACCCTGGACCACCTGACCGGAGGGCGCATGTATCTAGCGGTGGGTGCCGGCTGGTTCGAACGGGACTACGACGAGTACGGCTACGAGTTCGGCACGGTGGGCAGCCGCCTCCGCCAGTTGGAGGCTGACCTGCCCCGGATGCGCAGCCGGCTCGGGAAACTGAACCCCCCACCCGTGGGTCCGATGCCGTTGCTCATCGGGGGTTCAGGCCGCAAGGTCACCCTGCGACTGGTGGCCGAATATGCGGATGCCTGGAACTGCTTCGGCCCGCCGGACAACGTGGCCGAACTCTCGGCAATTCTGGACGACTGGTGCGCCAAAGTTGGTCGGGACCCGGCCGAGATCGAACACACGGTTGCCATCTCATGGGACGACGTCCACGACGTAGGCCGGTACATGGACGTAGGCGTCGACCACGTGGTGGTCATGATCGGCCAACAGCGCGGTGCGGCCGGAGACTTCGACAAGGCTGGCGACGCGCGACAGGTACTCACCAGCGACCCCTTCGACCTCAGCCCGTTGGAGTCGCTGATCGCCCAGCGGGACGCCTTGGGTTGATCTGGTCGTTCACCTACGCTCGCGGTACACCACCAGATGCCGGGAGCAGCACATGACCGATGCCACCAACCTTTTTTCCTGCGCCAAGTGCGGATGCACCAACTGTGAGAAGGGCGAGATCCGCACCACCGGATCGGGCGTCAGCCGGTTCCTGAACCTCCAGAACCAGAAGTTCGGCTTCATGGCCTGCGATGCCTGCGGCTACACCGAGTTCTACCGGATGGACGGCAAGGGAGGCCTCGGCACGGTGTTCGACGTCCTCACCAACTGACCAGGGCCAGGGACTCACCAACTGCCCGGGGTCAGGGACCGATGCGGGTGGCCACACCACCGACCCGGACCCGGGCTACTTCACCGCTGGCCACCTCGACCTCGGAGCAGACCACCGACGGTTGGCCCATCTCGATGCCTTGACCCGCCACCAGCACGTGGTGGCCGTCGACTCCCACTCCGAGCAGGTCCTGGCGGACCAGCCAACAAGCCAGGGCGCGATTGGTCGTCCCGGTGGCCGCAGCCTCATCGGTTCCCACCGCTGGGCACAGGTCCCGGCACCGATAGTCGTGGTCGCCGTCGGCCTCGTCGGCGACAATCAGAGCCACTGTGTCGACGCCGATCCGGCGACACCACCTGGCGAGGCCGTCGAAGTCCGGTGCTGCCGCTGCCATGGACGACAGGTCCTGGAAGGGGACTATCAGGTGGGTGAAGTCAGAAACCGTGCGCTCCATCGGCAGGGTGGCGTCGAGGCTGTCGGTGGCGACGCCCAGTAGCGCTGCCACCTCTGCTGGATCAACGCCGCCGGGCTCGAAGAATGCCGGCGCGAGGTCCATCCACACCTCAGGCCGGCCATCCCCCCGGCAACGCACCTCCACCTCGACGGCTCCTCCTGCTGATCGGACGACCAGATCGACCCGGCCATCGGCACCGGGTACCACCGCCTCTTGTTCCACAAGTGATGTCACCAGTCCGACCGTGCCATGCCCGCACATTCCGTATTCGGTCGTCGTCGAGAAGAACCGAACATCGATGATCCCGTCGGCCAGTCCGGTGACGAAGCAGGTGGCCGGAGCCCCAACCTCGGCGGCCATCTGCTGCATCGTCTCCGCGTCTAGTTCCGCGGCGTCGACCGCCACGCCTGCGGGGCTTCCCCCGGACGCCACCTCAGAGAACGCCAAGTAGAGGACGACAGGTGGTCGGATCAGATCCGGTCGTGCCACGGCGCTGCCTCCTCGAACCCTCGGGCGAGACGCAACACGGTGGCCTCGTTGCCGAAGGCCGCTCCGATCTGGACGCCCACCGGCAGACCGCTAGAGCACCGACCCAGCGGGACCGAGGCCGCTGGTCCACCGGTCACGTTGAACAGCGGGGTGAACGGGATCTCGTCCAGCATCGCCGAGATGTAGGTAGGCCAGTCGCTGCCACCCATGTCCATCATCCCCAGCGGACGTGGTGGAGCGGCCAGAGTCGGAGTGAGGAGAATGTCGTAGTCCCCGAAGAAGCGTTCCATGGTCCGGGCCGTCCGATGTATTTCGTCGACGGCTCGGCGGTGGTCCTTGGGACCGACATCCATGCCGTGACGGTGGGCAGCCAGCGTGGCCGGCTCGAAGAGATCCGCCGGATCTCCATCCGGGTGGACCTGGAGCATCCCGGCCACGATGGCGTGGACGTTGACTGCGAACACCACGGACAGTGCTTCGCGCACGACCCACCCGTCGACAGGTGGCCGAGCCTCGGCCACCTCACAACCCATTGCCTCGGCCAGGGCTGCCGCCTGACAGGCCGCGGCCCGGCAGGCCTCGTCCACCAACTCGTCCGCCAAGCCCTCGGTCCAGATGGCGATCCTCAATGGCGGCAACGGCCTGTCGAGGGCGCCGACGAAACCGCCGGCAGGTGACGGAAGGGCGGCGGTACCCGGTGGAGATCCGGGGAGCGGACCATGGGTCGAATCGAGCAGCAGCGCCGAGTCGCGGACGCTGTGGGTGACGGCATGGCTCGTGCTAAGGCCATCGAGGCCCTCGGGGGCATCGTTCCCGAGTGGAACCCGACCCCGGGTGGGCTTGAGCCCGAACAACCCGCAGTTACTCGCAGGGATCCGGATCGAACCGCCGCTGTCGGTGGCGTGGGCTGCCGGCAACATCCCGGAGGCCACGGCACACGCCGAGCCGCCACTGGATCCACCGGCACTGCGGGTCGGATCGAACGGATTCGGTGTCGGCCCCCTCAGGACCGGTGACGTACAGATACCCATGCCCATCTCCGGGGTGTTGGTCTTGCCCAGCACCACCAGACCGGCATCTCTCATCCGACCCACGAGGACCGAGTCGACGGTCGGGACGACGTGGCGCAGGGCCCGGCTCCCGTTCGTCGACGGCAGACCGGCCACATTGGTGTTGAGGTCCTTGACCAGGTACGGGACGCCATGGAACGGACCCGACGGAACCTCGGCCCCCAACCGGTCCCGTGCGTCAGCGAAGGCGGGAAGGACCACAGCGTTCAACCTGGGGTTCTGCGACTCGATCCGGGATATCGCCGCCTCTACCAACTCGGCGGCCTTCACCTCCTTGGACGCCACCAGTGCGGCCAACCCCGTCGCGTCATAGAGGCCGTAGGCCTCGTCGATCGACACCTGGGACGACCTCAGTCCTCGTCCCACAGCGGGTAGGTCGAAAGCGGGACGACCCCGTCGGCGGTGACCCGCACCATCTGCTCAAGCTTCACGCCCTCGGCGCCACCGTCGGGCCCGACGTAGGACTCCACGGACAGCACCA
>JASLKB010000031.1:0-2145 GCA_030747775.1 Acidimicrobiales bacterium | reverse complement strand
GACCCGCACCATCTGCTCAAGCTTCACGCCCTCGGCGCCACCGTCGGGCCCGACGTAGGACTCCACGGACAGCACCACACCGTCCTCCACCTCGCCGTCGTAGCCGCACCGATCCCAGTCGGCCGGGTAAGGAATCTTCGGATACTCGTCCGACATGCCCACCCCGTGGAAGGCGCACACGTACCGGTTCACCCAAACCTCGTCTGGTTGGCGCCACGTGGCCGCTGACAATTCACGTAACGATGCTCCGACCCGCAGCAGAGACGTGTTGTGCTCGACCTCGTAGCGGGCCATCTCGTAGAGGCGTCGCTGCTCAGTAGTCGACGTGACGGGACCGGCACTACGGCCGGGCAGGCCCCCACAGAGGAAGGTGCGGGAGATGTCGGCGCAGTAGCCGTAGGGCCCGATCATGTCGGTGTCGAAGGCCACCAGATCGCCCGCCTCGATGACCCTAGGACCGGCCTCCTGGTACCAGGGGTTGGTACGCGGCCCCGAGCAGAGCATCCGGCCGTCGAACCAGTCGCCGTCGTGGGCCACGTTCACCTGGTGGATGAGCGACCACAGGCCGTTCTCGGTCATGCCGGGAACCAGGGCGGCCTCCATGACGGCCATGCCGTGCTGGGCGACATCGATGGCATGTCCGAGGGCGGCCATCTCGAGATCGGACTTGCGGCTGCGGGACAGTTCGATGGTCCCTTCGGCGTCCACGGCCTGGATCCCGACGTCATCCAACGCGGCATGGGCCGACGGCAGCAGGCGTTCCACGCCCACCCGCGCAACCGTGTCACGCCCCAGGGCGTCGACGGCGGCCCGCACGTCGGTAGCGAACCGGCGGGCCGCGTCGGCCTGGTCGAGGCCCGCGTCGAAGCCTGTCACCGAGTTGCCCGGCCGCATCTCGTCGACCAGCGGGAGGTCGACCGCGTAGGCGCCGTGGATAACGACAGGGCCCTCCACCGGCAGCAGCAGGTATGTGGACGGGATGTGGGCCTGGAAGGTGTTGAAGCCGCGGTAATCCACTGCGTAGCGGAGGCTCACCGGATTGTGCAGCACCAGTAGGTCGATGGCGTCAGCGACCATGGTGGTCCGCAGGTTGGCGAGTCGGCCGGCGGCCATGGCCCGCACGTCAAGGTCTGGCCGCGAGATCACGGTCGCGGAACCTACACCGGACCCATCGCACCATTCAGATAGTCATGGCACTCAGTGGTCTCACTTAACTACCGTCGGGTCATGAGCCAGCAGCCCACTGATTCTGGAGTCCTGAGCCCCGACGCCGAATCGTTCCAGCGTTTCCACACCGAGGTACTACCTGGTCGAATTGCCGCTGGAACGGGTGCCCTGGCCCATGACTACTTGTCTGACAAGGGGACCTTGGCCGTCCGTACGCCAGCTGGTTCTTGGACCTTCGTGCCAGTCGACGGATCTGTCCGGCTGGTCGAGGGCGAGGACAACGCCGACGTAGTGGTATCGGTCGGTCTTGAAGCGTGGCTGGGCCTGGCCTCGGACCTCGACACTGCCCCGGGCCTTCTCTACACAGACCGGGCGACGGTGCCATTCGGCGATCCCCTCCGGTTCATGGGTTGGGAGCCGGGCCTCCGTGCCTTGTTCCATGGTCTGCCGATCTTCGACCCCGAAGCTGCTGACCTACGAGACGTCGATGATTCACCACTCGACCCGACCCGGACCTTTCCATTTTCCCAACTGGAGGTCACCGCTGCTGACGCTACGAATTTCCTTCGAACGGCCGGTTACCTGTGTGTCTCTGGCGTCTTCGACACCGACGAGGTTGACGTCATGCTGGACGAGGCGGAGATCCTGGCCGACGAGGCTCGACCGGGTGACATGACCTCCTGGTGGGGTCGAGATGGAAACGGAACCGAGGTCTTGACCCGCGTTCTGCGGGCAGCCAGCCGACCAAGCCTGAACGCTCTGGTTGACGACCAGCGGGTGCGACAAATCGTCGGAATCGCCGATGAGGAGTTGTCCCCCAGTGTGGACGATGGTCCGGACTCGGTCGACAGGGTGACCGTGTTGTGGAAGCGACCAGGAATGACCGACGGTCTCGGGGATCTGCCGTGGCACCGGGACTGCGGTATGGGTGGACACGCCAACCGCTGCCCTTCGACGGTCTTGACCATCTGTCTCACT
>JASLKB010000030.1 GCA_030747775.1 Acidimicrobiales bacterium | reverse complement strand
ACATGAGCGAAGAGGAGTTCGACCATGTGGTCGGCGTCCACCTCAAGGGCCACTTCACGCTCTACAAGGCCGCTTCGGCGGTGATGCGCAAGCAGGAGACCGGGGGCAGCCTGATCGGCTTCACCTCCGGGGCCTTCGTGGCGTCGACTGCCCAAGCCAACTACTCGGCTGCCAAAGGCGGCATCGTCTCGTTGACTCGGAGCGCGGCCTTTGCCCTGAAGAAGTATGGAGTCAATGCCAACTGCATCGCCCCGGCAGCCATGACGCGCATGTCGGAGAACGTGCCGTTCGAGATCGAGGCCGGTAGTCCTGAGGCCATCGCTCCTCTGGCCGTCTGGCTTATGTCTGACATGGCCCGCGATGTGACGGCCCAGATCTACACCTGCACCGGCAAGCGCATCGCCGTGTGGAACCAGCCCCTGGAAATCCGCCACATGTGGGCCGATGACGGTGAGGCCTTTACCGTCGACGAGATCGCCGTCAAACTCCCGGCCACCATCGGCGACGAGGAGATGCCGATGTTCGCCGACCTGGATCGGCGCATGAAGGAGATGGCCGAGGCCCAGTCATCGACTGGGGCGGATAGCGGGACCTAGCCCTCCTACTTGGGTGTCAAACCTGTAACCGGCCTCTCGGCCTAGCCTTCAGAACGTGGACATTCCCGATTACGTGCCCGGACACGGCCTGTTGGCCGATCGGATTGTCGTGGTCACGGCGGCGGCCGGGGCGGGCATCGGCTACGCCGTGGCGAAGAAGGCCGTAGAGGAGGGGGCGACCGTCGTCATCTCTGACGTTCACGAGCGCCGACTCGCTGAGGCGGCCGACCTGCTGGCTGAGCTGGCCGGGATTCGCCCGGTGACGGTGGTTTGCGACGTCCGTGATGAGGACCAGGTGCAGGCCCTACTGGATGTAGCACTAGCCGAACATGGTCGTATCGACGTGATGGTTAACAACGCCGGTCTGGGAGGTGATACTCCGCTGGTCGAGATGACCGATGAGGAGTGGGACCGGGTACTGGACGTCACCCTCACCGGGTCGATGCGTTGCACCCGGGCGTCCATGCGGATCATGGGCGTCCAGGGTCACGGGGTGATCGTGAACAACGCCTCGGTGCTCGGCTGGCGTGCTCAGGCTGGTCAGAGCCACTACGCGGCTGCCAAAGCTGGCGTGATGGCGTTGACACGGTGCGCAGCCATCGAGGGCGTGGAGTCAGGTGTCCGGATCAATTGCGTGGCCCCCAGCTTCGCCACTCATCCGTTTCTAGCCCGGACGAGCAGTGAGGAACTCTTGGTCGAGTTGGCGGCCGGCGAGGCCTATGGCCGTGGGGCCGAGCCTTGGGAGGTGGCCAACGTGGTCGTATTCCTGGCCAGCGACTATTCGTCGTACATGACCGGTGAGGTCGTGTCGGTCTCCAGCCAGCGGGCCTGACCTAGATCAGACGCCAGTCCGCCTTCCAGATTGGATCATCTGCCGCGTCATCTGTGGTGGCTCGTCCAGCTCGGGACAGTGCCAACAGGTGGGCGTACACCACGGCCGCTGCCGCCTTGTGGAGCTTCTCGTCGACGTCGGCGTACAGGTCGGCCACGATGGACTCGATGTCGCGTGGTCCATCGACCAGAGCATCGACGATTTGGCGTTCCCGATGCTCCCGATGCTCAATCAAGGAGGACACGTAGCCGACGGGGTCGGTG
Organism: Acidimicrobiales bacterium; assembly: GCA_030747775.1. GTDB lineage: Bacteria > Actinomycetota > Acidimicrobiia > Acidimicrobiales > MedAcidi-G1 > UBA9410. Next base: position 17,288 of record JASLKB010000030.1, on the reverse strand, counting down.
ATGGCCGGACCGTGGGTGGGTCGATAGGTGGTCTCCGGGCGATCCAGAAGGCGACGTAGGTTGGCCAGATAGTCGTTCAGGTCGCCGTCGGGTGCCGGCACGACGGTGGTTGACCAGCCCATGACGTGGTCGCCGGTGAACAGTGTGTCCTCCTCCCGCAGGGCGAAGCACAGGTGGTTGGAGATGTGGCCCGGTGTGTGCAGGGCCTCAAATGTGAAACCCTGGCCGGCGATGATGTCGCCGTCACCAGTGACCACGTCGGGGACGAAGTCGCGGTCGCCTGCTCCCTCGCCGTCCTCGGACTCAGGTTCCTCGCCGGCCTCGATGGCCTTTCGCACCCGTTCGTCGTGAGCTCGGATGGCCTCAGGCGGGTGGGGACCGAAACCAAAGGATGGGGCACCAGTTGTGGCCTGAATGGCCGCGGTGGCCGGCGAGTGGTCGGGATGGGTGTGGGTGACCAGCAGGTGGGTGACTTGTTGTCCGTCCACGGCTCTGAGAACGGCAGCTACGTGGTCTTCGTCGGCCGGTCCGGCATCGATAATGGCCACCTGATCCGAGTTCCCGGACGGTCCGATGATGAAGGTGCCCGATCCGTGGTAGGTGAACTTCGACGGGTTGTTGGCGACCACACGCCGGACCAGTGGCGAGAGTTGTTCGACCTTCCCGTATGGGGGAGCGTCCTCGAACCGAAACTCAGGGGGCATAGTCGCATCCTGCCCGACGAGCCCCAGTGGGGGGAACCCCGGGAGATCTGTGGGTCTGCCGGCCGGGCCTGGGCCTTGTCGGCCACCTCTCACCAGATATCGCCTGCCTTCTCGGGGCGGCCATTATCGACGTGCTGACTGAAATCGGCGAGGAGGCTGGTCGCTAGGAGTTGGCCGACCGGCGGATCTTGTCGGCCACATACTCCAGGAAGAACCCCTCGTAGCGGGCCTGAACCTCGGGGATGCGCCAGTCGTCGCCGGTCACCGTGCCTCGGCAGGCCGTCGTTCCACAGCCGCACTCCAGGCGATAGTCGTCGGTCCGGTCCATGGCGTAGTCGTGACAGAGCTCTTCGTCGATGGCGATGTCGCGCATGGCCACGTAGAGCACCTGGCCTCGGAAGCCGACGTTGGCGTCACACGAGTGGTTGATCCGGATTGAGGTCTCGTCCACCTCGGCGGCCGTCCGAGGCGACAGATAGAGATCGTCGTCGATCTGGAGGCTTTGGTCGCCGATCTCAGCGGTGAGGCGCACCACCTCGTCACGGTGGACGATGTGGCCGGCTTTCACGGCCACGACATCACCAGCGCTGATGGGTTCTACGGCAAACACGCCGAGGCCGGCCACCGCACCGTCGCGTACCTCGATGCTGGGCGACCGCCAGCAGTGGATAGGTGGCACGGGAGCGGTCAGACGCCCGCGGCGCCCAGATAGGCCGGACCTTCGCCCCCACCGTGGACCTCGAGACATGTGCCGGTCACCCATCGGGCCAGCGGCGAGGCCAACACGAGGCACATATCGGCCACGTCGGCGGGCTGACCGAGGCGGCCGGCAGGCAGATTGGCGGCCACCGCGGCTTGTCCGTCCGCACCGCCGTAGAAGGCGCCGGCCTCGTCAGTCACGATCATGCCCACGGTGAGGGCCACCACTCGGATCTCCGGACCCCACTCGTGGGCCAACGTCCGGGTCATGTTTTCCAGTCCGGCCTTGGCCGCCCCATAGGCCACGCCATGCGGGTTGGGCCGGGTTCCGCTGACCGATGAGATGTTGACAATCACACCACCACCGTCCTGGGTGGACATGGTCGGGTGCACGGCTTGGCAGAAGGTCATGGGCGCCAGAAGGTTTAGGGCGATGATCTTCTCGTTGAAGCGGGATGACACGGTGGCCGAGTCAGCCGGTGGGGCGCCCCCGGCGTTGTTCACCAGTACGTCGATCCGTCCGGACTGGGCCATGGCGGAGGCCACCACGGCAGCTACCTGATCGGGGTCGCGGACGTCGGCGGTCACGAAGGTGGCCTCGCGGGTCCCGTCGGTCGACGTGACGAGGGCATCAGGCTCACTCCTGGCGCAGGTCACGACGTCGGCACCCGCGTCCAGAAAGGTGGTGGCGATCACCCGGCCCAGGCCTCGGGACCCGCCAGTCACCACGACCGATCGTCCGGTGAAGTCCAGTGGATCGGTCCGGTCCGGGCAACCTGACGGGTCGGGAAGGGCGGTCGGCGAGGAAGCCACGGAAGTCACGCTAACCGGAGGGCACCGTGACGGATCAAACAATCTGACGGACCGTCAGGGTTTCCGCTGCGGCCCCACCTCGCCTACCGTTGACCGAGTGACCTCATCATCAGGCTCCTTTCCGGCACCGTCTGCGCCACAGACCATGGCGCCCTACGCGGGTTCGACGCTTCAGGCACCCGATGGGCGTCCAGACAAGCGGATGACTGAGGATGACGTCGTCGCCCAACTCTCCAGCGGAATGACGATCGGCATCGGGGGCTGGGGCTCGCGCCGCAAGCCCATGTCACTGGTGCGGGCAATTGCCCGGAGCGAACTGACCGACCTGACCATCGTCTGCTACGGCGGACCGGAGGTCGGCATCCTGTCGGCGTTGGGCAAGGTCCGGCGGGTCATGTACGGCTTCGTGTCGCTGGACTCCATCCCGCTGGAGCCACATTTCCGCCAAGCCCGCCAGCAGGGGACTATCGAGGTGGTCGAGTTGGACGAGGGCGCGTTCTACCTCGGTTTATTGGCGGCCGCCCACCGGGTGCCCTTCTATCCGACCCGAGCCGGGCTGGGCAGCGACATGATGCTGATCAATCCCGATCTGGCCACCGTGACCTCGCCGTACCCGGGCGTCGACGGCGTCCACGAGGAGCTGGTGGCCATCCCTGCGTTCGAGTTGGACGCCTCCCTGATCCACATGAACCGGGCCGATGCGGCGGGCAACGGTCAGTTCCTCGGCCCCGATCTCTACTTTGACGACCTGTTCGCCAAGGCGGCTGCCGCCACCTATCTGTCCTGCGAGAAGGTCGTCGACACCGGCACCCTGCTCGAAGAGGGCTCTTTGCACACCCTCAAGATCCCACGGATCTTTGTGGACGGCGTAGTTGAGTCACCCCGAGGGGCCCACTTCACCGAGTGCCCACCCGACTATGGCCGAGACGAGGCCTTCCAGAAGGCCTACGCGGCCACCGCCCGGGACCCCGAGGCCTGGCGGGCTTTCGTGGAGCGGTGGCTGGAGGCTCCCAGCCATGCCGAGTACCTCAAGCGGCTCGACGCTCAAGGGACAGATGGTTGAGATGGACGAGCACATGAGCGCGGGTGACACGCTCCACGAGCCAGCGGCCCGAGACGAGGTCTGTGCAGTGGCTATTGCTGAGGCCTTCCGGGGAGACGGCGAGATCCTCTGCAACCCGATCGGGACCACCCCGATTATCGGTGGGCGCCTCGCCCGCGCCACCTTCGAGCCGGCCATGGTGATGACCGACGCTGTGTCGGTGCTGGCCGCCAACCCGCTCCCGGTGGGTGACGACGATGCCGAGCGCCTCGTCGAGGCTTGGATGCCCTACCGCGACCTATTCGATGTCGTCTGGTCGGGCCGGCGTCACATAGTCATGGGCGCCAGCCAGATCGACGCCCACGGCAACCAGAACCTCGCGGCCATTGGTGACTGGCGACGACCTAAGGCCCAGCTGCTGGGCCTTAGGGGGGCGCCGGGCAACCTGGTCAACCACGTCACCACATACTGGATACCCAACCACTCGACCCGGTCTTTTGTCCCCACGGTGGACGTGGTGTCGGGGCCGGGCTACGACCGGGTGGCCCCGCTATCGGCGGCTATCCGAACCAACCACGAGATCCGACGGGTGGTGTCCAATCTCGCGGTGATGGATTTCGAGACCCTTGATGGGGATACAGGTGAGTCCCCTCGGATGCGCCTGCGGTCGGTGCACCCCGGGGTCATGGTCGACGAGGTGGTCGAGGCCACCGGCTTTGACTTGGTTGTGCCTAATGAGGTTCCCGAGAGCCGACTGCCGACCGACATCGAGCTCCAGCTCATCCGCGAGGTGCTGGACCCCCGAGGTCTGCGCAAGACCGAGTTCGGCGGCTGACCAGTGGATCCCACGTCGATCGACCGGCGCCTACACACGCGGTTCTGCGACCTGGTCGGGGTCCGGTACCCGATCGTCCAGACCGGCATGGGCTGGGTGTCCGGTTCTCGCCTGACCGCGGCCACGGCACGGGCCGGCGGCCTGGGCGTCATCGCAGCGGCCCCCATGACCTTCGACCAGATGGCGACCGCTATCGCCGAGGTCCAGACGGCGACTGACGCGCCGTTCGGCGTGAACCTCCGCACCGATGCTACTGACGTGGACCAGCGGGTCGACTACCTGATTGCCGAGGGTGTCCGGGTGGCCTCCTTCGCCCAGGCCCCGGGGCGGGCCATCGTCGAACGCCTGAAGGAGGCGGGGGTGGTCGTCATCCCGACCGTCGGTGCGGCTCGACACGCAGAGAAGGTTGCCGAGTGGGGGGTTGACGCGGTGGTGGCCCAGGGTGCGGAAGGTGGTGGGCACACAGGCCTCGTTCCCACCTCGATCCTCATCCCTCAGGTGCTGGACGCCCTGGATGGCAGTGGCGTGGCCGTGGTGGCCGCCGGTGGGTTTACCGACGGCCGCGGACTGGCTGCCGCCTTGGCCTTCGGAGCCGACGCGGTGGCCATGGGAACCCGCTTCCTGCTGACCGCCGACAGCGACGTCCCCGACGACGTCAAGGCTGTCTACCTGTCCACGTCGGTCACCGGTACGGTGGTCACCCGGGCCGTGGACGGTGTTCCCCAGCGGGTGGTGGCCACCGACGTGGTGACCCGTCTTGAACGGTCCCGACTACTGGCCTTCCCGCGGGCGGCCCTTAACGCCCTCCGGTTCCGGCGCCTTACCTCGACGTCGCCTGGGAAGCTGCTAGTCGAGGGGCTGCGCATGAAGCGGTCATCGGAGATGACGTGGAGCCAGGTGGCGATGGCCGCCAACGCTCCGATGCTCACTCGGGCCAGCATGGTCGAGGGACGAGCCGAGGTGGGCATCCTTCCGACGGGTCAGGGGGTGGGCACTATTGCCGAACTTCCGACCTGTGCAGAACTGATTGCCCGGACGATGGCCGAGGCCACGGCGGCACTCGACCGCTTGTCTGGCACGACGAGCGAGAACTGAGCACGGTGGACCTCGACTTCACGACTGGACAGCAGGCCTTCCGCGACGAAGTGCATGGTTGGTTGGCCGATCATCTCCCCTCCGAACCACTGCCCCCCATGGACACGCCCGAGGGCTTTGAACGCCATCGGGAGTGGGAGGGGGTGCTGTACGACGCTCGTTGGTCGGTGGTGTCGTGGCCCGAGGCCTATGGCGGCCGGGACGTCGGCCTTGTCGAGTGGTTGATCTTCGAGGAGGAGTACTACCGGTCGGGTGCGCCGGGTCGTGTCAACACCAACGGCATCAGCCTGCTGGGGCCCACTCTTTACGCCTTCGGAACCCAGGCCCAGCAGGACCGTTTTCTGCCCCGCATGGCCTCCGGTGAGGAGATCTGGGCCCAAGGCTGGTCCGAGCCCGATTCAGGAAGCGACCTAGCCTCCATCTCCACCAAGGCCGTCCGGGATGGCGAGTGGTTCGTGCTGGACGGACAGAAAACCTGGTGCTCGCGTGGTGCATGGGCTGACTGGCTGTTCTGCATCGTGCGGACCGAGCCTGACTCCCAGCGCCATCGCGGTCTCTCATACCTGCTGGTGCCCACCGATGCTGAAGGTCTGGAGCGCCGTCCGGTAGGACGCCTCGACGGCGAGCCGGCGTTTGCCGAGGTGTTCTTCGACGGTTGCCGGGTGCACGAGTCGAACCTGCTAGGCGCGGAGGGCGAGGGCTGGAATGTAGCCATGGCCACCACGTCCAGCGAACGGGGCCTGAACCTCCGGGCGCCGGGACGGTTCCTGGCCGCCGCCGACCGGTTGGCCGACCTGTACCGAGACCTGATGGAGGCTGGAACCGCCGATGAAGGCCTGCTGGACGAGGTGGTCCGGGCATGGACCGGTGCGCAGGCCTACCGGTGGCAGACCTACCGGACGGCCGCCCATCTGTCCGGCGGAGGCGAACTTGGTGCCGCTTCGTCGCTCGGGAAGGTCTTCTGGTCCGAACTGGACGTCGAACTGCACGCCACGGCCCTCCGACTGCTGGGCGAACGGGGCGAACTGGTCGGTTCGGCCCACCATCCGGGTCAGCACGGTCAGGGCTGGATGTCGGGCTACCTATTCAGCCTCTCGGGGCCGATCTACGCCGGCACCAACGAGATCCAGCGCAACATCATCGCCGAACGGCTACTCGGCCTTCCTCGGAAGTAGCGGGAATCACCATGGACTTCGCACTGGGAGATGACTGTTTGCTGTTCGCCGAGACGCTGAGTGACATCCTCGACGACGTCTGCTCGCCGGTGGCCATCCGGTCCTCATGGGAGAATCCGACTGGTGCGGTCGACGGTCTGTGGGAGACCCTGGCTGGTATCGGAGTGCTGGGCCTGACCGTTCCCGAGGCACATGGCGGTCTCGGGATGGACGAGGTCGACCAGGTGTTGTTGCTGGAGGAACTGGGTCGGGCGGCATGCCCGGGCCCGGTGGCCGAGCACTCGGCGGTGGCGGTTCCGGTGTTGCGTGACTTGGCGCCTTCGTCGACATGTGACGAGTGGTTGGGACGGGCGGCCGAGGGTTCGGCGGTACTGACCGCCGGTTCGCCGACCGACACGTCTAGCAGCCCTTTGGTCCTAGCCGGCGACTGTGCCGACCTGGTGGTGCTAGCCGTCGATGGAGCGGTCCATGCCGTGCCGGCTGCCTCGGTCTCCGGTCGACCCGTCGAGAGCCTTGATGGTGCGCGGCGCCTAACAGAGGTCACCGTCGCGGTCTCAGACGTGACACTGGTGTCGGATGATCCGGCAGCGGTGACCGCCCTGTGGGACCGGGGGGCGTGGGCTGCGGCAGCCCAGGCCGTTGGAGTGGCCCAGCGCCTGCTGGACCTCACTGTGGCTTACGTAATCGAGCGCGAGCAGTTCGGCCGTCCGGTCGGCGCTAACCAGGCCGTGAAGCACCACTGCTCGAACGTCGCCATCGCGGTGGAGTTCGCTCGACCCACTGTGCAGACGGCCGCCTGGGCACTGGCCAACGGTCGGGCGCCCGAGGGGACCATCCCACCTGGTACGACCGGAGCGGCTGGTCCGTCGACCTTGGTGTCGATGGCCAAGGCCGTGGCGTCCGATGCCGTGGACCTGGCCTGCCGCTCGGCGCTGCAGTGCCACGGGGCTATCGGCTACACGGTCGAGCATGACCTGCAACTCTGGCTAAAGCGGGGCTGGGCGCTGTCGGCATCGTGGGGCGACGCACGCCGTCACCGTCGACGGATCGCTGTTGATCTAGGCATGGTTACGGGGTCGGGAACCTCCGTGACATGACCGACGGTCGGGTGGATCGGGCCGCGCTGGCCGACGAGGTGCGGTCTCTGGTGGCCGACGTGAACCGTCTGACCTTGACCGGCGACGCAGTGGCTGCGGCCCGGTCGATGGTGGCGGCTGCTCGCCAAGCGTTGGACGGGCCAGAGCGACGCCGGTGGTACGAGGTGCCACTAGCGGAGATCGATACCGAACTCGAGGCACGGCTGCGTGCCGAGGCGTTCGACCACAGCCTGTTCCGGGGGCAGGCCAACCCGCTGGCCCCACCATTGGTAGTGACCACCGAGGTCGATGAGGATGGTAGGTACGTGGTCGGGTCGGTCCGCCTCGACCGGTCACGGGAGGGCCCTCCGGAGCGCCTACACGGCGGCTACCTAGCTGGCCTGTTCGACGATGTCCTGAGTGGGGTCCCGTCACTGGTCGAGATGGGTCCGACCGTCACGGCGCGTTTGGCCATCCGGTTCCGGGAGCCCACACCACTGGACGTGGACCTCCGATTCGAGGCCCGGGTGGTTCGCCACTCAGGGAGGCGTCTGGTGGCCCGGGCCCGCTGTCTGGTATGCGAAGAAGACGCAGGTGTCGTCGCCGACGGTTCGACGGTGACCGCGGAGGCCGAGGCGCTCTTCGTGGCGGTGCCGGCTCGTGCGCAGGAGACCGGTTCCGGGGAGGATCGATGACCCGCCCCATCGTCTGTTTCCTGTGTACCGGCAACGCCGCCCGGTCGGTCATGGCACGGGCCATGTTCGCTGATCGAGCACCTGGCTGGGGCGCCGTGGCGGCCGGGACGCTAGTCCTCGAGGGGTTACCGATGAGCCAGCGGACCCGCACGGCCTTGGCCGACCACGGGCTGGTCGATCTGGACCATCGCAGCCGACAGTTCGGTAGCGACCATGCTGACGTCGACCTGGTGGTGGCCATGGAGCCCTCCCACGTGGCGTGGATCCGTCGCCATCATCCCGAGTTGGCTGGCCGTACAGCTTCCTTACCCCGGCTAGCCCGGGAACTCCCGACTGGCGACAGCACCAACCTGGCCGACCGCTTGGAGGCCATGACCCTGGCCGAGGTTCAGGTCGCCGACTGGGAGGAGATCGTCGATCCGGCATCAGGCGAGCAGGCCGACTTCGACGCCTGCGCAGCGACCCTGGACGACCTCGTCGACGCCCTGGTCGAACGACTGGGCTCCGCGGGTTGAACGACTCGGCCCTCCTGCCGTGGCGCATGCCTCCCCACCGTCGGGATGGCTTCCTGCTGGCCTCCGCTTGCTTCCTGATTGGCATCACTTTCGGCGTGTTCGCCGACTCGTCGGGGCTGGGGCTTGGCCAGGCTTCGGTACTCTCAGTCTTCACGTTCACCGGCGCGTCGCAGTTCGCCCTGGTGTCGGTGGCGGCCGGTGGTGGGACGGTGGTGGCAGCGGTGGGTGGAGGGTTGCTGATCGGTGCCCGTAACGCCCTCTACGGGCCGTCCATCGCCCCCCTGCTTCGGGGTGGCCTGGTGCGTCGGGCGGTGGCGGCCCATTTCGTGATCGACGAGACCACAGCTATTGCCACCGCACAGGACGATCCGGATAAGGCGAGAGAGGCCTTTTGGACCACGGGCCTGTGGTTGTTCGCCTTTTGGAACGTCGGAACGATCCTGGGGCTGGTGGCCGGCAGCGCCATGGATGACCCAGGGGTGCTGGGCCTCGACGCGGCGTTCCCGGCAGCCTTCGTAGCCCTGCTGGTCCCGCACCTGCGGACCCGTCCAGGCCGGGTGACCGCCCTACTGGGAGGGACCATCGCACTGGTCGCCGTGCCGTTCAGCGCCGCCGGGGTACCCATGTTGATGGCTGCGCTGGCCGTCCCTGTCGGGCTGGTGGTCCGCCAACGGGCTCTGCGGGACGGTGCGTCGTGAACTGGGCGGCCATCTTCGTCCTCTCAGGCGGGTGCTACATGGCCAAGCTGGCTGGGGTGGTGGCGGGGGACCGCTTCTCGGCGACTTTGGGACCAGTGACGACCCTCTTGCCGCCTGCCCTCTTTGCAGGCATCGTCGTCCTCACGACGGTGGTCGACGGTACCGCACTCGTTGTCGATGCCCGGCTTGTCGGCGTGGCGGTCGCAGTGGTGGCGGTGCTCCGACGGGCACCGTTCGTTGTGGTGGTGGGCCTGGCCATGGTCGTCACCGCAGGCCTTCGGCTCATGGGCTGACCCGTGCCTCAATCGTTCCTGAGTGGGAACCTAACCAGTCGGGCTGGGGCTGCCGCGGGAAGCGCGCCTGGTGGGTCTATTTTCGCCGTCGTGGCTGGCAAATCGATCGGGGAACCGGGCGTGGACCCGTCGGAGCTCGTCGGCGTCTCAGCGTCGGTACAGCGTTCCCTGCTACTGCCCCGACCTCGGTGGCGGGGCGTCATGCACCGGGCGGCCGTGCCGTGTGCGTTGGTGGCCGGTGTGATGCTGGTCGCCTCAGCACCGGCTGGTCGGGACCGCACCGGTGTCGGGATCTTCGTCACCGGGGCCGTGCTGATGTTCTCGGCGAGCAGTCTCGTCCACCTGCGTCGTTGGTCCATCCCGACGTGGGAGGTCCTGTTCCGGATCGATCACGGAGCAATCTTTGTGCTCATAGCGGCAAGTGCCACGCCGATCGGGTTGAGCGCACTCGATGGCCGTGCAGCCACTTTGCTGCTCTGGGCGGTATGGATCGGAGCTGGTGTCGGCGTAGGCGTTCGACTCCTGCCGTTCCATCCCCCGAAAGGTCTCATGAACTCGCTGTTCATCGGCCTGGGGTGGGTACCCATCGTGGTCGCCCCGGATCTATTTCGATCGTTGGAAGCAGTGGAGTTGGCACTGGTCGTGGTCGAGGGGCTGCTCTACAGCGGGGGTGCACTGATGCTGGGGGCCCGTTGGCCCGACCCGTCGCCGGAGGTGTTCGGCTACCACGAGGTCTGGCACACCTTGGTGACAGCCGCGGTGGGGGTCCACTTCGTGCTTGTCGCCCTCCTGGTTGCTGGGTGACTGGTTTCGGTGACTAAACGTTTGGCGCTGGCCCTGATACTCGTCCTCCTAGCAGTCGCTGCGGCCTGCGGGGACGACGCGGTGACCGATCCCCGACGGGCCACCTCCTGTGGCGGATTGGTCGAGGCCGGGCGGGCCACCGCCGAGGCGGTCCTCGACGTCCTGGGGGATCGGACTGTGGCCGACCTGGAGGCCGTCGGCGACGGGCGGCCTTTTACCGAGATCGAACACATCCTTCAAGCCGAGGCGTTCACTGAACGGGCCAACGCTCTGGGATGCGGAGCCGCGGAACTCACCAGACTGGCCTGTACCGCCTACCAGGGGCTGTCCAACCAGGCTCGAGGTGAGGCGGCCCGGGAGTTCCTCGCTCCCTACTTCGTGGCCTGCGACTGATCCGAGGTCGCACCAGGACGGTTTCGTCGCCGGAGAGCGGGTCGGCTTTCCCCTTGGGGCCCGCCCTGGGTGAGACTGAGCCCGTGACTACCGACTCCAACGCCTGGAACCTCTTGCTTGACGACCTGGAGCGTCGACGGTCTGACGCTCGAGCCATGGGTGGCCCCGACCGCTTGGAGCGGCACCGGGCGAAGGGCGCCGGTGGCCGACTCGACGCCCGAGCCCGGATCGACCACCTGCTGGACTCCGGTTCGTTCCGGGAGATCGGGACTCTGGTCGGCCCCGGGGGGGCCGCCAGCGGTACGGCACCGGCCGACGGGATCGTCACCGGCTCGGGAACCATCGACGGACGACCCGTCATGGTGGGCGCCGAGGACTTCACTGTGCTGGGTGGCTCCATCGGGCCGGGGAGTACTGCCAAGCGGCATCGGATCGCCGAACTGGCCGAACGGGACCGACTACCGCTGGTCATGTTGCTGGAGGGGGCGGGACACCGGCCATCGGGAACCGGGGGTGCTGAACCGGGTAGGACTCCGACCGACCTGATCCAGCAGGCCCGACTATCCGGTCGGGTCCCGTTGGTGACGGCCATCCTCGGGCCGTCGGCCGGCCACGGTGCCCTGGTGGTGCCGTTGTCGGATTACACGGTGATGACCCGTGACGCTGCAGTATTCACCGCCGGCCCACCGGTCGTGAAGGCTGCCCTCGGCGAGGAGGTTTCCGCCGAGGAACTCGGTGGTCCGGACGTGGCAGTGGCCAGTGGCCTGGTCCACGACGTGGCCGATGACGACCGCGGTGCCCTGGACATGGTCCGGACCTGGCTGTCGTTCTTCCCCAGCAGCGCTTGGTCCCATCCGCCGCGCCGGGAGGGGAGCGACACCGGCTCCCGGCCAGTAGACGACCTGGTGGATCTGATCCCCCGGCGGTCCACTCGCGGTTATGACGTCCGTCCGGTGGTCGAGCGCCTGGTCGACGACGGACGGTTCGTCGAGGTCCAGTCGGGTTTCGGTGCCTCCATCATTTGTGGCCTAGCCCACCTGGGAGGCGAGCCGGTGGCCGTGGTGGCCAACCAGCCGGCGGTCCGGGCTGGCACCATCGACGTGGCGGCGGCCGACAAGGCAGCCCACTTCATCCAGGTAACCGACTCGTTCCACCTGCCGCTGGTCTTCCTGACCGACAACCCTGGGGTGCTGGCCGGCACGGCCTCAGAACGGGCAGGGATCCTGCGGGCTGGCGCCCGGATGTTCGCCGCCCAGACCCAGGCCCGCACAATCAAGGTCCAGGCCACGCTCCGGAAGGCCTACGGCTTCGGCTCGTTAGCCATGTCGATGGTCTCGTTCGACGGTCAGACCATCTCGGTGGCCCTACCCGGGGTGACCCTGGGAGCCATGGGGGCTCGGGGGGCGGGTGATGCGGTGGGGGCCGACGAGGAGACCGCTGAGGCTATAGCGGACGCTGAGGCCACCGCCGTCTACCGCTCAGCGTCCCGGCTGGGTTTCGACGAGGTGGTTGCTCCCGGAGAACTGCGCGATGTCCTGCTGGATGCGATCCGGCGAGGCCTGTCCCGTCGTCAGCAGGCCCCCGAACCCGTCGCCCGGACGGCGATCGCGCCCTGACCGACAACCCCGACCCGGGATGCCCGGTCGGGATCGGGCGCCCGGGCTGGCAGGCTGGGCTGGTCTCCGACCCCTGCCCATTCCCCTTCAGGAGAACCAATGAGCACCGAACGACTCTCCCGACGCATCACCACCATCGCCGAGTCGGCAACTATGGCCGTCGACTCCAAGGCCAAGGCTCTCAAGGCGGCCGGTGAACCGGTCATCGGCTTCGGCGCTGGTGAGCCGGACTTCGCCACGCCAAGCCACATCGTGGCCGCCGCGGTGGCGGCATGCCAGGACCCGGCCAACCACAAGTACACGCCGGCTGGGGGCCTCCCGGCACTGAAGGAGGCCCTGGTCGACAAGACCGAGAGGGACTCGAGGTGGAGACCCGAGACATCGCGGATCCTGGTCACCAATGGTGGCAAGCACGCCGTGTACAACACCTGTGCCGCGGTGCTGAACCCGGGTGACGAGGTCCTGCTGCCGGCGCCGTACTGGACCACCTACCCGGAGTCCATCACTCTGGCCGGTGCCACGGCCGTGCCGCTTCTCACCGACACCGCCTCGGGATTCCGGGTCACCGTCGACCAGCTGGAGGAGGCCCGCACCCCGCACACCAAGGCGCTCTTCTTCGTCTCCCCGTCCAACCCGACGGGAGCGGTCTACCCAGCCGACGAGATCGAGGCCATCGGCCGGTGGGCCGTCGAGCACGGCATCTGGGTGTTTGCCGACGAGATCTACGAGCACCTGACCTATGACGACAACGTGCACCACTCCATGCGGGCGCTGGTCCCCGAGATCGACGACCATTTCGTGGCCATCAACGGCGTGGCTAAGACGTACGCCATGACCGGGTGGCGGGTCGGGTGGATGATCGGCCCCGCTGACCTGATCAAGGCAGCCGGCAACCTCCAGTCCCATGGCACCAGCAACGTGGCCAACGTGTCCCAGCGGGCCGCCCTCGCAGCGGTGTCTGGAGACCTCACGGCGGTGGCTGACATGCGAGCTTCGTTCGACCGTCGACGGCGGACCATGACCGAGATGCTGCGGTCAATCGAAGGAGTGGACATGCTGACGCCCCAGGGTGCCTTCTACGCCTTTCCGGACCTCACGGGCTTTCTAGGTCGGGAGATCGCCGGCAGGGTGGCCACCACCACCTCCGAGTTGGCGGCCATCATCCTCGACGAAGCCAAGGTGGCCATCGTGCCTGGCGAGGCATTCGGATCGCCCGGCTACGCTCGTCTCTCGTTCGCCCTCGGCGATGACGACCTGCGAGAGGGCCTCACCCGGATCAGCGACCTGCTGACCGGCTGAGCCAGGCCTAGGCCCACCATGGCGGTCCTGCCATACGGCTCGTGGCCGTCGCCCATCACAGCCCGTTCGTTGGTGAGCGGGGCTGTAGGACTCGGCGAGGTATTGGTCGATGGCGCTGACATCTGGTGGGCCGAGTCACGGCCTGACGAGGGCGGGAGGACCGTGGTCGTGCGTCGAACGTCCGACGGGGCGGTAGTCGACGCAGTCCCCGAGGGAGTCGACGTGCGAAGCGGTGTCCACGAGTACGGCGGTGGTGCTTGGTGGGTGGCCGACGGCGTGCTGGTGCACGTCGATCGGTCCGACGAACGCCTTGTCCGCAGGGAGCCGGATCGTCCCGACGTCGAACCCATGGTTCTCACGCCGGCGCCCGAAACGCCGCGGGGCTTGCGGTACGCCGACGGGAGGATTACCCCTGACGGACGGTGGTCAATCTGCGTCCGGGAGTCTCATGTTGGCAGTGGGTTGGAGCCGGCCAACGAGTTGGTGGCTGTGGCCATGGATGGTTCATGGCGAGTCGAGGTGTTGGTGTCCGGCTCCGACTTCGTCTCGAACCCCCGGGTGTCGCCTGACGGGCAGCATCTGGTCTGGATCCAGTGGGACCACCCGGACTTGCCCTGGGACGACACCACACTCTGGGTCGGCGACCTGTCTGCGTCCGGTCGCCTGACCGGTCACCGACGGCTGGCCTGGCCTATCGGGGTTGATGGCCATGACTCGAGCGAGTCGTTCTTCCAGCCGGAGTGGCGGGACGACGGTGTGCTTCACGTGGTCACCGACCGGGATGACTGGTGGCACCTGTACCGGCAGGACCCATCGACCGAGGAACTGGAACGCCTGACCGCCGGCGACTTCGAGGTGGCCACGCCGCAGTGGGTGTTCGGGTTGTCGCGTTACGCCTTGGTCGGCGACGACGTCTGGTTCGCTCGCCGGGAGGACGGAACGGATCATCTGGCCGTCCTCGCCGCCGATGGCACGGTGACTGAGGTCGAGCCGTTGTCGACCAACTTGCCGGCCACGTCGATCGGGTCGCTGGCCGCCCACGGCAACGGCGTGGTCCTGGTGGCAGCTTCGTGGACCACCGAACCGGCATTGGTGGCCGTCACCAGAACCAGTACCGAGGTGCTTCGGGAAGCTCGTGACCTGGGCCTGGCGTCGGGTTGGTTGCCGGTTCCCAAGCAGATCGACTTCCCGACCTCCAGTCCGGAAGGGGGGCCAGACGGGGAGCTCGAGCAGGCCCATGCCTTGGTGTACCCGCCCACCAGTCCAGACCATGAGGCCCCAGTCGACGAAAGGCCACCTCTGGTCGTGCTCGTGCACGGTGGGCCGACTGGGTCGGTTCGCACCCAACTCCAACTTGCCGTTGCCTTTTGGACCAGCCGGGGTTTCGCGGTGGCCGACGTCGACTACCGCGGATCCACGGGCTACGGCCGGCCCTACCGGCACCGTCTCCGCGGTGGCTGGGGGGTGCTCGACGTGGACGACTGCGTGGCCGTAGCCCGGTACCTATCATCGGACGACCGTCCACCCACAGAACGGGTCGATGCCGAACGGTTGGCCATCCGGGGCGGGAGTGCCGGTGGTTTCACAGTGCTGGCCGCCCTGACTTTCCACGACGTCTTCTCCGCCGGGGCCAGCCGGTACGGCATAGGGGACCTGGCCGCGCTGGCTGCCGACACCCACAAGTTCGAGGCCCGCTACCTCGACCGCCTTGTGGGACGGTGGCCCGAGGACGAGGTCGTGTATCGGGAGCGGTCACCCATTCACCACGTGGATCGGCTGTCTACGCCGTTGCTGTTGCTGCAGGGGTCCGAGGACCGCGTCGTTCCACCGGCCCAGGCTCATGCCATGGCCGACGCCCTGCGGGAACAGGGTGTGCCGTTCGAACTCATCGAGTTCCCGGACGAGGGGCACGGGTTCCGGAAGGCAGCCAACGTGGTACGGGCGTTAGAGGCGGAACTTGCCTTCTTTGCCGACCGGTTCGGCTTCGAGGTCCCCGACCGGACCGGGAGACAGGACCGCACCTGACCGGGAACTGTGCGGCGGATCGAATGTCGAAAGGACAGGGCCGCCGCGAGGAGTTGTGATCGGTCGGACGGCGGCGTCTATACTTGACGACGATGCGACCGGTTCTCGACCTCCTGCTGCTGACCTAGGGCGAACGCCTCACATACGCGTTCGCCCGAACCTCCTGTGCCCACCGGGCCAGGAGGTTCTCTGCTTTTCAAGGTCAGGGCCTTTTTTCAAGGTCAGGGCCTTTGGGCTCGGTCAGGCGGCGAGATGCCGAGAGGCGGTGGCATCATCCGACAACGAGATTCATCAAGACGACAGAAAGAGTGGCGCCCGCAGGCGCCACCGGGAAACGAGCACCAGTCATGAGCGAGCAGACGAAGGCCGATCGGGTGATCATCTTCGACACCACCCTCCGTGACGGCGAGCAGTCGCCGGGCATCTCCCTGGACGTGGGCGAGAAACTGGAGATCGCCGAGCAGTTGGCGCGCCTAGGCGTGGACTACATCGAGGCCGGCTTTCCCATCGCCAGCCAGGGCGACTTCGAGGCCGTGCACGCCATCGCCTCCTCCATTGAAGGCCCCACCATCTGTGGCCTGTCGCGGACTGCCCACAAGGACATTGACCGATGTTGGGAGGCCATTGAGCCCGCGACGAAGCGGCGCATCCATACGTTCATCGCCACCAGCCCCACCCATATGGAACACAAGCTCAAGATGAGTCCGGAACAGGTGCTGGCCGAGGCCATTTCAGCGGTCGGCCGGGCCCGCGAGTACACCGACGACGTCGAGTTCAGCCCCGAGGACGCCTCGCGGTCTGACTTTGAGTTCATGTGCGATGTGCTCCAGGCGGCTGTCGACGCTGGCGCCGGGACGCTCAACATCCCTGACACCGTCGGCTTCGCCACCCCGTTGGAGTGGTCCGAGCGAATCCGGGCCATTCGGGAACGCATCACCGGCGACTACGTGATCTCCACCCACTGTCACAACGACCTCGGCCTGGCCGTGGCCAACTCGTTGGCCGCCGTGGAAGCTGGCGCCCGTCAGGTCGAGTGCACCATCAACGGGATCGGCGAGCGGGCCGGCAACGCGGCCATGGAGGAGATCGTCATGGCGATGCGGACCCGACCCGACTCGTACCCAGGCCTCGAGGTGGGCATACGTACCGAGGAGTTGGCGAAGTCAAGCCGCATAGTGAGCAGGCTCACCGGCTATCCGGTGCAGTACAACAAGGCCGTGGTGGGCCGAAACGCCTTCGCCCACGAGGCGGGGATCCACCAGCACGGCGTGCTCAACGAGCGGACTACCTATGAGATCATGGACCCGGCCGCCGTGGGTCAGGGCGAGAGCCAGCTGGTGCTCGGGAAGCACTCGGGGCGTGCCGCCTTCCGTGACGCCCTCCAGAAGCTGGGCCACGAGATCCACGGCGACGCGCTGAACTCAGCGTTCACCCGGTTCAAGGAACTGGCCGACCGCAAGGTGCAGCTCAGCGACGCGGATCTCGAGGCGCTGGCCATCGAGGAGGTGGGC